>CAZYPV010000097.1:0-9483 GCA_964649515.1 uncultured Comamonadaceae bacterium | reverse complement strand
AGTTCTACACCCTTTTATCTCCTTCCTTTTTTAACTTATTTTGCACTTTCTTGTTATACTCCAGAATAAAGGAAGAAAAGCAATGAGTGAGGGACTAAGTGGATTTGGCAAAAGAGGGAGTCTTGAACCCGAAGATTTCTATATGAGCGAAGAAGGCTTTCTCGTTTTTACGGAGAAATACCACCTGAAAAGAGGGTATTGCTGTAAGAGCGGTTGCAAGCATTGTCCTTACGGCTACGATAAAAAAACAAACACCATTAAGTGATATGGAAACCATGACGAAGGAAATGAGTGTAGCAGAATTTCAAGCTGCTATTTTGGAAGGAATACCCAGCGTTATTCCGCCACGAGTGAGCATCGACCCCAGCGTTAGTCACGCCCCAAAAAGGAAGGATATTCTCAGCGCAGAAGACAAAAAATTGGCCCTCCGCAATGCCCTTCGATACTTTCCAAAAGAACAGCACGCCGAGTTAATCGAAGACTTCAAACACGAATTGCAAACCTACGGCCGGATTTACATGTACCGCTACCGTCCGCAATACGAAATGAAGGCCAGACCCATTTCCGACTATCCGGCGAAATCTACCCAAGCGGCAGCCATCATGCTGATGATCCAAAACAATTTGGACTATGCCGTAGCACAACACCCGCACGAACTCATTACCTACGGTGGAAATGGAGCGGTTTTCCAGAATTGGGCACAGTACCGACTTACGATGAAGTACTTGTCTGAAATGACCGATGAGCAAACCTTGGCCATGTACAGCGGTCATCCCATGGGCCTCTTCCCATCACACAAAGACGCTCCTCGTGTTGTGGTAACCAACGGTATGGTGATCCCCAACTACAGCAAGCCCGATGATTGGGAAAAATTCAATGCTTTGGGAGTGAGCCAATATGGACAAATGACGGCCGGCTCTTACATGTATATCGGTCCGCAAGGCATCGTGCACGGAACCACCATTACTGTCTTAAACGCGGCACGAAAAATCAGTAAGCCCGGAGAAGGAATCGCAGGAAAACTATTTTTAACTGCCGGACTCGGAGGCATGAGTGGAGCGCAACCCAAAGCGGGAAATATCGCCGGTTGCGTGAGCGTTACCGCAGAGGTGAATCCTGCAGCAGCATACAAACGCCATGAACAAGGATGGGTAGATGAGGTGATTACTGACCTCGAAGAACTCAGCCGTAAAGTGCAATATGCGAAGGCGAACAAACAAGTCATCTCGTTCGCTTACCTCGGAAACGTGGTAGACGTGTGGGAGCAGTTTTTGAAAGACGGAGTGTACGTAGAATTGGGATCAGACCAAACATCATTGCACAACCCTTGGGCTGGAGGTTATTATCCTGCTGGTTTGAGTTTTGAAGAAGCCAACGATATGATGGCCAATGAACCCGAAAAATTCAAAGGTTTTGTGAAGGACAGTTTGCGCCGACATGGAGCAGCCGTCAATGCGCACACGGCAAAGGGAACCTATTTTTTCGATTACGGGAACGCCTTCTTGCTAGAAGCCTCACGAGCAGGAGCCGATATTATGGCCGAAGACGGAATTCACTTCAAATACCCGAGCTATGTGCAAGACATCATGGGCCCCATGTGTTTTGATTACGGTTTTGGTCCGTTCAGATGGGTTTGCGCTAGCGGTAAGCCAGAAGATCTCGATACGACCGATCAAATTGCTTGCGACGTTTTGGAGGAAATGATGAAAACAGCTCCAGAAGAAATTCGTCAGCAAATGCAAGACAACATTACTTGGATCAAAGGGGCAAAAGAAAATCAAATGGTGGTAGGATCTCAGGCGAGAATTCTTTACGCCGATGCCGAAGGGAGAATGCGCATTGCCGCCGCTTTCAACGATGCCATTGCCGATGGAAGATTGAGTGGCCCCGTCATCTTAGGTCGCGATCATCACGATGTATCGGGAACCGACAGCCCCTACAGAGAAACCAGTAATATTTACGACGGATCGGCATTTACAGCTGACATGGCCGTGCAGAATTTTGTGGGTGATGGATTTCGAGGAGCCACTTGGATTTCATTGCACAACGGCGGCGGCGTAGGCTGGGGTGAAGTGATGAACGGAGGTTTTGGAATGCTGATCGACGGAAGTGCAGATGCTGATCGTCGCTTGAAAGCCATGCTTCATTGGGATGTGAACAACGGCATTGCGCGTAGATCGTGGGCGAGAAACGAAGGGGCCATTTTTGCCATCAAACGCGCCATGGAAATGGAGCCCAAGTTAAAAGTTACCGTCCCCAACTTGGTAGACGATGGACTCATTGACGAGCAGTTCTGACCAAGAACATCGAATAATCTCTCATTAACATTAAGAACCCAGACAATGCTCTGGGTTTTTTTGTTGCTTGAAAAGGCGGTAAGACGAAAACACTTTCTACCGAAAATAAGTAGCTCAAAATAAACGGATTAGCTGAATAAGGCCTTGGATTACACAGAGGAAAAGCCTTTCCAAGAAATTTCATTTACCCTGAGGAAACGATTTAACATTAATTTCGTTTCCATTGAGAAAATTGTTTTAATTTTGCTTCCTCATGGAGTCGAAAGAACTTGAAATCATACAAAAAGCAACCGAAGTCTTTATGCAGTATGGCATAAAGAGCGTGAACATGGACGACATTGCCAGACACCTTGGCATTTCGAAAAAAACCCTGTACAAGTATGTTTCGGATAAAAAGGAGCTCGTTCGAAAAGGAATGGACATGCATTGCGGTGCTGAGGATGAGTTTATTGCTGAAATTGAAAAACAAGGTCTGAATGCGATTGATGAAAACTTCGAGATCATGAAGTTTTTGAGCAGCATGTTGAAGACCCTCCATCCGTCCATCATGTTTGACATGGAAAAGTACCATCCTGAAATCTGGAAAGAAATGAAGGAGTCGCGAAAGGAAATGACGTACGGTGTGGTCAAAAGAAACTTGGAAAAAGGAAAGCGAGAAGGCCTTTATCGAGAAGACCTCGACCCCACGCTCATAGCGACACTATACATCAATAATATCGATGCCATCTTCAATTTTAAAAACAATCCGGAAATGGATTTGAGCATTCTCGATCAATACCTCGAAGTGTTTCGCTATCACATTCGAGGAATTGCCTCTTCTGAAGGAGTGGAATACCTGATCAAAAAAGTTAACGAACAAAAAACCAACACTTAAATCATACTCATGACTCGATTAATTCTCACCTTCAAGCTCTGCATTTGGGTTGCTTTGGCACAAGGCCAGCAAGTCGAAATGAGCTTGGAAGAGGCCAAAAACTATGCGCTAGAGCACGCGTATTCCGTCCAATACGCGGAAATGGATGTGCGTGTAGCGGAAAGAGAAATCAAAGAAATTAGGGCAATCGGTTTACCACAAGTGCAAGCCACCCTTGATTACAACAACTACATTGACATTCCAACACAAGTTGCTCCGGCAGATGCCTTCGGTTTTCCGGCATACATCACTGATTTTTTGGTGGGAGTAGCTCAAGAAACGGGGGTCAATTTAGATGCTCCAACGGCAGATCCCGACGCCATCTCTGAGTTTCAATTTGGTGCAACACAAACAAGTACCGCCGGAATTTCCGTTTCGCAACTCATTTTTGATGGGTCTTACATCGTGGGTCTTCAAGCTTCCAAAACTTACGCCGAAGCCAAGAAAGGAGCACTGGACCAAAGCATCATGCAAACCAAAGCTGCCGTTGCCGAAGCTTATCATACCGTGTTGATCGCCCGCGAAAACTTGCGTTTGCTCACCGCTTCTCGCGAAGTTCTTGAGCAAAGCGTGGAAGAAACCAAGGCACTCTTGGAAAATGGGTTTGTTGAAGAACAAGATGCAGATCAATTGCAGCTCACTTTGGCAGATCTCGATGCGAGAATCAACTATGCACAGCAGCAAAGTGAAATTGCACTCGACATGTTGAAATTTCAACTTGGGATGCCCATGGAAACAGCACTTGAACTGACGGATAGTATAGAGTCATTAAGCGGAAAAAGCGCTACTGACCCGCTCTCTGAATCCTTTTCGCTCCAAAACAACTTGGATTATAAAGTGCAGTCCACCTTCGTGAAGATTAGTGAGTTGGGAATGAAAAACGAAAAGGCGAAGGCGCTGCCAAGCATTGGTGCTTTTTACAACTACCAACGAAATGCGCAAAGGGATGAGTTCAACTTTTTCGATTTCAATGAGAAATGGTACCCCATTCAACTTTGGGGAGTACAGATGACCATTCCCCTCTTTACCGGATTGGGAAGGGTTCACTCCATTGAAAAAGCAAAGATTGAGCAAGAAAGGGCTGAGCTTGGCTTGAAACAAGTAGCCGCCGCTGCAGAGTTAGAATACGCAGCTGCCCGAAGTGAATATCTCAATGCGCTTGAGAATGAACGCATTCAAAAAGAAAGTCTTGAGCTCGCAGATCGAATTTATGCCAAAACCCAAACGAAATACCGCGAAGGAATTGTGGGCAGTTTCGACCTCACGCAAGCGCAAAACCAATGGCTCAATGCCCAAGGCAATGCCGTTGCTGCAACACTCCAACTATTAAATGCCAAAACCCGCTTGAACAAAGCACTTAGTAATCTCTAGACCATGAAACTCAAGTTAACAATACCCGTATTTTTTGCGCTTGCAACCGCTCTATTGTTAGGAGCGTGTTCTTCTCCTGAAGTGAATGAAGATCTTGCGCAACTTCAAGCAAAAAAAGACTCTCTACTCGGATTGAGTGCAGAGATCAATGCAGAAATTAAGCAACTCGAAAACCAGCTTTTGGAACTCACCGGGAGCGAAGACATGGTGATGGTAAGCGCCTTGGAACTTCAACCGGCTACTTTCAAGCACTATTTCACCGTTCAAGGAAACGTCGAAACCGATCAAAATGCATTGGTTTTCCCTGAAACCCAAGGAATCGTTAAGCAAATCCATGTGGTGGAAGGACAAAACGTAAGCAAGGGTCAGCGCTTGGTGAGCCTCGACACGGAGTTGATTCAACGCAACATCAACGAAGTACAAACCAGCTATGAATTGGCCAAAGACATCTTCGAGCGCCAAGAACGTCTGTGGGAACAAAAAATTGGCTCTGAAGTGCAGTACTTAGAAGCTAAAAATCGAAAAGAAAGCCTAGAGGCCACCTTGGCTACCCTTAACCGCCAAGCAGGCATGGGAATGGTGACGGCTCCATTTTCTGGAATTGTGGACGAAATCGTGCCTAAGGTGGGCGAAATGGCTTCACCCATGATGCACGTAGCGCGAGTGGTGAGCTTGAACAAAATGTACCTCAAAGCAGACGTGAGCGAGAATTACGCTGGAAGTGTGAAGGAAGGCATGCGCGTGAATGTCATTGTTCCCGGCGTGGACACCTTGAAAAGCCAAATCGACCGTGTGGGACAATTCATCAACCCCGAAAACAGAACCTTTGAAATCACCGTGGCATTGGACGAATCGGCTTCCCTAAAACCCAACATGTATGCTGCTTTGGAAATCAACGATATCCTTAGAGATTCAGTGATCACCATCCCCAGCTCCATGATTCAAGAAGATTTTGAAGGCAGAAGCTATGTCTATACCCTCATTCCTTCGGGGTCTTCATTTGAAGTGAAGAAAACCTTTGTGAGCAGCGGACCGAGTTATCAATCCAGTACCCTCATCGAATCTGGCTTGAAAGCTGGAGATAAAGTAGTAGCCAAGGGAGCACGAAAAGTGGTTGATGGTGAGAAAGTAAGCTTGGAAGATCAAAGCGCATTAATGAGTTCAGCTCAGTAATTCTTCTTTTTTAGCGAAGTGCCTTACTTCCTAAATTCAAAAAACTAGTGGTAATGAAAGACACAGAAACACAAGATTCCCTGCCCAAAGCGAAGAAGAGCAAACTCAAAACATTTGCACTTTCCACGGCAGCACTGAACAATAAAACCACCGTTTGGGTCATTACAGCCATCATTCTTTTTGCTGGTATTAGTGCCTATTTAACGGTGCCTAAAGAGTCTTTTCCAGAGGTAATTACGCCGGAGATTTACATCGGAACGGCTTATCCTGGGAACGGACCGAGCGACATGGAAAAGCTCATCACTCGTCCGCTCGAAAAAGAACTCAACGGAATCACTGGGGTGGACGACATCGTTTCATCTTCGGTGGAGGGATATTCGTCCATCCAAGTGAAGTTTGATTTTGATGTAACACCGGCAGAAGCACTTCGGAAGGTGAAAGACAAGGTGGACATCGCCATGTCTGATGCAGATTTTCCGAAAGACCTCCCAGCCGATCCCAACGTTTTTGAAATGAACTTCTCGGAGTTGATGCCCGTGATGAACGTGAACCTCTCGGGGCCATATTCTTTGGACGACCTCAAGAAGTATGCGGAGTTGCTCGAAGACCAAATCGAAGATCTCCCGGAAATTTCGAAAGTGGACATCCGCGGGGTGATGGACAAAGAGGTGGAAATTCAAGTAGACTACCTCAAGGCCGAGGCCATGAACATCAGTTTTAACGACATTGCCGGAGCCATCGCCAATGAGAACATGAGCATGGCGGGTGGTGATTTGGAAGTGGATAACTTCAGAAGATCCATTCAAGTGGTGGGCGAGTTCAATTCCATGAAGGAAATTGAGAACGTCATCATCAAGAATGAAAAACAGAATGTGGTTTACCTTCGAGACATCGCCGAGGTGAACTTTGTTGAAGAAGAAAAAGAAAGCTACGCTCGTGAGTATGGCGCGCCGGTGGTAACCTTGGACATCATCAAGCGAGCAGGAGAGAACCTCATTGAAGCTTCGGATAAGATCAACACGATTTTAGCAGACGCTGAAGCAAATAGCTTTCCTCCAGACCTCAACATTTCACTCACCAATGATCAGTCTGATCAAACAAGAACACAGGTAGAAGAGCTTCAGAACAGCATCATTTTCGGGGTTATCCTCGTTGTGGGAGTGCTTTTGTTCTTCCTCGGTTTGAGAAATGCCCTTTTTGTTGGAGTAGCCATTCCTTTGAGCATGTTCATGAGTTTTATGATCCTGAATGCCATGGGAATTACCTTTAACGTAATGGTGCTCTTCTCCCTCGTTTTGGCGCTGGGAATGCTTGTGGACAATGGAATTGTGGTGGTGGAGAACATTTACCGATTGATGGATGAAGGCATGTCGCCCTACGATGCTGCGAAATACGGAGTTGGAGAAGTGGCTTGGCCCATTATTGCATCAACAGCAACTACGCTAGCGGCCTTTATTCCTTTGGCAATTTGGCCGGGGATGATGGGAGCCTTCATGAAGTACCTTCCCATTACGCTCATCATTGTATTGAGCTCATCCCTCTTCGTTGCCTTGGTGATCAACCCTGTGCTTACCAGCGTTTTCATGAAAGTTGGCGAAGCTGCCATCAACAAGAAAAGAGCTTTGAAAAGCGGACTGATTACCGTAGCCATTGGGTTCATTTTCGTGATGATGGGCCAGATGGGTGAAATTACAGGAATCAAAGTCATCGGGAACTTAACCCTCATCGCTGGGATATTGGTTTTGCTCAATGCATTTTTCCTCAACCCTGCTACGAGACGCTTTCAAAATGGCTTTCTTCCTGTTTTGGAGCAGCTGTACGAGCGCTTCTTGAAGTATGCCCTCAAAGGCGCTTCACCGTATGTGTTCTTTTGGGGAACCGGTTCTCTTTTGGTGGTTTCCTTGGTGCTTTTTGCCATCTTCCCGCCCAAGGTAGATTTCTTCCCCGCGAATGAGCCACAGTATTTGAACGTGTTCATTGAAAAACCCATTGGAACCGATATCGAAACCACCAACCGAGTAGCGCAAGAAATTGAAGCGAAAGTGTTTGAGGTGGTGGAGCGACCAGAATTTCAAATGATTGATAAAGAATCGGGCGAGCCAAAGGGAAGCATTGTCAATTCTGTCATTGGACAGGTGGGTAACGGAACCAGCGATCCCGCTCAAGGCGTGCAGCTGAGCAATACGCCACACAAGGCGAGAATTACGGTTTCTTTCGTGAAGTTCCAGGAGCGTCAAGGCATCAGTTCAAACGATGTTTTGAATGCCGTGCGTGCTGAATTGAAGAGTTATTCTGATGCAGATATCGTTGTTTCGAAGAATGAATCTGGTCCGCCACAAGGAGCCCCAATCAATATTGAGATCAAAGGAGAAGACTATGATTCACTCATGGTTCATGCAACGGCCATAAAGCGTTTTATCAACCGTCAAAACGTTCCTGGAATTGAGGAGTTGAAGTTGGATGTGGACAAAAACAAGCCGGAGATGCCGGTTATCATCGATCGTGCTAAGGCGAGAAGATATGGACTGTCCACGGCCCAAGTGGGATCAGCCATCAGAACGGCCCTTTTCGGTAGAGAAGTATCGACCTACAAAGACGGTGAAGATGACTACCCCATCAACATTCGCTTCAAGGATGAATACCGCAACAATCCCGACGCCTTGTTGAATCAAAAAATCACCTTCAGGGATCCAGCAACCGGAAGAATCAAGCAAGTGCCCATTTCTGCCGTGGCCAGTTTTGAGAAGCGAAATACCTTTTCTGCGGTGAAACGTATTGATTTGGACCGTGTCATAACCATTTCGAGTAATGTTCTTGAAGGAGCAAACGCCAATGAAATTGTGGCCACTTTGAAAGAGAAATTGGCCGATTATGAATTGCCAGCAGGAATTTCTTACGAGTTCACTGGTCAGCAAGAAGAGCAAGCCAAAGAAATGAGCTTTTTGACCAGTGCATTGCTCATCGCCTTGTTTTTGATCATCCTCATCATTGTAGCGCAGTTCAACTCGCTTTCAACGCCTTTCATCATTGGTTTTTCCGTGGTGTTTAGTTTGATTGGAGTGTTCTTGGGCTTGGTGATCTTTAGAATGGACTTTGTGATTTTGATGACGATGATTGGAATCATCTCCCTCGCCGGAATTGTGGTGAACAACGCGATCGTATTGATCGATTACACCAATTTGATCCGCGATCGATGGAGAGAAGAGGAAGGCATGGGAGAGAAGGAGCACTTGCCGTGGAGTAAGGTGGTTGAAGCCATTGTTTTGGGTGGAAAAACCCGTCTTCGTCCTGTATTGCTTACCGCCATCACCACCATTTTGGGACTATTGCCGCTCGCGATTGGCTTGAACATTGACTTTGTGAGCTTCGTTGTTGACTACGATCCAAAGATTTACATTGGTGGAGATAACAACGTATTTTGGAAGCCAATGAGTTGGGCCATCATCTTTGGTTTGGCCTTTGCCACCTTCCTCACATTGGTAATTGTACCAATTATGTATTGGTTTTTGAACAGATTGAAGTACAAATTGGTTTATAAGATGGGAACGATGTAGCATTTCCTACTGCATTGTTGTTAAGGTTTAGATAGAAGGCCTCCTCGCTGAAAAGTGGGGAGGCTCTTTTTTTGATGGAGTTTTGGGGTTTTTGGTTGCTCTTGCTGACTTTTGAATTGAGGCCGCTTAAAACTTCTGCAATCGTTCATCGGCATTCCTTGTTCTGCAATCAAAA
>CAZYPV010000096.1:0-9597 GCA_964649515.1 uncultured Comamonadaceae bacterium | reverse complement strand
ACCAAGCCCAAAAGCTTAAAAGCAAACTGGTTTTTTTTCATTGATAGATGTCACTGAATCCACCCTAAAGGCATTGGTGACGAGTTTTAGTTTATTTGGTTAAGAGGCCCTCTTGATAGCAACACAAGAGGGCTTTTTTGTGCTTGACGCGAGCATGCAACAATGCCAATCTTGTGCGTAGTCTTGGTGAAAAAACTTGAATAACTTGGCTGCCCAGACCTTTTCAAGACCTCCAAAATTCCTCATCTTCGATCATTACTAAAGAACAACGAAGATGGAAGAAATCATTGATCACGTTAGGAAATTCCATGATGCTTTTGGAATCGAAAACGGAAACGAACCTCAAGCCGATATTCCCAAAGAACAAATAGAACTTCGTCATCGACTCATGCACGAAGAAAACGAAGAATACCTCGAAGCAGCGCTAAACGGAGATGTGGTAGAGGTGGCCGACGCCCTCGGAGATCAATTGTACATTCTGTGCGGAACCATATTGAAGCACGGACTTCAGCACAAAATTGTTGAGGTGTTTGAAGAGATTCAACGAAGCAACATGTCCAAACTGGATAAAAACGGCAAACCCATCTATCGTGAAGACGGTAAGATTCTCAAAAGTGATCAATACTTCAAACCCAATTTGGCCAAGATTGTGCTAGATAAAAGTTCTGCGCAATAATGGTCAGTCCCGAAGCACTTTTCGAAAAAGCCAGAAATTCAAGCTTTCAACTCAAAAAGCTCAACTTCCTCTTGCATCGAATGATTCCTTTCAATCATCCTCACCGTTTGAAGGTGGTGAAATTGGAGACGGACGATACGCAAGTGCTCATTCCCTTCATCCGCAAAAATAAAAATCACCTCAACGGATTGCACGCCTGTGTCCTTGCTACGGGGGCGGAGTATTGTAGCGGACTCGTTTTGCTGCAGCACCTCGGTGTGAAGAAGTACCGACTCATCATGAAAAGCATGGATGTACAGTATTTCTATCAAGCGAAAATGGACGCTGTTGCCCGTTTTGGGATGACAGAAGAAACGCTCGAATCAAGCGTGATCCGAGCGTTAAAGGAGGAGGGAGTAGCAGCATTAAGTTGTGATATTCAGGTTCACGACAAAGAGGAAAACCACATTTGTACGGTCACAACCCACTGGCACATTAAGGAATGGACGAAAGTGCGTTCTCCGAAGTGAGCATTGCTCGATCAACAGAAATGATTTTCCATCCGAGTTGGGTGTAAGCAACACGAATTTTTAAACCAGTACTGGGTCCCATGGCTTGGATGTATTGCTGAACGGTGTAAGCAGAAACCCACCCCATACTAGGGATCTCAATGCGCACAGGCACCCAAAGCAACCCTCGTTGCTCATCCATAAGTTGGGGCAAGTGGGGATCAATGTGCCCTGCATATACCCCCTCGTCCAATCGCGCGAGCACCGTTGAATTCAAACTGGGTGCCTTCCTTAAATTCAAGGCGCTGGTTTTCACCATCAAAAAGCGCTGTTCACTCAACAAAGGGTTTAAAGTGTTTTCAAAACAAAGCTCTCCATCATCGCGTTCGGGAATGAGTTGGAAGCCTTGTAGCGATCTTGAAAAAGCTGCAGAATCAAAGCCACTCGACGAGAGAAGAACTTCAGGGTCGTAATTCACTTCACTGCCGTTCAAATTACTGTTCACACAATTGGAAAAATAAGCCACAAGATGAGGTGCCTCTTGGGTGTCAATTTCATTCTGAAGATGTTGAAGAAAGATATCCAATGATGGTCGGAGATCTTTTTCCTGAGCGCTCAATTGTGCTGTAACGAACACAAGAGCAAAGAAGCTTAAAGTGATTTTTTTCATGAGATTGTTTTCTTTTAAAACGTACCTTTTAAAGCTCCTATTCTTCTTGAAACCGCTACTGCCATTGGTTTTCGATCAAGCGCCAGCGGTTTTCATTGCTCCGTGTTTACTCATGCATTCTCAGCAAAGATTAAGGGCTGTTTTGCCATTGAAATGCTTATCTTTGGCCCCTTGTGAAAGCCAAAGAAATGATAAAAATTACCCTACCAGACGGATCGATTCGCGAAATGGAACATGGATCAAGTTCCCTCGACGTTGCGATGTCAATCAGTGAAGGACTAGCCCGAAACGTACTTGCCGCCGAGGTGAACGGTGAAGTGGTAGACCCACAACGCCCCATCGAACAAGACGCAACGCTCAAATTACACACCTTCGATTCTGATGAGGGTAAATCCACCATGTGGCACTCTTCCGCCCACCTCATGGCCGAGGCTTTGGAGTTGCTCTATCCTGGAGTGAAATTCTGGGTGGGTCCGCCCATCGAAAACGGCTTCTATTACGATGTGGACTTCGGTGATATTGCTTTTTCTGATAAAGATCTTCCCAAGGTGGAGCAAAAGATGAAAGAGCTCGCCAAGCAAAAAAATCCGTTCATTCGAAAAGAGGTTTCCAAAGCAGAGGCCATTGCTTATTTTGAAGAGAAAAACGACGAATACAAGCTCGATCTTCTTTCCAACTTGGAAGATGGTACCATTTCTTTCTACACCCAAGGAACGTTCACTGATCTCTGTCGTGGACCACACATCCCCGATACGGGGAAAATCAAAGCCATTAAATTGATGAGCATTGCAGGAGCATACTGGAAGGGAGACGAAAAAAACAAGCAATTGACGCGGGTGTATGGAATTACTTTCCCAAAAGCCGCTCAGTTGAATGAGTACTTGGAACTTTTGGAAGAGGCGAAGAAGCGAGATCACCGAAAACTGGGTAAAGAACTCGATTTGTTCCACTTTTCTGAGAAGGTAGGTCAAGGTCTGCCATTGTGGTTGCCAAAAGGTGCCGCGCTGAGAGCTCGCTTGGAAGACTTCTTGAAAAAGGCTCAGCGCAAAGCAGGGTACGAACCGGTGATTACACCTCATATCGCGAATAAAGAGCTTTACGTGACTTCCGGTCACTACGAGAAATACGGTGCGGATTCATTTCAGCCCATCGAAACACCTGCCGAAGGAGAGGTGTATTTGCTGAAACCAATGAATTGCCCACACCATTGTGAAATCTATAAATCCAGACCACGTTCTTACCGAGATTTGCCCATTCGTTATGCAGAATTTGGCACGGTGTACCGTTATGAGCAAAGTGGTGAACTTCATGGTTTAACGCGTGTTCGAGGGTTCACTCAAGACGATGCGCACATCTTCTGTACGGTAGATCAAGTGAAGGAAGAAGTGGGTAAGGTGATTGACCTTGTACTCTATATTTTTAAAACACTGGACTTCAAAGATTACGTAGCTCAAGTCTCTTTGCGCGATCCTGAAAATCCAAAGAAGTACATCGGTTCCTCCGAGAATTGGGACAAAGCAGAAAAAGCCATTGCTGAAATTGCCAACGAAAAGGGCTTGAATACTGTTGTAGAATTGGGTGAAGCAGCGTTTTACGGACCAAAGCTCGACTTCATGGTGCGCGACGCCATCGGTCGAAAGTGGCAACTAGGTACCGTTCAAATTGATTACAACCTCCCAGAGCGCTTTGAACTCGATTACGTAGGTGCAGACAATGAAAAGCACCGTCCAGTGATGATCCACCGGGCTCCCTTTGGAAGTATGGAACGTTTTGTTGCCATTCTCATCGAACACTGCGCGGGAAAATTCCCCATTTGGCTCACGCCAGAGCAAGTTCGAATTCTTCCAATCAGTGAGAAATTTCACGAATATGCACAGGAGCTTTCAGAAGTGCTTGAAAATTACGATATTCGCGCCCTCGTAGACGAGCGAGCCGAGAAGATTGGCAAGAAAATTCGTGATACAGAGGTGGAAAAAGTCCCATACATGTTGATTGTAGGGGAAAAAGAAGCCGAATCGCGAACAGTGTCTGTGAGAAAACAAGGGGAAGGAGATCTTGGGTCTTTGGAACCAAAAGCGTTCGTAGAACTCATTCAAAGTGAGATCAAAGAACTCTTAGAACAACAGTAAAACTAATAATTTAGAGTCATAGCAATACGAAGAAAAAAAACTTCCTTTAAAGGAAGGGTCCGAAAGGAAGATGAACACAAGATCAACAGAAAGATCACCGCACGACGAGTTCGTGTAGTGGGAGAAAATGTTGAGAGTGATGTATATTCCATTGAAGATGCCTTGAAATTGGCCGAAGAGCGTGAATTGGATTTGGTGGAGATTTCTCCAAAAGCAGATCCTCCCGTTTGCAAGATCATTGACTACAAGAAGTTCTTGTACATGCAAAAGAAAAAGCAAAAGGAGCTCAAGGCGAAACAGAGTAAGGTAGTCATTAAAGAGATCCGCTTCGGTCCAAATACCGATGACCATGATTTTCAATTCAAATTGAAGCATGCTCAGAAGTTCTTGGAAGAAGGCTCTAAAGTGAAGGCCTACGTGTTTTTTAAAGGTCGGACCATCGTATTTA
Organism: uncultured Comamonadaceae bacterium; assembly: GCA_964649515.1. Taxonomy (GTDB): domain Bacteria; phylum Bacteroidota; class Bacteroidia; order Flavobacteriales_D; family Sanyastnellaceae; genus CALKGK01. Next base: position 5,186 of record CAZYPV010000096.1, on the reverse strand, counting down.
AAGAAAGAGGAGAGATTCTCTTACTGAAATTTGCAACCGAATTAGAAGAGGTTGGAATTGTGGAACAAATGCCGAAACTGGAAGGTAAGCGGATGACCATGATGATCAACCCCAAAAAGAAAGTATAATCAATAAATAATCAGGGCGATGCCGAAGATGAAAACAAAATCCAGTGCTAAGAAGCGATTCAAGTTCACTGGTACAGGGAAGATCAAGCGCAAGCATGCTTTTAAAAGCCACATCTTGACAAAGAAGGGTACAAAGCAGAAGCGTAATCTTACCCACTCAACAACCGTAGATAAGGCTGATGTGAAAAACATCAAAACCCAACTCTGCGCGTAATTAATTAATTGGTCAGTTTAACCCGATTGTAAGTCTAAAGACTCGCCTCGCGAGCACTTGCCGTCAAAACAAATGAAAGATGCCTAGAAGTAACAATGCAGTAGCATCAAGAGCCAGAAGAAAAAGAATTCTGAAAATGGCTAAAGGGTACTATGGTGCCCGTAAAAACGTATGGACAGTTGCAAAAAATGCCGTTGAAAAAGGGATGCAATATGCCTACGTTGGTAGAAAACAAAGAAAACGTCAGTTCAGACGCCTTTGGATCACAAGAATCAACGCCGGTGCAAGACAACACGGAATGTCTTACTCTCAATTCATGGGAGCCGTTCACGCAAATGGCATTGAGTTGAACAGAAAGGTTTTGGCAGATTTGGCCATGAACCACCCGCAAGCGTTCAAAGCAATTGTCGACAAGGTGAAATAAGCACTGCGATAAAGTATATCAAGAAGACCGGTCATTCACCGGTCTTTTTTTGTCCCTACTGTTTCAATAATTTTTATTTTCACGGTGGAACAGTTTTTGCCCTGTGCCAATCAGCCCTAGAAGCCATTCAAAATACTATGAAATACATTGTCCTCCTCATGCTCCTTGCGCCGTGCCTAGCTTTCGGACAAAGAGATAAAGATGTGCTACGAGAAATTGCTCAAGATAAGAGCGTTTTTATCCCCAAATCCGCCGAGTGGTACAATTCACGCCAAAGCTTTAATACCTTGGACGTGAAGAAAAAAATGCTCATCATTCATTTTTGGGACCCGTCTTCATTGCAAGGAGATTTGGCTTTGGAAGAGGTGAAAACCATGGCCAAGGAACGCCGACAGCTCTTTGTGGTCTCTGTGCTTAGAGGAGATCTTCCCAACGCCCACAACGAAGAATGGGTGTCCCGACTGATTGAGATCAACGACATTCATCACCCGGTGGCTGTTTTGGATGATTTGTCGAGTTTGAAACCCTACGTCCTTGATGAGTACGGAAGCTACATCTGTCTATCACAAAACGGACAGTTCTTTCGGGCGCAATCCATTTTTGATGAAAACCGATTCCTGCCTGCACTGATGGACAGCATCACGGCCAATGACCGAAACCCCGCTTTGAGCACCGTCCCCAATGTGAATGAACTATTCAATGAAACTCCCCGTATTGACGGTCTTTTCGATCTTCCCGTGAGCATTTGTGCCGATAATCGCAGAGGCCGACTCTTTATTGCCGATGCGCGAAAACAACAAATCATCGTGGTGTCTGATGATGGAAGGGTGATCGAAACTGTAGGTCAGGGAGCAAAAGGAAATGTTGATGGTCGCTTTGCCGTAGCTCGTTTTAACCGACCAGCAGGCATGGCTTTCGATGAAGAAAACAATGTGCTTTATGTGGCCGATATGCTCAATCACCAAATCAAAGCGGTCGATTTTAAAACGGGAGAGGTGAAAAGCATTTTGGGGTCGGGCTCCAAGAGTTTAATCCCACAAAAACAAATTGATGGAACTACCTTGGCCATCGATCAACCCTGTGATGTGATCCTCAAGGGCAATGAACTATATATTGCCATGATGGGCGACCGACAAATTTGGAAAATGGACCTGCTCACCAAACGGGCAGTTCCCCTTGCTGGAAACGGAGATTACAAAACCCAAGATGGAACTGGAGGCGAAGCGAGCTTTGCTTCGATCAATTCGATGTACCTGGACGCCGATGGTAATGTTGTTGTGCTCAATACTGATAAAGGACTCCAAAGAATCATCAACCCGAAAACAGGAGAAGTGCGCACCGATTCCTTAGGTGCTGAACTCCATGCTTTGGACGTGCATATTGATCAAGTATTGCGTTATGCAAACGCTACTTTTTATCTCGATGCCGACAAAAATTGCATCCTTCGGGAAAATGTGGGTCAAAAGCCCAGTGTTTATGTCGGAAGCTCCACTGGCGAGAGCGGCACGGCTGATGGAAAAAAGAACAAATCCAGGTTTTGGAACCCGGTTGACATGTGCATGCTGGGTAATGAACTCATTGTGCTGGATCAATTCAACGGATTACTTCGCCGCGTCAATACAAAGAAACCCAAAACGTCCACCATCAAGTTGAGCGATTACAAGTTCATTTTTATGGGGGCTGATGGATATTCCCTGAAGCATTTTGAATACCTCGAAGAACTTTCCATCGAATACAATGAGCGCAATGAAATAGCCATCGACATTCAACTACCTCCAGGTTACAAGTGGGATCGTGAAGGTCGGAATGAAATTGCGATTGTGGAGGAGCGGGAACACCGTTTGTTGAATACAGACCCTACTTCAGGATATGCTGTATTGGATGTTCAGGCAGATGCATTTTTTCCCAATGTCACCATTCAGTTGTTCATGACGGTTCGGGATGAAAATGATCAAATCCGATTCAAATGTGTGGTGCTCACCATTCCTTTCTTGTTTCACGAAAATGGAGAAACAGATTTCAAAGTGCCTTACCGTCCGTTTGGATAAGGATTCACAAGAATTCTTTTAAACAGGCTCATTCCCCATCTAAAATCCGACCTTTTCCGAGAGCGGCGGGCGTGTAGGTAGGTTCGATGGACAAGGCTTGGTCATAATCGGCCAGTGCTAAATTCCTTTCGTCCAAGCTTTCATGGCACAAGCCCCGATTGTAAAAAGCTTGATAATACTGAGGGAAAAGTTCAATAGCAAGCGAAAAATGCTCCAAGGCCTTTCGGTAATTCATTCGGAACTCCAGCTCAATGTACCCTTGGTTAAATGCCGCCGCCGCGTTGTTCGGATCGATTTCAAGAATCTCTTGATACAGGGCTTTGGCTTGGGAAACGCGTGCAGTATCTTTTTTGTAAGACTCCTGAAGAAAGTAGGCTGTAGCATATTTGGCCTCAACGCTTTGAGGCTTCAGGTCCATGGCGGTATTGAAATACTCCAATGCAAGATCACTTCCCGCCTGAGCATAGAGGAGGCCTGCTTCAATATATGCTTCGTAATAACTGGGGTCCACTTCAACAGCGGTTTGATAAGAACTCACGGCCAAGGATGAATCTCCCGTTTCTTTATAGATGCGACCTTTCATATAATACGCCAGCGGAAGTTGATCGTCGAGCCTCAAAGCTGTATTGATGTCGTCAATCGCTTTCCCATATTGCTGAAGATGAATGTTCATTTCTGCGCTTTTCAGCAAACAATCCACATTTTCGGGGTTGATCTCAAGACAACGTTGGTATTCAAGCATGGCCTCTTTGTACTGGGTATTGGCATATAGGAGTTCTCCCTTTTTAAAGATCGCTCTGTCGTTGCTTGGATCTATTTCAATGGCTTGTTCAAAATCCAACAACGCTTTTCCAGGCAAACCTTCATTGAAATAAATACTACCCCGTTCCAAGTAAAGACTTGCCTTTAGAGGTGAGGCCAAAATGGCTTCATTCAACGAGTCGAGCGGGGAAAGCTGTTTTTCCTGACTCGTTTCGTTGTGTGATACAGGGTCTTCACAAGCAAAGAGTGCGAGACTCAAAAAGACCAAAAAGTAAACTGACTTTTGCATGGTATAAAAATAGAAAAGTCTCACGAGGAGGGTGAGACTTTTCATCAAGGATTATGTATTAATTACCATCTTAAGCCTTTGCGGGTTCAAGTGCATCTTTAATTTTCAATTCCAGCTCTTCCAAAAGTTCGGGATTGTCTTCCAAAAGTTGTTTTACGGCATCTCTACCTTGTCCCAACTTCGTCTCTCCGTAAGAGAACCAAGATCCGCTCTTCTTCACAATGCCTTGCTCAACACCGAGATCAAGCACTTCACCGGTTTTTGAAATTCCCATTCCGTACATGATATCGAATTCAGCACGTGTAAACGGAGGAGCCACTTTGTTCTTCACGATCTTCACCTTCGTTCGGTTTCCAATTACGCGGTCACCATCTTTAATTTGTGCACTTCTTCTAATATCCAAACGCACCGAAGAATAAAACTTCAATGCATTTCCACCAGTAGTTGTTTCAGGATTCCCAAACATCACCCCAATTTTTTCACGCAATTGGTTGATGAAGATACAGCAGCAACCCGTTTTGCTGATGGTCGATGTGAGTTTACGCAGGGCTTTCGACATCAAACGTGCCTGCAAACCTACTTGCGAGTCAGACATTTCTCCTTCGATCTCTGCGCGAGGTGTGAGCGCCGCCACAGAGTCCACAACCAAAAGATCAACCGCTCCAGAGCGAATAAGGTTATCTGCGATCTCAAGTGCTTGCTCACCATTGTCCGGTTGAGAAATCAAAAGGTTCTCAATGTCTACTTTCAAGTTAGAGGCATAAAACTTGTCGAAGGCATGCTCCGCATCAATAATGGCGCAAATTCCACCTTGTTTCTGTGCTTCTGCAATGGCGTGAATGGCGAGGGTTGTTTTACCTGAAGACTCAGGTCCGTAGATTTCAACAACTCTCCCTTTCGGTAAGCCACCTACACCCAAAGCGATGTCCAGCGTTAATGATCCTGTTGGGATGACATCAATCTTTTCGACTGCTTCATCTCCTAGTTTCATTACGGTGCCTTTACCGTATGTTTTTTCAATTTTGTCGAGCGTCAATTGCAACGCTTTCATTTTCTCTTTAGCGATATCCGTAGCCATTCGTAATTATTTTGGATAAAGGTAGATGATTCGCATCGTAATCTATTTACGGAGCAGAATCAATTTGTCAACGACTTATAAAACTTTGTAGATGTGCCTTATTTCAAGCCGAAACCTTCCAAAACTTGGTCGCTATGGATTTTCGCTTTCACCTTTTCAACGATCCCTACAACATTTTGCTCCTCGTCTATGAGAAACGTCTTGCGATGGGTACCGTCAAATACTTTGCCCATGAATTTTTTC
>CAZYPV010000095.1:0-9957 GCA_964649515.1 uncultured Comamonadaceae bacterium | reverse complement strand
TAAAAAAAGAGGCGGACGCTATTTTGGCTCAAGAAGATCGAATACTCGCCTCTGAAAAAGACCGAGAAATCTTTTTTGATGCTGTCTTTAATGAGCACAAACCAAATGAACATCTCATTGCGGCTGCAGGAAGATACAAGACTAAAAAGTAGTGTCGATCTTCAAAATATCAATTCTCAACAAAACGCACAATCGTACATCATTCGAATGTGAAGAAGCGTCCCTGACCGAATATCTTCAAAAGCAAGCGAGTCAGGATGTAAAAAAGAAACTGGCCATTTGCTTTGTAGCAACAAATAAGGATAATCAAGTTTTAGGTTACTACACGCTCAGCAGTGAAAGTCTGGGCAGAGAAGCAATACCTGAGAAGTACAGTAGAAAGGTTCCCACAAATTACAATGCACCCGTCATCTTATTGGGCAGATTAGCTCGAGATCTAAGCCAAAAAAAAACAGGCTTGGGCGAACACCTTCTTCTTGACGCTCTGTTCAGGGCATTTAAAATCTCAGAGGAGAGCATTGGTGCTATGGCAGTTGTTGTGGATCCAATAAACGATTGGGCCGCCAATTTCTATGGAAAATATGGCTTCGAAATGCTTCCAGATAGTGGAAAAATGTTTCTCCCAATGAATACCATCGGGCAAATCATTTAGTCATTTCAGAAGTGGAAAACGAGGTTTATTGATTTAAGAAAAACCATTGTCCCTATTCGTTCAACCAACCCAATTATCGGATTTGAAGCGAAGTCCAAATTTACTGCTCGAGATCGGAATTTGGTTGAATGGCTTCGCCGGCTGAGCTTGCTTACGCAACTGTTTAGCCGCTTTCGCGGGTTGTTAACGGATAGCACAAGACATGAAAACTCAATTTGCCAACTTGCTGCCAAGTCTTTTAGGTGCTGATTTTGTCTATACCAAATTTTTAGTAACTTCCATTGTGGGCAGTTATGTTTATCTGAAATAATTCAATCAGCTAAATCCTTCTGCTTAAGATAATCCTTCACCTTATCACGCAAAACTGAAAAACATTATCGGCCGCTTTGAGCCAATACTTACTCTCCAAAACGACACATGATGAAATTCCTGATCTTAACAATATCGATCCTAGCAGTTTTGACATCCTCCGCGCAAAACCAAGGGAATATTTGGTACTTTGGAGTCCAGGCAGGTCTTGACTTCAACAACGTACCCCCTACTCCACTTTTAGATGGACAAACGGATTTCCCTTTGCCCAACGAATGGAACGAAGGTTCTTCATCCATAAGCGACAGTTCTGGCGCTCTATTATTTTATACTAATGGGGAAAAAATTTGGGACAACTCGCAAGAAATTATGCCTAACGGAAATGATTTGATGGGGCATTCCTCTTCTACACAATCCAGTATTATCGTCCCACAACCAAATAGTGAGCGATACTTTTATGTTTTCACTACAGATGCCTACGAAAACAATTACCAAAACGGATTGAGATACTCAATTGTAGACATGTGTCTTAACGACAATAAGGGGGATATCTTACCGGCTTCAAAAAACACCCTGTTGGTTGATAATGTGTCAGAAAAACTAGCCTGTATCAAACATGCCAACGGAACGGATTATTGGGTACTTACGCACAAGTTCAATTCAGATGAGTTTTATGCATTGCGATTAACGAGCACTGGAATAACGGATACCGTTGTCTCGCCAACGGGAACGATTGATCTTCAAGGCTGGGGTGGACAGTTGACTGCCTCTCCAAACGGACAAAAACTCGCTTACGTTATGCCCAATGCACAATCCTTCGGTAAAACATTATTGCTCGACTTTGATGCATCTACAGGACTAGTTTCAAATGAACAAACCCTTTCAACCGGGGGCAGAGAATTTGGAGCGTCATTCTCCCCTGATAATTCCAAACTCTATTTTTCTACGATTGGCTTTGGTGAACTTTTTCAATACGACCTCAACGCAGGAGATCTTTCCGAGATCATCATGTCCAAAACCTATTTGATCCAGAATGGGCCTGACAGTTGGCGACATCACCAACTTGGGCCTGATGGTAAAATCTACATCTCAAGAACAGGGAAATCTTATATCAGCAGAATTGAACTGCCTAATGCTATCGGAGTTGCATGTAACTATGTTGATTCGGCAATTTACCTGGGAGGTCAATTTACATCCTTTGGATTGCCCAATTTCATAACAGGATATGATTATCACAATAGCTTCATTGCGTGTCCCACCGGAATCGATGAAATAAAAGGATCGAAGAATTACCTTATTTACCCGAACCCAGCAAGCGGTTCAGCTACCCTAGAATTTGAGAATTTATCGAACGAAAATTATACCTTAATCCTATTCAATTCTCAAGGAGAAGTGGTCAAATCAATCCCTAACATCACTACTAATCAAGTTATGATTGAAAGAGGGAAATTAGAAGATGGACTATACTACTTTCAGCTAAACTCCATTCATGGCATGCATTTAAAGGGAAAACTGGTCATGGATTGACGCAATAATAAGGGGCGTAAGACAAATCGATGCTTCATTTACCTGCGGTTTAGCAAATTCGATGGTGTGTACACTTTAGAAAGGGCGCAACATTACTAATTGCAAGACCCTTGAGCATCATGTAGAAAAGAAAATTGCTATGCCCTTCTCATCACCCAATGAACAAATGGAAAATCCATCCAACCTCAGTCTTCAAATGCAGACCACACCCCTACATTCCCCCGCTCATCTTCCACCACCACTTTCAACTCGTGTTGATCGGCATTCGCATCAAGGAAATTTTTAAAATCTCCCCACATGTAGTTTCTTTTGGGATCATATTTCATGAGTACCCATTTTCCATTGTAGTAAGCGTTGAACTTTTGAATCCCAGAAAGATCGTCGGTAACGCGTAAATTGAAGCTTCCTTTGGTGAACACTTCTTTGGATGAATCCAAGGCTCGAATGCTGGGAGGAGTAGTGTCGATGTCAAGATGAAAATATCCAAAGTACTTGTGACGCACACTCACCCAACCCATCTTCTCTTCACCACCAATTGCACGAACCCTTCGCTCTTGCTCGTTGCTGCTGATTACCGTGAGCTTAGAACGAAGACTTGAATCCAATTTCGGAGCTTTGAGTTTGATGATCACATAATCGTCCAAAGGCACCAATTCATTCCCCACCTTGTACCGACCACCAAATGCGTTGTAAGCGCTGTCGGTTTCCTCAATGCTCATCCATGCATCTTCATACAATCGGTTTTCGGGCACAAAGAGATTGCAATTGGGCGTTCGAAGCGCATTTACTTGATTGTACTTGAAATGCTTGAGGGTGGAGTCGCGTGGAGTTTCCTCATTTTTGGGCGTGACTTTATCTCCCAAAAGTTCAAAATGAAGGGAGGATTCATTTCCGTGCACATCTCGGGCAATCATCTCCACATTCACACGCTCACCTTCTTCCAAATGTATCTTCCCCGAACCTTGAATGGTTTTGTAAATGGGTAGGCGGTTGGCGGGAAGTTGAAGCGCTCGGTGAATGGACTTTCGATCTTGTTTGTAGGCCGTATAATCGAGGTGAGCGTTCATCATTCGCCCTTTGGAGAAGTCGAGCTGGTCCATTCGCTGCAAATAATAAAGGCTATCGTTCAAGCGCACCACCATTTCAAAAATCCCACATTTATTGGCATTGTTGTTCAAAAAATCGAGGGTATGGATGCCCAAACTCACCTCGCCAGCTACTTTGATGGGACCATCGTAGTTCAATCGGCATTTTCCCGAAGTATTTTTGGTTGAAATGCGCAGCGGACCGTAAGCGCCTTGCACCGATGCATGTTCGCCTTCAGGATACACCGAAAGCTCGTAAATCAAAGGAGCGCGCGTATCGGCCACCTCAAAATTCCACAAAAGGGGATTCACAGGAAATTCGGTATCGGTTTCTCGAATCTCAAAATGGAGATGGGGTCCGCCACTGGATCCGCTGTTTCCAGATTGAGCGATAACCTCTCCCTTTTTCACCGGAAGTTGGTATTCCCCAGGATGCAAATCAATTTGAAAAGACTCAAACTTGTACTGCGCCTCTTGCAGAAATTCAGCAATCTCTGGCTTGAAGGAATCCAAATGAGCGTAAACCGTGGTGTATCCGTTGGGGTGGGTAATGTAAAGTGCATTTCCGTAACCGTAAGGCGAAATTTTGATGCGTGAAACATATCCATCCGCGCAAGCAAAAACGTCCAAGCCCGTTCGTCCTTGAGTCTTGATATCAATTCCCGTGTGAAAGTGGTTGGAACGAAATTCGCCAAAATTGCCAGACAGGTTCAAAGGAATATCGAGTGGTGACCGGAAATCATTCCTATCGCGTTCGATCACCTTTGCGCCAAGTAGTAAGCATATCAAAATCAGTCCAAGTACCCCTCTTCTCATGGAACGAAGATACAAGAGCAATGTCTGTGGGTTTTCTGGGTGATGTGAAAAATGTCAAGGATGGAATGTCAAAAACACGATTTAGTCCTAGGAAATGACAATTTGGTTGATGGGCTGCGCCGGTTGAGTTGCTGGCGCAAGGGTTTAGGCGCTGGCGCGGGGGGGTGTAGGAAACATTCGTCAAGACGACAGTTGAGCAATAGGGACAAAGATGTTGGCCATTTATCTTTCGCTTGAACTGAAGTTCGTTGATGGGCTGCGCCGGTTGAGTTGCTGGCGCAAGGGTTTAGGCGCTGACGCGGAGGGGTTAGGATTAGATTGGGATAAATTCATCAACTTACAGCTTCGCTTTTATTTGCACTCGTGGGCATTCATTCTAGTAAAAAAATAGTGGTTACAACATTTTGAAATTCAGACTTTTAAAACAATTCACCAAAAGCATTGAATAAAAGCTGAAAATCCTTCGTTCATCTTAGAGGAACATTCCTATTTTTGTTTTGGTTTGAAAATAATTCGAAGTGAAAGACCTTATTGCCGACATACAATTGAAATTGGAACGCCTTGTTGAAGACAGGAATGCGTTGCAATCAAAGGTGGAGGCGATGAAGGTGGAAAACGATGAGCTGAAGGCAGGAATTGCCGAACGCGATCGATCCATTGACGCTTTGAAGGAGAAAAATAAAACTCAAGCCATAGCTAAATCATTGGAAGACTCAGCTGATCGCACCAGTGCGAAGTTGAAAATCAATGAATTGGTTCGTGAGATCGACAAATGCGTAGCATTAATCAATAAATGAGCAGCAGCTTAGAATGAGTGATTTATCCATAAAATTGAACATTGCCGGAAGGATGTACCCCTTGACGATTCGAAGAGAAGAAGAGGAGTCCATTCGTTTAGCGGCGCGTAAGATTGAGGAGTCATTAAAAACTTTCCAAGAGAATTACGCCGTTCGGGATAAGCAAGACTTGTTGGCCATGACGGCCCTTCAGTTGGCCACTCAGAACATGAAACAAGGCCTAAAAACCGAAGATAAAGCAACGGAAGAAGCCTTGGTTGCCATTCAAGCTCAATTGAATAAAGCGCTCAACGAACCCAATTCATAATTTCATTCATCTGAATCTTCCTATTATAAAATAGAATTATGGAAGAATCATTATTGGTCATCGTCATCGCCGCCATCGCTGGCTTGGCTGTGGGTGTCATTGTAGGGTATTTTGTACTCAATCGCGTGCTCAACAAACGGGCGGAGCGCATCGTTCAGGAGGCCGAAGAAAAAGCCGAAACCATCAAGGAGAAAAAGATGATCCAGGCGAAGGAAAAATTTCTGTCCCTCAAAGAAAAGCACAACAACGAGGTCAAAGAAAAAAATCGAAACCTGCAGTCTGCCGAAGATCGCGTAAAAAACAAAGAGAAGCAGCTCGCCAAGCAATTGGAAACCTCCAAGCGAAAAGAGAAGGAAATCGACCAGCAAAAAAGCAACATCGATCAGCAATTAACCGTGATTGAAAAGCGCAAGGCCGACCTCGAGAAGGCCCATTCGAAAGCCGTTAGTTTGCTCGAAGACATTTCTGGTTTAAGCGCAGAAGACGCCAAGAAAAAGCTGATGGAAGAGCTCAAAGAAGATGCTCGTGCGATGGCTTCTCATGTAACTCGAGAAATTTTGGACGAAGCCAAATTGAAGGCCAACCAAGATGCCAAAAAGATTGTTATTCAGTCCATTCAAAGAGTAGCCACCGAGCACGCCATCGAAAACTCCGTTTCTGTTTTCAACATTGAAAGCGATGAAATCAAAGGGCGCATCATTGGTAGAGAAGGACGAAACATCCGGGCCATTGAAGCCGCAACAGGAGTTGAGGTCATTGTTGACGATACCCCTGAAGCCATTATTCTTTCTTGCTTTGACCCCGTGAGAAGAGAAATTGCTCGATTGTCTATGCACCAATTGGTAACGGACGGACGAATTCACCCTGCCCGTGTGGAAGAAGTGGTAGCGAAAGTGACCAAAAACATCAACGAGGAGATCATGGAAGTGGGGAAACGCGCCTGTATTGATCTTGGAATACACAACCTCCACTCTGAATTGGTAAGAATGGTGGGACGAATGAAGTACCGCTCTTCTTACGGACAAAACTTGCTTCAGCACTCGAGAGAAGTGGCCAACCTTTGTTCAGTAATGGCATCAGAACTTGGACTGAATGCCAAAGCCGCTAAACGTGCAGGACTCCTCCACGACATCGGTAAAGTGAGCGATGAAGAAACCGAATTGCCACACGCCATTTTAGGAATGAAGCTCGCTGAGAAGTACGGTGAAAAAGGAGACGTGTGCAACGCCATTGGAGCTCACCACGATGAAATTGAAATGACCTCCCTCCTCTCTCCAATCATCCAAGTTTGCGATGCTGTTTCTGGTGCCCGACCTGGAGCACGAAGAGAAGTGGTGGAATCCTACATCCAACGACTCAAAGACCTTGAAAATTTAGCACTTGACTATCCAGGAGTAACGAAATCCTTCGCCATTCAAGCCGGACGGGAGTTGCGCGTATTGGTGGAAAGTGAAAAAGTAAGCGATGAAAAAGCCGATCAGCTTAGCTTCGACATCTCACAGAAAATTCAAAATGAAATGACCTATCCTGGGCAAATTAAAGTTACCGTGATTCGCGAGAAGCGCGCTGTGAACTACGCTCGATAAGTATCTCATTGGAGAAAAAGCTCCAATAACAGCTCTATTTCAAAGCCCTCGGCCATCTTCGCTGAGGGCTTTTTGATTTGAAAAGTACTGAAGGAATGCATCTTAGTTTGATCGGATAGCGGAAATCAACCCACGCAATGGGGAAATTCACGAACGAAGGAGGAAAACATTTTTTGAAGGCTGAAAACTTTCTGGAGAAGACCTTACCTTGCGTGAATAAGGACAGGCATTGAGTTTAAAGAACAAATTTATTTCAGGATTCAGTTGGCAAGCATTGAACGTGCTTACCCAAGTCATTCTGCAATTGATTTTCATCGCCTTGCTTGCCCGCTTGATCAGTACCGAAGCTTTTGGAGTGATGGCCATCGCGCTGGTGGTGGTGGGATTCATTGAAATCTTTTCCCAAATTGGCATTGGTCCAGCACTCATCCAGCGCAAAGACCTCAGCAAAGAGCACATCAGTGCCGCCTTTTACATTAGTGTTTCCCTCGGCATTACTTTCACCCTACTCCTTTACCTCCTCGCACCGTGGATTGCTCAATTGTATGAACACGAACCGCTAACGAAAGTCTTGCGGGTGATCGGACTCAGTTTTTTCATCTCCTCCATTGCTATCGTCCCCAAGTCGCTCATCATCAAAGAGATGGCATTTAAGAAGTTGTTCATCGCCTCCTTCTCTGCCATGAGCATTGGCAACCTGCTCATCGGTTTAGGACTCGCCTATGCCGGCTTTGATCTGTGGTCTTACGTTTTCGCCCTTCTTGCACAGAACCTCATCATGACCGTCTGGTACTGGATTTTTCACCCCATTCAACTTCAAGCGCGTTTTTCCAAAGTGCATGCTGGGCAAATGATCGCTTATGGCGGTGGAAGTACTCTTTTCAACATCTTCAATTACGCCGCCACGAAAATCGACACCTTAATTGTAGGAATTCACAAAAGTGAAATGCCCTTGGAAGGAAGTGAAGCAGCGCAACTTGGTGAAGCATCTCGTTGGGAAAACACCGGTTTGTATGACCGCTCAGTTTACCTCATGAGCTTGCCCATTACCGTTCTTGGAAAATTGTCTGACAGCGTTATGTTCTCCGGCCTATCCATGTTGCAGGACGATCGTCCGCGCCTCCACCGTGCCGTGCTCAGTGCCATTTATCACATTGCCCTATTGGTCATCCCCGGCAGTGTATTTCTCATCTTTTTCACCCGTGAATTTGTGGTGTTGTTTTTAGGAGAACAGTATCAAGATGCCGTTCCAGTGGTCAAAATTCTTTTCATCAGCGTTGCCTTTCGCTCATTGATTAAAATTGGCGATTCCATCGTTCGCGCCTTAAAAACCAAGTACCTCTACATCGCCAGTGCCATCAAAGCCATCTTTTTTGTTTTGGTAGCGGGTGGAACTTACATTGGTTTGAATTTCGGACTTCAGGGCGTGGCTTGGGGCTTGGTGATTGCTGTTTTTATTCAATTTGTGATGATGGGAAAATTCTCTTTGGGCATTTTAAAACTATCGAGCAAAAGGGCCATCAAAAAGCTCGTCCCCGGCATTTTGACCGCCATGCTCATCTGCCTGTTTTCTTGGCCACTCCTCCTCTTTCTTGAAATAAATCTGCCCAATCAACTCCTGATTCGACTCATCATTGCTCTTGCAGTGAACGCACTTCTATTGCTCCTTGTAGCCTGGTTTCTGCCTTTCATTTTCAAGCAAGGCAAAGACAACGTGCTGCAAACCATAGCTCAAAAACTACCCCTTCCCGCGCTTAAAAATAGATGGTTGAAGAAACCTTGAACCAGCGGCACGAAGGTTGTACCTTTGCAGCACATGAAGACCTCCATTTGCGCATTTCTTTGTTTGTTCATTGCCACACTATCCTCTGCTCAAAGCATGGAAGAATCCGCAGTTTCCACCGGGAAATTGTCCATCAACTTCCCTGACAGCACCGAGGTGAGTTTTTTTCTTGATGGCATCGCCTTTGAAAGTACCACACAAAATGCAGCACTCAAAGATTCCATCAGCACGGGGAACCATCGCTTGGAAATCTTAATTGAAGGAGACAGCACCTTTGTAGTGAGCACCACTGTCCTCATCAGCCCAAAACTCACCCTGCAATTGGAATTATTGGAAGAAAACAGCACCTTCACCCTCATCTCAAAAGGACTTCAGGCCGAGGAAATGGCTGTAAATCGTTCCAATCTTTCAGAATCGAGCGTTCGGGCCTTGAGCACAGAACTATTGATTTCCACCAACAGCAGTTGTTCCCGTCCCACCTCCCAAGTAACCATCAACCAAACCTTGGAAATCCTCAAATCGAAATCCTTTCAAAGAGAACGATTAAAGTATTTGGAACGTTTTTTCCCTGGGGAGTGCATTACCGTGAAACAACTCCGGCAACTGCTCAGTTTGATTGACGATGAAGATCATCGATTAAACATGTTGATCCAAGCCGAGGATCATCTTTTCGACCTCAACAATCTACACGAATTGCGCGAAGATTTTATCCTTTCGAGAAGCATTGAGCGCTTTGATCAGTGGGAAATGATGGTGAAGTAAATTGATCTTGCATCATGTCCGTGGGGTTGAAGGGCTGCGCCGGTTGAGGTTGCTTGCGCAACTGTTGAGGCGCTGGCGCGGTGGGTGTAGGGCTTTATTAGGGGTGAGCATAAAAGTTGTCCGAGGTTTTAAATTGAAGGAGTGCTTCGCACTGAACTTGGTTGAAAGCCTTCGCCAGTTGTGGTTGCTTGCGCAACTGTTGAGGCGCTGGCGCGGTGGGTTTGGGGGTGGTATTAGGGCTTAGTATAAGATATGTCCGCGGTTTTGAATCGCTTGAGGACTGAGCACACCTGTTTGACTTCCTTTTCATTGCGCTCACGGAGATCGATTTTT
>CAZYPV010000094.1:0-10138 GCA_964649515.1 uncultured Comamonadaceae bacterium | reverse complement strand
CGGGGTATATTCCGCTACCGTTCACTTTTGAAATGTATGGGAATACCTACAATGGGCTCTATGTAAACAACAATGGGAACATCACCTTTGATCAACCTCTGGGTGAATACATTCCAGAAGGTTTCCCGCTCAACATACCAATGATCGCCCCGATGTGGTGCGATGTGGATACACAATACGAAAATGACGGTGAGGTGTGGTACTACGTTGGTTCGAACTATTTCATTGCAAGCTATATTGATGTACAGGTCTTTGAATCGGGTACTTATCCGTGGCTTCGAAATACATTTCAAGTGATTATTTCCGATGGTAGTGATGCTATTTTGTCTGGCAATAATAACGTAGGTTTCTACTATGGTGATATGAATTGGACAACAGGAAACGCTTCCTTTGGGACGAATGGATTCGGTGGTGCAGCCGCAACTGTGGGTATTAATAGCGGAAACGGGATTGATCATAGCCAAGTTGGTTTATTTTCATTTGATGATGACTCCTATGATGGTCCTTTTGGAGAAGAGGACGGTGTCCACGCCCTCGATAACCAATGCATTGAGTTTGCCGTCGGTTCTTTTGTGAATGATGCTCCCTTCACGAATATGACTGAAAATATAACGTTGTGTAACAACGAAACCTTTGATTTGAGCTTTGCGTTCGCTGATTCTGAAGTGGATCAAACCGTAAGTGTACAAATCGAAGATAACGGTTTCGGCGGGGTGAACGTTATTTCCAATATCCCAGGTAATCCAAGTGCTACAAGCATCCAGTTTGGAGGTCTTGCACCGGGAGAATACACCTATACCATCATCGCTTCAGATAACGGCGACCCACAAGCCACTACCGAGGTTAACCTGACCGTGGTTGTTGAAAATTGCTGTGTTCCGGAATTGGAAGTAAACTGTCCGAGCGACATCAACCTGCAATGCACTGACAACATCACTCCTGAAAATACAGGCATTCCCACTTTCACCGTAGCTGATTGTTGGGAGGAAGAGGTGAATTTTGAATTTGAAGATGAGTTGATTTCCGATGAGGGCTGTTCTCAAACCTACACCAGAACATGGACGGTAAGCACGGGAGATGAAGAGCAAACGTGTCAACAAAATATCACGGTTAGCTTTGACGATGAAAGTCCAGTATTCAATGGTATTGAAAGCTATATCATCCCTCTTCAGAACTATTCTCAAACTGAGTTTTATCAAGAACTATCTCTGTCATTTTCCGACAATTGTGATTTTACAGAAGTGCTTTCTGGTCCTTGGGATGATTTTCAATCGGGTTTGAATACGGGAACACTATTATGTGGGAGTCCGATGACAAGTTTTGTCTTAGCCACAGATCAATGCGGAAACTACACTAATCGGGCGATCGAAATCACCTACAACGATTTCGAAGCGCCTGAAATTACCGCACCAGAAGATATGATTACCACCTGCGATAACGTCATCAACTACACTGCGAATGATGCCACAATTACCGATAACTCAGGTTTCCTCCCAGAAGTGACTTTTACTGAAGAGCTTGTTCCTGGATTGTGCGAAAGTAATTACACTTTGGTCTACACCTGGACAGCCATCGATCTCTGTGGTAACCTCACCGAGGCAACGGCTTCAATCACTGTTCAAGATTTTGAAGGTCCGGCATTCGTCGAAGTATTTCAAGATATCGTGATTTCATGTGAAGATGAGATTCCAGAGGCGATCATGCCTGTGGCTGTGGATAATTGCGCTGACGTAGAAGTTGTCATTCAAATGGACGAAGAAATCATTCCTGGAGATTGTCCGCAAAACTATACGATCGAAAGAACCTATCGCGCATTTGATGTGTGCGGTAACACGAGCATTTTCGTTCATACCATTGAGGTGTTGGACGATGTTGCTCCAGTAATTGAAGACTACAACATTGAGGAGGAATTGCCTTGCGACAACCTGGATCAGATACTCATTTCCGCGAGCGATAATTGTGGTGAAGTGAGCATCACTTACGAAGATGTATTGTTCTCTGGAGGATGTTTAGGCGTGATCCAAAGAACCTATACCGTGAGCGATGAGTGTGGGAATTCTTCAACCGCAGAACAGTTCATCACCATCATCGATGATATTGCACCTAGTCTATTGAATGTCCCAGAAGACCTGGTCATTTCCTGTGAAGAATTTGCCTTGCTCGACTTTCCAGATGTTCAAGCTGTAGATAATTGTGATGATGATCTTGAAGTGACTTTCGTCGAAGAGATGGAGGGCGACTCCTGTTCTTTTGTGCTCACAAGAACGTGGACAGCCATTGACCATTGTGAGAATGAAACAACAGCGACGTGGACGATTGAGGTATCTGATTTCACTGCCCCGTTCTTCACGAATTTCCCGGCAGACCTCGTGCTTGCTTGCGGCGATGAAGTACCCGAAATTGTCCTTCCCGAGGCAGAAGATAACTGCGATACAGAAGTTGAAATTTGGACTACAGTAATTGAAGCCGACAGCGAAGAGTGCGAAGAATCCAATAACCTTCAGCGTATTTTTAGAGGAATCGATAATTGTGGTAATCAAGTTATTGCCGTTCAAAATGTCACCTTTGTTGAAGATCCTCAGATAGGCGATAGTGGAGATGCGGGAGAAGAAAGCGGTGAAATTGATAACGCAGCTATTTTCCCTAACCCCAGCACAAACATTGCTCATCTCACATTCACAGCAAACGAAATTTCAGTGTTCAAAGGCGAGATTCGCTCGCTTGACGGAAAGCTGATGAAAACCATCTTCAATAAAGAACTCAGCAAGGGAGAACACCACCTTGAGTTTAGTGTTCAAGATTTGGAATCAGGCATCTACTTCGTTGTGCTCCAAAACAATCAACAGATGTGGAGAACAAGGGTGATGGTGATGAAGTAAATCGAAGCGCTCATAAAGAATTCAAAGACCTTTCCTTCAAGAGAGGTCTTTTTTTTGCCCAATGCGAAGATGTCATGTCTTACATTACCTAAATCCCCCGCCAAAGCGACTTAACAGTTGCGCAAGCAACCTCAACTGGCACAGCCCTTCAACCAAGTTCAGTGCGAAGCACTCCTGCAATTTAAAACCGCGGACAACTTTTATGTTCACCCTTAATAAAGCCCTAAACCCCGCCGCGCAGGTGATTCAACAGTTGCGCCAGCAACCTCAACCGGCGCAGCCCTTCAACCATCCCATCACCCCCAGAAAAGTAACGCATCTACTTTCAACTTTAATCGCATTGATGTAGCTTCGAAAACTCATGGAGCAAGAGTTACAAACCTACTTTTTAGACGTCATTTTACCCATCGCTATTCCAAAAACGATGACTTACCGCCTGCCCAGAGCTTTGGAAGGAACGGTTAGTGTTGGCATGCGAGTAGTGGTTCAACTGGGGAAGTCCAAATTGCACACGGGCATCGTACATAAAGTTCATCAAAATGCTCCAAGCCATTACACCGCCAAGTACATCGAAGGTGTTTTGGATGATTTTCCCTTAGTCACTCCTAAACTTTTGAAATTCTGGGAATGGATGAGCGCTTATTATGCTTGTACTTTGGGGGAGGTGATGTCGGCCGGACTCCCTTCGAGTCTCAAACTGGCCTCGGAAACCAAGGTGGTGTTAAATGATGGAGCCAATGAGCGCATTGCCGATGAATTAAGCGATAAAGAATTTCTCATTGTTGAAGCCCTTGAAATGCACAAGGAGCTCGACATCAAAGATTTGATGGAGATTCTTCAACAGGCCACAGTACTCCCTCATGTCAAATCCCTCATTGAAAAAGGTTGGGTCACTACACGAGAAGAACTCCGACAAAAATACAGGCCGAAAACACAAACCATGGTGTCTTTGGCCGAGGAATATCGAGACGATAAGGCCTTGGAAGAATTGGTGAACCACTTGGAAAAGGGGAGGAGCGAGAAACAATTTAACGCTGTTTTAGGCTTTCTTCGTGAATCGAATCATCAAAAGGATTTTCGTTTACCTCGAAAGGAACTCCAGGAAAAGGCAAAGGTATCATCAAGCATCGTTAAAACACTTGTCGATAAAGGGATTTTCAATTTTCATGAAGAAGCAATCGACCGCATTCAATTTGACGAATCCAACACGGCTGAAAAGGCACTTTCTGCTTTCCAACAACGGGCTTTGAGTGAAATAAAATCAGGTTTCGAAGAGAAAGGAGTAGTGCTTTTGCAAGGGGTTACGGGCAGTGGAAAGACGGAGGTGTATGTGCATCTTATTCGAGAAAAACTGGACGCTGGAGAACAGGTCCTCTTCCTCATTCCCGAGATTGCTCTCACTACCCAGCTCATCCAACGTTTGGAAAAATACTTCGGCGAATACCTCCTCGTTTACCACAGTAAATTCAACCCGCAGGAACGCACTGAGGTGTGGCAAAAGACCTTGGCGGGCGGACCAAAACTCATCGTGGGGGCGCGCTCAAGTATCTTTTTGCCTTTTGATCAATTGGGACTCATCATTGTGGATGAAGAGCATGAAAGCAGCTTCAAGCAATACGACCCTGCACCCCGATATCAGGCAAGAGATGCGGTGATGGTGCTGCGTTCGGCATACAATGCACACGTTTTATTGGGGTCTGCAACGCCCTCCATTGAGAGTTTTTGGAATGCAGAAGAAGGACGATATGCTTTGGTGGTGATGAAAGAACGATTTGGTGGAATATTGATGCCTGAGATTTTCTGCGCAGATGTGGCCAAAGAACAAAAGCGAAAAACCATGAAGGGCCACTTCACTTTCTTGCTCAGAGAAGCGATGGAAGATGCCCTGAAAAAAGGAAAACAAATCATTCTATTTCAAAATCGAAGAGGATATGCTCCCCTTTGGCAGTGCAATACTTGCGGATGGGTGCCGCAGTGTACTCGATGCGATGTGAGCTTAACCTACCATAAGCGAGAGCACCATTTGAATTGCCATTATTGCGGACACACCGCCCATCCTCCAGCAACATGCAACGTTTGTGGTTCGAGAACACTCAAAAACTTGGGGTTTGGAACTGAAATGATCGAGGAAGAACTCAAAGACCTTTTTCCCGATGCAAAAGTGGCTCGTATGGATCTCGATACTACCCGCTCCAAGCACGCTTATCAAAATATTTTGAGTGATTTTGATGAAGGAAAGGTTGATATCTTGGTCGGAACCCAAATGGTGAGCAAGGGTCTGGATTTTGAAAATGTATCACTCGTGGGAATTTTGAGTGCAGATCAAATGCTAAATTTCCCCGATTTCAGAAGTTTCGAACGTTCCTATCAATTGATGACCCAAGTCTCGGGAAGGTCGGGAAGAAAACACGAAAGAGGAAAGGTGATTATCCAAACCTATCATCCCGATCACTGGGTCATTCGAAAGGTGATTGCCGGCGATTATGAGGGATTGTACAAACAAGAATTGGTGGAGCGTTTCAATTTTAAGTATCCTCCTTACTATCGCTTAATTCGCATCACTATGAAACACAAGGATCAAAGGGTGGTACAACAGGCGGCCATCGATTTTACGGCAACTTTGGTCAACATGTTTGGAAAAGAAAGGGTCATTGGTCCGGAAGCTCCTTACGTTTCTCGCATCAACAACAAATACATTCAATTGATGATGGTGAAACTCGAAAGAAAGGCTTCTCCCGCAAAGTTCAAACAGAGTACTCTCGATACAATTGACGAATTTCTGGCCTTACCGGCTTACAAATCTTTGCGTATCCAACTGGATGTTGATCCGCAGTAGGCTCAATGCTGCTCAACGGTGAGGTCTTCATCTTTACCGAGGTCCCGAACGATGAAGTAATAAATGAGCGAAAAAACAAGAGCAATGATGCTGGAATAAATGATGGCTCTGCTGCTTTCTACTTCTACGTCCATGGTGTTTGCTCGGAGTTGCGCCAAGCGTAAAAATGCCCTTTGCGTGATGTAGTAAGAGATGCCACAAACAATGGGCAACAAGACCAAGTAGATTTTGAAATACCGGTTTTCAATCAATGCTTTCATCGCGCTCCAAATATCGCACTCCCAATTCGAACCATGGTACTGCCACAGGATAGGGCGATGGAGTAGTCTCCCGACATTCCCATGCTCAAGGTTTTAAACGGACTATCATCCCCAAAAAAACCACTTCTTACCCGATCAAACAAAAGCTTCAAGCTTCCAAACTCCTGTTTGATTTGATGCTCGTCATCGGTGAAGGTGGCCATTCCCATCATACCTTCGAAAATGATATTGGGGTAATCGTTTTGAAGGTGTTTTGAGTCCAAAAAAGCAAGCAATTCTTCCTCTGAGAATCCATATTTCTCGCTTTCTTGCGCAATGTGCATTTGAAGGAGAATGGAGATTTGTCGCTGATTCTTCAATGCTTCTTTTTGAATTTCATCGAGCAAACGAACGCTGTCCACGGCGTGAATCAAGCTCACAAAAGGGGCGACGTACTTCACCTTGTTCCGTTGCAAATGTCCTATGAGGTGCCATTGGATGTCCTTGGGCAATGCTTCATGCTTGTCCACCAATTCTTGAACTCGATTTTCTCCAAAAATACGTTGTCCAGCAGCATACGCTTCTTCAATGGCGCTATTGGGCTTGGTTTTCGAAACGGCCACCAGGGTAGCAGGGGAAACCGCACGTTGGTACTTTTGGATTTGTTCTGAAATGCTCATTCGTTGATGCGTTCTTCTTCGTCAAAGGTAAAGATGGTGAGCCCGCTGCGCAACTTGGGTTCGATCCAGGTTGATTTAGGGGGCATAGTTCCTCCAACATCTGAGACATGCTTTAGTTCACTAAAAGATACTGGATGCATGTAAATTGCGCAGCTGAAGGTTCCTTTGTCCACTTCCAAGGCAAGGTCATGAGCGCTCGATGATCCAGGGCGAAAACGAATGCGTTCGTCGGTTCGAAGGTCAGAAATGTTCCAAATGGGCGAGAGCAATGCTTCCGTCAGCCACTGCGTATCCGGTGTATGCGGTTCAATGTTGGAGGCAGCATCCAGTCGGTACCATGTGCCATCAATGTAAAAGTCAAACATTCCCTTGCGCTGGAACTCCCCTGGCTGGTCTTGTTGATGTAGATCTCCAAGCAGCGCCAACTGAACGAGCAATTCGTCTTTGCTCAATCCGTTCAAGTCTTTGAGCATGCGGTGAAATCCATGGATGTTCAACGAAGATGAGGGGATCAAGTAGGCCATGAAGTAATTGTGCGCTCGGTTGGGGTCTTTGTCCTTGCCTGCATTTCGGTTTTTGGCGAGAAGGGAAGAGGAGGCACTTCGATGATGTCCGTCAGCAATGTAAAGCGCGTCCATTCCTTCATACACTTTTTCAATTTGCGACAAAAGCTTGGGGTCGCTCACGGGCCAAAGCTGATGACGCACACGATCGGTAGTGCTGTAGTCGTATTCCGGCTGGTCCACCATGATCAATCGGGTAAGGCGCTCAAGTTCGTCGTCATTGTTGTGGCATAAAAGCACGGGCTCAGCGTTGAAACTGGTGGTGTCCAAATATTGTGCGAAGAGCTTTTCCCTGCGCTCAAGTGTTTGCTCATGAATCTTGATGCACCCCGAATCGTAATCCTCTACAGCAATGGCAGCAATGATACCCAATGAGGTGGAGTTGAGCCGTTCTTGCTTGTAAAGGTACATCGAGGGCTTGGTTTCCCGCATGAATATTCCTTCATCACAAAATTCATTGAAACGATGACCAATTCGTCGAAAGAGTTCCACACTTCCCTTTGGAGCAGGATGAGGCAAGCCGTGGTCAGGATTGATGATGTGGATAAAGGTGAAGGGGTTTTCGTCGAGTTTCGCTTTGAGTTGTGCGGGCGGATAACTCACATAGGAACGCGAGGCTACGAGGTGGACTTTGTCTCGAACCGGACGAACAGCTTTGAATGGGCGAACGTTGGCCATGCAGTGTTTTGTTTGGGGTGAAGATAAAAAAACGGCAGCCGATTTCTCAGCTCCCGTTCATTTCATGTTCTATGAGGTGCTTATGCTTTCACTTTCATGATTTCCATGATGTTATCAGCCAATTCTTCTCCAATTCGGTCTTGTGCTTCCAAGGTGGCAGCGCCAATGTGCGGTGTACTTATGACCCCTTGATGCGCCAACAAACTGGCGTCTGGAGTGGGCTCATTGTCAAACACGTCCAAAATCGCAGCGCGAACTTTGCCTGAGCTCAAGGCTCCCTTTAGATCGTTTTCGTTAATAACTCCACCTCGTGCAGCATTGGCGAGAATCACTCCGTCTTTCATCATTTCCAATTCCTTCGAAGCAATCACGGCTGATCCGTCTTTTTGCTTCGGAACGTGAATCGAAATGAAGTCGGACTCACGAATGACATCTTCCATGGGGGCTTGTTGTACGTTCACCTTCACTTCTCCAGCACCTTCGATGTGCAAGATAATCGGGTCAGTAATTTCGTTAATATCGCAAGCCATTACTTTCATTCCACAACCCAAAGCATAGGCCGCGCATGCTCTTCCAATACGACCAAAACCGATAATTCCGAGGGTTTTACCTCGAAGTTCAATGCCTTTGCCGTATTTCTTTTTCAGCACTTTAAAATCGCTGGCTCCGGTGCTTGGCATCAAGGCGTTCGCATCGTAAGTAAAGCGCGCAGCACTGAAAAGTTGGCCCATCACCAATTCTGCTACTGATTGAGAAGAAGAGGCGGGGGTGTTGAATACCTGTACTCCTTTTTCTCGTGCGTAGTCCACATCAATGTTGTCCATACCAACTCCACCACGTCCAATGAACTTGAGGTTGGGGCAAGCATCCACCACATCTTTTCTCACTTTGGTAGCGCTTCTCACCAATACACCAATATAATTTTCTTGATTGATGGCATTGATGAGGTTTTCCTGAGCTACCGTTTCTGTAACCACGGTAAATCCTGCTGCTTCGAGTTTGTTTTTTCCTGAGGCACTGATGCCGTCGTTTGCTAAAATCTTCATTTCTTATCCGTGAGTTCGTTCAAATTCTTTCATTACATCCACCAAAACTTGCACGCTTTCTAAGGGCAAGGCGTTGTACATGGATGCGCGGTAACCTCCAATGGAGCGGTGACCCTTGAGTCCGTTTATTCCAGCGGCATTCCACATTTCATCAAATTTAGCGGCGTGTTCGTCATTAACCAATTTGAAGGTGGCGTTCATGTTTGATCGACTCTCCACTTGTGCGAATCCTTCGAAGAGCGGGTTGCGGTCAATTTCGCTGTACATCAACTTGGCTTTCGCTTCGTTGTGCTTCTGAATTTCAGCTACTCCACCCAAATTCTTTAACCAACGCAAGGTGAGCATGGAGGTGTAAACGGCAAACACAGGTGGGGTGTTGAACATGGAGTCTTTGTCAATGTGGACGGCAAGATCCAAATACGAAGGAATTGCGCGCCCCGTTTTCCCCAAAGAGGAGGTTTTAACAATGTACATCACGGTTCCTGCAGGGCCCATGTTCTTCTGGGCTCCGGCGTAAATCAAGTCAAAATCAGCAATGTTCAGTTCTTGACTAAAAATGTCACTACTCATGTCAGCCATCAAAACTTGCCCCTCGCCCAATTTCGGCATGCTTTTGAACTGCGTACCGTAGATGGTGTTGTTGGTGGTGATGTGCAGGGAAGGGTGGTTGATGCTTCCAAACGAGGGGATGTGATCGAAGTTGCTCGATTCAGAACTCGCAATCACGTCAACATCTCCAAGAAGTTTTGCTTCTTTGATGGCTTTTTTCGACCACGTCCCGGAGTTCACATAAGCAGCGGTTTCACCCAGCTTGTGGAAGTTGTAGGCGGCGGTCAAGAAGCCCAAACTGGCGCCTCCTTGAAGGAATAGCACTTCATAGCCATCAGGAACGTTCAACAATTCTTTCACCAAGGCTCTGGCTTCATCCATCACAGCAACAAAGGGCTTACTGCGGTGAGAAATTTCAATCAACGATAAACCGGAGTTGTCCAATTCTCGAACAGCATCAGCGGCTTCTTGAAGTACGTTTGGAGGTAATATGCAGGGACCTGCAGAGAAGTTGTGTTTCTTCATTTTTATAGAATTATTGAACCCTTACAAAAGTCCAAATTTATTTTGGTCTTACATGAACTTAAGGTAAATAATCACCGAATTTATCAGAAAAAATCGATCTCCGTGAGCGCAATGAAAAGGAAGTCAAACAGGTGTGCTCAGTC
>CAZYPV010000093.1:0-10682 GCA_964649515.1 uncultured Comamonadaceae bacterium | reverse complement strand
CTCCACGAGCCTGCGAGCCACCCTACAACTTCACCACCCCAACGCGCTTCCCATCCTTCAACTCCATCTCCACTTCCTCACCTTTTTTCAACTGCTCCACCGACGTCACAATCCCTTCCTCATTTCTCAGCAAGGCATACCCTCGGTCCAAAGTCCGTTTTGGATGCAGTAGATCAACAATTTTTTGAAGGTGCTTGAGTTCCGTTTCTTGATTTTTCACCATGCTCTGCACAAACCTTGGGAGTTGGTCTTGTTGTTGATTGAGGAGGTTTTTAGCATGTTTGGTTTTGAGTTCGGTTTTATGTGCTAGTCCGGTTTTTGCGTCTCGAAGCCGTTCTCTCAGGTGTTCAAACTGTTCGCTCATCGCCCGGGTAAGTTCCCGATGCAGTTTCACTTGTAGGTGTTTTTGAGCGGCAATCTTTTGGGGGATTTTTCCTGTAATTAGTCGGGAAGCCCTTTCTAATCCGCGCTGATTGCGATCCAACACCTTGTTCGTTCCCTGTTCGATTTCTTCCCAATTCGCCAAAATGTCTTGTTCAAACTGCATGTTGTGTTCAACAATCGCCGCAGCCACAGCGGTTGGGGTTTTTAGTCGGGTATGGCAGAACAAATCAGCAATGCTTTGATCTTTGTGGTGACCAATTCCCGTGAATACCGGCACGGCACAACGCGCAATT
Source organism: uncultured Comamonadaceae bacterium (assembly GCA_964649515.1). Classification (GTDB taxonomy): domain Bacteria; phylum Bacteroidota; class Bacteroidia; order Flavobacteriales_D; family Sanyastnellaceae; genus CALKGK01. The sequence continues at coordinate 10,005 of CAZYPV010000093.1, read as the reverse complement.
TCCAGATTCAGTTCGTATTGATCGAAAAGCATTAAATCGGTTTGTGCCCCTCCACCTCGAACGATCACCAATAAATCGTAGTCTTCAAATCGATCGTTGATCTCAGCAATCCGTGAAGTGATTTTCGGCCAACTCTGAATGCCTTGTACCGGACTGTGGTAAAAGTCAATTTGAAATGTGTAGCCAAAACGGTTGTCTTTCAACGAGTGAAGAAAATCGTCACTACCCGCCGCTTGGCTGCTGGTAACCAGTGCAATCCGCTGTATCACCTTTGGAACCGGACGATCTTGGTTGAAAGTGCGGTAAGTATCTCCCACCTTCCTCACCACTTGAGGATGCATCGTCCGAAGTTTTTCCAAGGTTGCCCTACGGTGTTTCTCCATCTGACCAAGCGTAAAATGCTCGTTGATGTCCATCACCGTTAACTTCAAACCATATTGCGCGTGGAAACTCACCTCCACTTGGAGCATCACCTCTAAACCGTTCGTAAAAGGTTGGCCCGTGCTTTGTTCAAATTCCTTGATTCGCTGACCAACATTCCCCCAAGAAATGGCTTGCATTTTGGCCGCAATATGATCACCGCCCTTTTGTTTTTCAATCAAGTCAAAGTAGTGTCTATTGGACTTGGCGTAATATTTATGCGAGCTGATCTCTGCAATCACCCAAACCGGTCGCTGACTAAATTTCTTTTGAAAAAATGCTTCTAGAGCCGTTGTGAGTTCTGACAATCGAAGCGCTTTTGGAGAATCTGACATCTTACGAAGATAAAAAGCCAATCAATGGTTGTACTTTAATGGCCGTAAATTTTATTCATGTCATCAAGCATCAGTAAGTCTGACTTCCTCCGCGCGCGTCAATGCGAAAAACGGCTGTACCTTCATAAACACCGGAGAGAACTTGCTTCACCCCCCGAAGAAAAGCATTTGAGTCTCATGAACATGGGAACTGCTGTTGGAGAATTGGCTCGTAAAAAATACCCGGGTGGCATCTTGATTTCAGCTGAATATCACGACTCCAAAGACGATTATCGCAAAGAACTCATCGACAAAACTCAAAAATGGATGGAGAGTGATGTTCCCGCCATTTTCGAAGCGAGTTTTGAATATCAGGGCCTGTTTGTTCGTGTAGATATCTTGGAGCGGACACCCAAAGGTTGGTCTGTGTATGAAGTGAAAGCCAGCACCAATCCAAAAAAGAAGCATTTGGACGATCTCGCGCTTCAGGTTTTTGTGTTGAAAGGACTTGGAATTCATATCAAACGAGCGGGAATAATGCTCATGAACAAGCGATACGTCAAGCAGGGCGATTTGAATTTAAAGGAACTCTTCAAGGTCAAAGATTTCACCAAAAAATCCTTGATGCAACGCGAATCCATCGCCTGGGATTTGAAACACTATCAAGATTTGGTAGCACAAAATGAGGCACCTGAAATACCCATTGGTCCGCACTGCACTTCCCCTTACGAATGTGAATTTAGAGCGCATTGTTGGAAGGGAATTCCGCGAGACTCCATCCTTTCACTTTCGGGCAACAAAACCCTTGCTTGGTCTTTCTGGGAAGAAGGCATCACCAAGATGGAAAACATCCCTTCCCACCAGCTTTTGGAGCTCACCCCCATGCAGCGGCTTCACGTTCAAGCACACAAAGACGGACAAACTTTTGTGGATGAAATGGCCTTGGATTCCTTTTTGAGTGATTTGAACGGACCCCTTCATTTCTTGGATTTTGAAACCTTTGCAAACGCCGTTCCCATGTACGATGGAAGCGCGCCTTACGATCAAATCCCTTTTCAATTCTCCATGCATTTATTGCAGGGTGAAACTCTTGTTCATCGTTCATTTTTGGCCGACGCAAGTGTTGGTGAAGATCCTAGAAAGGCCTTTTGCGAAGCACTGTTAGCGGCTGTTGAGCCTGAAGGAGACATTCTTGTGTACAACATTAGTTTTGAGCGGCGCATCATCCAAGAACTGGCCCATCACCTCGAAGAATATGCCGTACCGCTGAACCGACTCATCCACCGAATGAAGGACCTCATTGACCCCTTTGCTGAGCGCATGGTATATCACCCCGAAATGAAAGGAAAAACAAGCATTAAAAATGTCTTGCCGGCATTGGTTCCAAGCATGAGCTACAGTCATTTGGACATCGCCAATGGGGCAGCGGCTAGTTTTGAATTTGCTCAACTCATGCAGCATCCCAAGGCCGAGAACCACCAAAAAATCAGAGAACAGCTCCATAAATATTGCGAGCAAGATACCTTGGCTATGGTCGAAATACTCCGTGTGCTTCAAAAGTTATTGAACGAAAAAACAAGCTGAGGCAGCATTGCAATCGGTTTTCTTATCATCATCAATGAACTTCATTATTGAAGTTGAGTCAGCAATGTAACCACACACTACCCTATTCCGTCTCAAGAATGTATCTTTGCAACCTATGAAAAAAATTGCGCACCTCTTTTTGGTCGTTTTAAGCATATCGGGAATCTCCTCGTGCAGTGAGTACAACAAAGTATTGAAGAGTTCAGATCCTGAGTACAAGTTTACCAAAGCAGTAGAGTATTACGAAGATGGAAGGTGTTACCAAGCCCTCCCATTGTTTGAAGAACTCATTGCCAGTGTTCGGGGAACGCAGCGTGCGGAGCAGGCCTATTACTACTTTGCCAAAACCCACTATTGCGTTCAAGATTACTACCTCGCCAATTACTATTTGAAGAGTTTTGTGAAGACCTTTCCAACAAGCCAATACGCGGAAGAGTGTCTTTTCGAATCGGCCATGTGCAGCTACAAGTTATCACCGGTTTACAGCTTGGATCAAACCGACACCCGCATTGCCATTGATGAATTTCAATTGTTCATCGATCGTTACCCCAATTCTCAATTGCGAGACAGCTGCAATGTAATGGTGGATCAATTGCGTCAAAAACTCGAAAAGAAATCCTTTGAAATTGCGAAACTGTATGTTACCACCGAGCGGTATCGGTCTGCAAGTGTTGCATTGGAAAACGCTTTGAAGGAATTTCCAGACACTCCGTATCGGGAAGAAATCCTCTTTTTAATGGTTGAAGCCAACTATTTGTTTGCTGAAGGGAGCATTGAAGAGAAGAAAATTGCCAGATACATGGATACTATCGATAGTTATTATAAATTTGTAGCCAATTTCCCTGGAAGTAAGCAGTTGAAAAAAGCTGAAACTTATTTTATAGCAGCGGAAAAGGAAATCGAACGATTGAAGAAAGCAGGATATGAGTTATAAAAATTCGAAAGCCGAGCGCACCACCATCACCCGTGATACTCACGCGTTGGACTCGCAGGTAGAAGGAAATCTTTTCGAAACACTGGTTGTTTTGTCCAAAAGATCCAACCAAATCGCAAAAGAGATGAAGGAAGAGCTCAACGCTAAGTTGGATGAGTTCGCTACACATCAGGATAACCTCGAGGAAGTATTCGAGAACCGCGAGCAAATTGAAATCTCTAAGTTTTACGAGCGTTTGCCTAAGCCACATAGCATTGCCATGCATGAGTTGCTTCAAGGTGAAGTTTACGTGAGAAGACCAGAAGACCAAGCTTAAGTCTTTGGCTTCAAATAAAAAATTAAAAAGATGGTTTGCGCCATCTTTTTTTGTTTCTGAACTTCGCTCATATGCTGAAAGGAAAAAAAATCATTCTCGCCATCACCGGTAGTATTGCCGCCTACAAATCGGCAGAGCTCGTGCGTGAATTCAAAAAAGCGGGTGCTCAAGTGAAGGTTGTTTTGAGCAAAAGTGCCTTGGATTTCGTCACTCCACTCACCTTGGCAACCTTGAGTGAGGAACGTGTCTATTCTGATTTCACGGAAGATGATGATCAAGGAACTTGGAGCAACCACGTTGAATTGGGAATGTGGGCCGATCTCATGCTCATTGCTCCGGCCAGTGCGAATACTCTGGCGAAGATGAACCAAGGCATTTGCGACAACTTCCTGCTCGCTGTTTACCTCTCGGCAAAATGTCCCATCGCCTTTGCTCCTGCTATGGATTTGGACATGTATGCTCACCCCAGCACCCAAGAAAATTTGAATGCATTGGTGGAACGTGGACACCTTCTTATTGATAGCGAAAGTGGATTTTTAGCCAGTGGCTTGGAAGGGAAAGGAAGAATGGCCGAACCTGCCACTATTGCTGCTTCCATCCAACAATTCTTTCAAGACCGAGCTCCCCTTTTGGGTAAAAAGTGCTTGGTTACCGCAGGCCCCACCTACGAACATATTGACGCCGTTCGATTTATTGGGAATTTTAGTTCGGGTAAAATGGGATTTGCCATTGCTGATCAATTATCAAGCATGGGGGCTGAAGTGACCTTAATTGCGGGTCCGAGCAGCGAAAAATGCCGGTATGACAACATCCAGCGCATCGATGTTACCTCGGCAGAAGAAATGCTCAAGGCCTGTTTGGAGCATTTCCCAGCCTGCGATGTACTGGTGAAATCGGCCGCCGTAGCAGATTACCGCCCAAAAGAACGTTCAGCCATCAAAATGAAGAAAAAAGACGCTGCGATGAACATCGAATTGGAGCCCACCACCGACATCCTTGCGACCCTCGGGAAGATGAAAAAAGAACATCAAATCACCATTGGGTTTGCACTTGAAACCAATGATGAAATCGCCCATGCTCAAGGAAAAATTCAACGCAAAAATCTCGACCTCATCGTTCTCAATTCACTTCGAGATGAAGGCGCCGGTTTTGGACACGCCACAAATAAGGTCAGCTTCATCGATAAGCACAATAAAATCGTTAATTTTGAGTTGAAATCTAAGCGCGATGTTGCCTTAGACTTATCCAAAAAGATCCTCGAATTATGCTCTTGAAAAAAGCGTTTCTCGCCATCACTCTGTTTATTTCGATCACTGCTCTATCGCAGGAATTGAATTGCAGTGTCACCATCATCGCACCGCAAATTGCGAACGTGGAGGCATCGAGGATTGAAAACATCGAAAGTTCTATTCAAGAATTCATGAACGGTCGGCGATGGACAGAAGATTACTACGATTTGGACGAGCGCATTGAATGCAGCATGCAAATCACCATCAACGAAGCACCAAGTCAGACTACCTTCCGTGGTTCAATTCAAATTCAGAGCAGCCGGCCCGTTTACAACTCTGATTACAACACGCCCATATTTACCGTTAACGACAACGATTTCACCTTCACCTTTGCAGACAACCAAATTGTTCAATGGTCCAACGATCAGCACCGAGACAACCTTTCGAGTGTTTTGGCCTATTATGCCTACATCATTATTGGGATGGACTACGACACCTTTTCAGCAGAAGGAGGAACCGATCATTACCTCATGGCGCAGACCATCGTAGCCAACGCTCAAAATGCCGGAGAAAGTGGATGGAGGGCCAGTGAAGGTCAGCGTAATCGTTTTTGGTTGGTGGAAAACATTCTATCGCAAACCTTTTCTCCATTGCGGAACTGTTTGTATCGATATCACCGACACGGAATGGACAAACTGTACTCCGATCCTACCTCTGCACGGAACGAAATCATTGAAGGATTGCTCGCCTTGAAGGAAGTTCACAAAGTAAGGCCTAGCAGTTACAATATTCAGCTCTTTTTTGTTGCAAAATCCGACGAAATCATCAACCTTTTCACTCCCGCTCCGGCAGAAGAAAAGGAACGCATCATTTCATTACTTCGTTTGCTCGATCCGGGAAACATTCAGAAGTATGACAACATGATGAGCTAATTTCAGCATCATCACTAACCTGTTCACAACGTGCTAAGGCATCTTTCCATTCGCAACTATGCGCTCATTGCGCACATTGAAACCGACTTCACTCCAGGTTTAACTGCACTTACGGGGGAGACGGGATCGGGTAAATCCATCATTCTTGGTGCCCTTGGCCTTATTTTGGGCGAACGTGCAGACACCGGAGTTCTTCGCAATCAAGAAGAGAAGTGCATTATTGAAGCCATTTTTCGGGTTGAACGTACCATGCTTCCCTTTTTTGAAGAGAACGACCTTGATTTTGACGAACAAACCGTGCTTCGGAGGGAAATCACACCAAAAGGGAAATCACGGGCATTCATCAACGACACCCCCGTTACCCTCGCACAAATGCGCGTTCTCGGAAGCATTTTAGTGGATATTCATTCACAGCAAGAGCAAAGTCGGTTCAGAGAAATGGCGTTTCGCTTCTCCATTCTTGATCGATTTGCGAAACAAGAAGAAGCGGCAAGTACCTTTTATCAATCGTACCAAGTCTTGAAAGAGGCGCAGAAGACACTTCAGGTCCTCACAGAAAGAGAAGCCCAATCCAAGGCCGATCTTGATTATTTTCAGTTTCAACTTCAAGAATTGGAAGAAGCCCGTCTCGATGATCTGCCCGTTGAAGAACTCGAAGATCAGTTGAGTATTCTTGAAAATGCAGAAAGCATTCAGCACGGACTTCAGCAATTGCAGAACCTCCTCACGGAACAAGAAGAGCCCATTGTAGCTCAACTCAAACAAGGACTGCAATTTTTAAGTGGTTTGAAAGATAAGCACCACGGAATTGCCGCTTTGCATGAACGACTCCAAAGTGCCATGATTGAGTTGGACGATATCTCCGCAGAAGCAGGCATGGAATCTGACAAAACTCAAATGGACCCTGAACTCCTTCAGCAGACTCAGGAAAGGCTGGATGAATATTACCGTTTGCAAAACAAGCACCGATGCAATGACTTGGCTGACTTGATTGCACTTCGAGATCAACTCAGTGAGCGCATCAGTGAAGTATCGTCTTTGGCCGATACCATCCTTGCCCAAGAGAAACTCATCATCGAGCAGCAAAATAGTCTCCGTGCCCAAGCGTCTGATCTTCATTCAAAAAGAACCAAAGCGGCAAAAGGTCTGGAAAAGAAAATACAAGAACACTTGGTCCATCTGGGAATGCCAAATGCCGTTCTTCGATTTGAATTTAACGAAATCGAGGGCTTCAATCGTCATGGAAACAGCGAAGTTCAGCTCATGCTCATGGCGAACAAAGGGGGGGATTTTAAGCCTTTGGATAAAGTGGCATCCGGTGGAGAAACCTCGAGGGTGACCTTAGCCTTGAAAGCCGCTTTGGCAGAACAACAGTTGATACGCACGATCATTTTTGATGAAATAGATACTGGGGTAAGCGGAGAAATGGCGCTTCGCATGGCAGAAATCATGAAACAAATGAGTTCAAAACTTCAGCTCATCAACATTACCCACCTCCCACAAGTTGCCGCCAAAGCCGATCAACAATTCAAGGTCTACAAAACGAGTGACAACAACGCTACCTTCACCCATATTGAAAAATTAGGAGAGGCTGAACGCATTCAAGAACTGGCGGAAATGTTGAGCGGAAAAGACTTTGGGAAGGAAGCACTGGCCAATGCAAAGGCGCTCCTCACCAAAAGCTAAGGCACCATTTTCACTAAGAACAATCACAAAAAAAGCCTTGGAACAATTCCCAAAGCTTCTTTTTTAAGCAATTTTCTATTCTTAGAATGAGTAATCCAATCCAATGGATGGAAGGAAAGGGAGTTGATCTACTCGGTCGTTCGTTACACGGTTAATGTAGAATACGTTTCTACGAGAATAGAGGTTGGTTACCCCAAGATTGATCTCCAGTTTACGGGTTTCAGTAAACTCAATGGTTTTTCGAACAGAAACGTCCAAGCGGTGATACCATGGAAGTCGTCCTTCGTTCAAACCTGCATAGTCGATTCCCAATTCATTCGCGTTTGAGTTGATGTAATCTGACCCAATGCCATCCCCTACATTTACTGGTTGGAAGAATCCTTGTGTTTGAGTGAATGGAAGTCCGGACCCAAGGTTCCAGCGCAAGCTTGCTTCCCAGCTGTGGTCTCTACCGAATGCTTGGCTCGCAACAAAGTTGATGTTATGTCGACGATCGAACACCGGGTCGTAATATTTAAATCCATCCCAACGATCAACGTTTCCGAGTGAATAAACGAACCACAAGTAAGTGTACTTCTCTTCATATTTCAAAACGACATCTACCCCTTGGGCAAACCCTGTTTCGATGATGAAGTCTTTCTTGAAGATGTCCGGCACATCGATGTCTGGATCATCTGAAAAAAGTTTATTTCTATTGATGTTGGTGAGTTGTGTGAAGTTTTTCCGGTACCCTTCAATGTTCACATTGATCTTTTCAGTGAGGTCGAATTCCATCCCAAAAACGAGGTGATTCGCTGTTTGGAGACTGTGTTGAATCTCTTTGGTGTCGCCATCCGGTAAAATGAACTCGTTGGGAAGGTTTTGTGGACCGTTCAAGAAACCGTAGAAGAGGTTAACAACATCTCGGTCTGAATTTGCCGCGATCAGGTTTTGTGAATAGAGTCCGGCCGCCCCTTTCAATCTCAATCGTTCTGAAACCTTCCATTTCATACCAATTCTTGGTTCGGGAGAGAATCGGCTGATGGAGCTGTAGTATTGCAGTCGCATGCTTGGTTCAATGATCAAGTCGCCAGCAGAAATCTTGTATGAATAATACGCGCCCAGTTCGGTGGTATTTTCCGCTTGATTTACTTTCACTTGCAATGCGTTGAAAGTTTCAAAGTTGGTGTTTACCCCTACTACATTGATTCCGTAATTCATTTCGTTATCACCTTCAATGCGTTTGAAATCGAGTCCAAAATTAAATCCACCCACCTCTGAAAAACGGTCTGCCAACCCTTCTTCCTCTAGGGTAATTCTGTAGTTGGAAGTAGAGAAATTACCTTGAATCAGCATCGAAGAACCTGAGGGCACTACCACGAAATTGGCACCACCCCCATAGTTTTGCCAATTCAAGTTCGATAAAGCCAAGTAACGAACATCGTCATTAAAGCTGAAACCAAAAATGTTCAACTTTGACCCGCTAGCTCCACTGAAGCTCACTTTTCCGTAGAGGTCAGTAAAGTTGAAAGGCAGTCCATCCTCATCGATGTAATCATAAAGTACCTTGGAGGATTGTTCGAGGTAGGATCTTTTTGCAGAGAGGATGTATGAAATCCCTCCACCTTTTTCGCTCAATTTTTTCAAAGGGCCTTCTACCATCACTTTCGAACCGAACGGGCTAGCGCTCACTTTTCCCGATAATCGAGCTTTATTTCCGTCGCGCGTTTTGATGTCCATCACAGAAGAAACTCTTCCTCCAAATTGAGCATTGAATCCACCCGTATAAACATCAGCATTTGAAATGATGTCTGAATCAAACACGGAAAAGAGACCTATACTATGGAATGGGTTGTAGATGATCATTCCGTCCAAAAGCACTTTATTTTGCACTGGGGATCCACCGCGGATATACAATTGTCCACCTTGGTCACCTGTACTCACAAAACCGGGCAGGACTTGAAGCGCTTGAACGATATCTGCTTGTCCGCCAATTGAAGGAATCTTTTTGATATCTGCCGGACGGATAGTTTCAACCGAGGTATTTACTTCCGACTCTTGTTCGGTACGATCGGTGGTAATTTCGGCACCACCCAGTTCAACAACTCTAGGGGCTAAGAGAACGTTTTTCGTGATGATGCGTGTTCCTTCGATGATCACCTCAATGGTTTTGTCTTGGTACTCCAAGTTCCCGATGTTCATGGTGTATGTACCTTCAGGAATTTTGGTGAGGGAATAATATCCGTTAAGATCGGTAGAAACACCAAAACTTGTTCCTTTCAGGGTTACAGAGGCAAACATCACCGGTTCACCTGTATTTTTATCTTTCACAAATCCTTTTATTGTTCCTTGTCCGATAGCAGCAACGGAAAAAAACAGGAACAAGAACGCACTCAAAACATGTTTCGTCATGTACACTTCATTAATACTGTTAGCCCAAAGGGAGCCCAAAAGTACCAATTTCACTTGATCGAAACGAGGATTATTTTGGGCAACGCTCGCAAATGTAGCAGAGTCTATGATTCCCACAGCCGAAAGGACTTCGAGAATGGCTTATAAATCACCTTTCTAAAAGGGCACGATTACAGAGCGGAGAGGGAGAGCGGAGAAG
>CAZYPV010000092.1:2880-10707 GCA_964649515.1 uncultured Comamonadaceae bacterium | reverse complement strand
CCCAGAGGGGTCGCATATTTATGTGAAATGTGATTCGCCGGCACAATTTAATATCCACCGTTATTCAGGTTCATGAAACAAATATTCCTGTTGACATTCAATCAGAAAATCGTTCAAAACATTTCTGTATTCATCACGAAATGAAACCTTTTGATGATGTTGCTTTTGGTTTCTTACATATTTTACAACGCGATCAAGTCCAGAGTAGTCGTAAGAAAATGCACCAAATCCAGACTGCCATTGAAATTTCTCCGGAACCCAATTGTTCTTATTGATAAATTCCGTGGATGCCTTTTTTATCTCTCTAACCAGTTCAGATAAACAACAATTCGGTTTCATACCAATTAAGATATGGATATGGTCGGGCATGCTATTTATCGCGAGGAGCTTTTGTCCTTTTCGTGTAACAAGACCTGAGATGTATTTATGTAATTCGTCTTCCCATCTGGGAGCAATGAGGCATTTTCTGTATTTCACCGCAAAAACAATTTGGATGTAGATTCGTGAGTAGGTATTAGCCATGTCTTTTGTGATTTTGACATGAATAAAGAATATTTATTTTCACCACACAGCATCATTTTGTCGCAGGTTCGATTTCTTTTGTGGGTGATTAGATAAGACATTTTTGATCAATGCTTGGTTGTGACGAAAACCTCGAAATAAATATGCGACCCCGCTGGGGTCGGTTTGTTCTCGGCTTCGATTGGTGATATAAATGTGTGACCCCGCTGGGGTCATTTAAATTTTGGTCGTTTTAAAAAACGAGAATTCATTTGTCATGGTGCCGAAGCAATGCGGCAAAAAGCCGCCACAATCATCATACTGACCCCAGCGGGGTCACACATTTATAGCCCCGAAAATGGGGCGGAAGGTTTCGACCCCAGCGGGGTCGCATATTTATATGAAATGTGATTCGCTGGCGCAATGTTTCATCATCACAGCATTGTACCCTGTCTGCATCCAGCCGTCACAAGCATGATCCTTACCCCAGAGAACGCATCGTGGAACATTCATTTTTTAAAACGGAATATCATTCGTAATCCTATCGCAAAAAAACGGCATCAAGCCGCCAATCCATCATCCTGACCCCAGCGGGGTCGCATATTTATATGAAATGTTATTCGCCGGCACATTGTTTCGTCATCACAGCACGGCGTTTCAAGCATCACATGTGCCCTAAAGGATCAAATTTTGCATTCCGGCTTTATCTAGAAATGAAGCATATAGATTATTCCACCTGCACCCGCGCAGCTACACTGTTTCCTTCACCCACCAATTGAAGCACATACATGCCTTTGGCAACTTGGCGGTAATTGAGCAGCAAACCCTTGGTGTAATTAAGGCTTTGTGCTGCTACCACATCTCCTCTTAGGCTGTACAAACGCACTTGGATTTGTTCGCCTTCTTTGAAGGTGTTGCTTTCTATTTGGAAGCTGCCCTTGTTGGGGTTTGTTTTACAAAAATGAACCGAGGTTATTCCGAGAGCTCCAAAGGAATTTCAAGAAATGAACCTGTTGAAAGATTGAGTTTACCAAAACTGAACTTACTGTGGAGAACTGAGCCATTCTCAGTTTGCCAAAAGTTGATTTTATGAGCGTACGCAAAATTCTCATCAGGCACTTTTCGAACCCAGTATACTAGTTCTGTTGGACAAGCATCACGAATTTTCGTTTGAGAGCTTAATATGGAATTGAAAATAAATACTCCTTTAGTACCTGCCCTGAGCACTTGATGATCGTTGATCCAGTCACAAGTTCCATCCCCAAAGTCATCAAAAGAACCTAAGAAGTGGTTGTACTCGCCCGTATATAAATTAAGATACCCAAGCGCAGCACCAGAAGTTCCCAATAAAAGACTATCATTGCTCAAGCGATAAGAACTCGCCAAATCACTTTCATATTGACTTATTTCGTTCCCTTCAAGGTCAAGCTGGAGAATACCAATTTCTGAGCACAAACTGTGGTTGACAAAAATGGATTGCCCTTGAGGCCCCCAAGCCACATTATAATGGCAGCCTGGATTATTGGTAATCTGAATTAAACTGTCAACATCCATATCTAAGATATATACATCGCCACCCACCAAACTGAAAAGGAGACGATCTTCATATATGCGAAGATTTCCAATTCGCAGTTCACTCTCATAAACACTCGTAAGCGCACCACTTTCTACATCCAAAAGCACAATTTTCTCTTCATCAGCTGTTGAATAAATAAATACAATTCTACTTGGGTCATTGTTATCAAAATCAAGTTTGAAAATCTGCGGATATTCAGTAGCGAAGAAAACAGGGTCACCATACAAGTCATTGCAACCATTTTCAACTAAGCCTGGTTCATTTTTTTTACAAGCAGTTAGAAAGAGCAAGCCGAACACTTGGACGAATAGAAATATCCGAAATGCAGTAGGTCGTTTCATGATTTTTAGTGTTTAATGAATTGTAAAACCTGTAAAATGATTCTCCGTAAATCTAAAACTGTGCTACAGCAGCCGTTGTTATCAGTGAAAAGATAGCATTTTTATGCCTAAAGTTGAACTTACAGCAGATAAGTAACCTCTCAACATCAACGAATTTAGTCCATGCTCTCAATCATATTCACCTCCCGCTCCAAACGCACACCAAACTTCTGTTCAATGTCGGCAATAATGTCGGCGGACAAGGCAAACAACTTCTCACCCGTGGCTCCACCGCGGTTCACCAATACCAAGGCTTGTTTGTCGTGCACCCCGTAAGCGCCTCTATCATGTCCCTTCCAACCTGCTTGCTCAATGAGCCAACCTGCGGCCAACTTCATGCCTTCGCCGCTAGGATAAGCCACTAAATTGGGGTGATTTTCTTTGATTTGGGCATACTCCTCCATGCTCACCACGGGGTTTTTGAAGAAACTTCCGGCATTGCCAATAAGCTTGGGGTCGGGCAGTTTCGACTGACGAATGTTGATCACCGCTTGAGACACCTTAGCGATGTTCAGCTCCCCGCCCAAACGCTCCAACTCTTCCTGAATGGCGCCATAGCTTGTTTTTAAATTGGCTTCCTTCTGAAGGCGAAAGGCCACCTTCACAATACAATACTCGCCCTTTAAAGTCCGCTTGAAAACGCTCTCTCGGTAGCCAAATTGACAATCGGCATGACTAAAACGATGTACCTCCCCGCTTTCCAAATGCAGGGCATCGAGGTATTCAAAAACCTGCTCAATCTCCACACCGTAGGCACCGATGTTTTGCATGGGACTCGCTCCCACACTTCCCGGAATGAGCGACAAGTTCTCCAATCCAGCCATGTTCTCCTTCACGCAGTGCATCACCAAATCGTGCCACACCACCCCTGCTCCAGATTCCAGCACATAGCTCCTTTCATCTTCCCCCACCAAATTGATCCCCATCAACTCATTGCGCAATACCAAGCCCGACTTATCGCCCTTAAAAAGCACGTTACTTCCGCCACCAAGTAAAAGGAGGTCCAAATTCTTACGCTTCCGCCACTCCAGCAATTCACGCAGATCATCGAGCATCGAAAAGGCAGCAAAGTATTCGGCTTTCACATCCAAACCGAAGGAATTGTATTGACGCAAAGAAGCGTTTTCTTGAGGTGCAATCATGATTTAAAAGTAAGGCCTTCCGTTCTTGAGATGAAGCAAGGCAGCAGCATTACCGAACAAGCGCCTGTTAATGGTTTAAAGCAAGGTTTTTTTCTGGGTGATGAAGGACTTTTTGGCTTCATAATCTTCTTTTGAAATGCGATTCCACCTTCCGCCCTCGTTGGACAAGATGTCTTGAATCAGCACCCGCTCTGGCAAAATCTTAGCCACCAAACGATGCACCGTGTAACGCGCTCCAATCACCTGAATTTCTTCCATTTCACTGGGACTGGAAATGCAGTAAATCGACTTTCCACCAACAATTTCTAAGTAAACGGGAAACTTTTCGTCCATGCTTTTGTCATCTTTGCACAAAGATGGAAAATAAACACTGGATATCTGCCCAAGCCCTCTCCAAAGAAGGCCAACACGAAAAAGCCTACGCCGCTTACAACAAGGCCATGCTCTTCGTGATTGATAACCCCGATTTGTATCACGATCGAGCGGTATGTTTGTTTCATTTGGGGCGAAGCGAAGACGCCATGTCCGACTTGAACTACGCTGTAAAGCTTCAGCCCGACTACTCCTACCGCTACTCCAGCAGGGCCTACATTCGATCGGCCATGAAGGATTACGAAGGAGCTTTGTCCGACTACCGCAAGGCCGTAGAACTCGACCCCGAGGATGCCGTAGCGCAGAACAACCTCGGTTTGCTCGAAGAACAAGCCGGCTGGAAAAAACAAGCTCAGGAGCGCTTTAAGATTGCCGACGAGCTCTCGGAAATGCTCGAAGAACAAAACATCGGTACCGAAAGCAAGCCATCTGCTCGGCAAGACCAATCCAAGTCCAACCCAGTTCCCCTTCAGCCAGAAAAAAACAAGGAAAATCCAAAAGAAAACATGGGGAGCGTGGTGGCATCGGTGTTCAAATCAAAAAAAGTGTTCAAAGAATTTGTGCAATTCATTAAAAACGGGTTTACTTTAAAAGATAAATGATCTTTAAACCCTGAGATGTGAGTTCCTTTCTTCAAGACATTGCGCAATTACTCAAAACCCAACACCAATCATTGGCCAATGTTGCCGTAGTGCTGCCGGGGAAACGAACGTCCATCTTCCTCAAAAAACACCTCAAAGCGCTGGAAAAAGGCGCTCATTGGCATCCAGAATTCCTCACCATGAGCGAAGTGCTGGCCAAGCAAACGCCCTTCCAAGCCATTCAGCAACTCGACCTCCTCGTTGAGGCTTTTCTCAGTTTCAAAGAAGTGTGCAAAAGCGAGGAATCCTTTGAAAGTTTTATGTCGTGGGGACCAGTAATGCTTGCCGACTTCAATGAAATCGACCACCAGTTAGCCGATCCCGATGCCGTGTTTACCGACCTCAGGAAAATCAAGTACGTCGAAGCATGGAGCTTCAATGCCGAAGAGCTCAGCCTTACCCAAGAAGAATTTCTCTACTTCTGGAATCAATTGCCCAAGGTGTACCATCACCTCAAAAACAAACTCCAACAAAAGGGGAGCACTTACGGAGGAGCCATCGCCCGTTGGCAATGCGAACAAGCCCTGCCACTTGACCACGGTTTTGAGCACCTTTATGTAGTGGGGCTCAACGCCATGACCCAAGCAGAGGCCGCTACCGTGCGCCAATGGCTTCGTTTGGGAAAAGCTACCGTTTTGTTTGATGGCGATGAATGGTATGTGAACGATCCGCAAATTGAAGCGGGCACCTTCATTCGTCAAGCCACGCAAGTGCTCGGAAAACTCCCCATAGCCAATCATTTTTGCAGCAAGGAGAAACACCTGCAAATTGTAGCCGCCTCTTCAGGTGTTGCCCAGTGCAAGTGGGTGATGAACATCCTCCAAGAAATGAGCGAAGACGAGATCGAAAACACCGCCATTGTGCTGCCCGATGAAAGCATGCTCCCCGCAGTGATTGAATCCATCCCAGATCAAGTAAAAAGCGCCAACGTTTCCATGGGAATTGCTCTCAGGAGCACGCCCCTTTCCGGACTCATTGCGGCATTTTTTAGGATGATGGAAGGAAGTAGTGGAAGCGTGCGGTTTAGCGATTTGCTCGACCTCCTGCGCCACCCTTACATCAAAAGCATTCATACGAAAGCTTCCCTCATTGCCTCATTGGAAACCGATATCGTGAAACAAAACCTCACTTTTATCGACCATAAAACTCCTGAAAAAAGAGGATGGAATAGCGAGCTGAGTGCATGGCTTCAACCCTTGCTCAAAGCGGCCAAAAGTAAAAAACCCGAAGATCTCATTGAAGGGCTTTTTCACCTCATCGAGAGCATTCAAAAGGATGAAAAGAAGGACAAGCAACAACTCAACGAGCGGGTCATGAAGCAAGTGATGAGTCAGTTCACCGATGTCCTCCTCAAAGTGCAGCGTTTTCAAAACAAACACCAAATTCTTGAGAGTCCATATGCCTTCAAACACGTCTTGCTCAAACTATTGAACAAAGAACAGCTCGACTTGCTGGGTGAACCATTGAGCGGACTTCAAATTATGGGATTGCTCGAAACCCGGGCACTCGATTTCAAGAACGTTTTCATTTTGGGTTGTAATGAAGGCATCCTACCCCAACGTCACTTTTCAGACTCCTTCCTTCCACAAGACGTAAGAGCCCAATACCATTTGCCCTCTCCCTCTGACCGCGAAGCCATTTTTGCCTCTTATTTCTACAGTCTTCTTCAACGCTGCGAACGGGCCTATTTACTTTATGCTGAAGGCGAGCAAAGTATGGAAAAAGCCGGGGAGAAAAGCAGGTATTTACAACAATTGGAATACCACTTTTCAGTTCACCCAAAAATCAAGTTAAGCCACACCCATTATAGCATTCCAAGTGGAAAACTCCCTTCCTTATCTCAGGGAATGTTGAGCAACGATTGGGTGAAAAATCGAGTTAAAGTGCTGCTCAATGGGGGTTTATCACCATCTGCCATCAACACCTGGATCCAGTGCAAACAAGACTTCTTCTTCCAATACATCATGGGCTTGAAAGAACAAGATGATGTGGAAGAAACCATGGAAAGCAGCACCTTTGGTACCATCGTTCATGAAGTGATGGAAGAAGTACTTAAGCCCTTCATCAACAAAATCATCCAAGTAGAAGACATCGAGCAAATTGAATTGGCACTGGTGAACAGCATCGAAGGGGTGATTCAAAAAAACTACCCCGGGAACCTCACCAAGCACGGAGAAAACTACCTCGCCAAAAAAGTGGTGGAACAATATCTCAAGGCCCTGTTGAAAGTGGAACGAAAAAACATCCCTTCGACCTTGCAGTCCTTAGAAAACGTTCTCCAAACCAACATCAGTCAAGATCCCCCCTTCAACATTCGGGGTACTGTGGATCGCATCGACCAAAAAAACGGCATTACGCGTGTGATTGATTACAAAACCGGAAGGGTGGAGCCCCGAGATTTGAACATCGGAAGCATCGAAGATCTTGAGAACCCGAAGTACAGCAAAGCACTTCAAGTTTTACTTTATTTGTTGATGGCGAAGGAGAATGGGATTATTTCTGGGCGAAGCGTGGAAGGGGGAATCATCTCTGCCCGAAACATTTCCAACGGCTTCATGAAAGTAACGGTGAACAAGGATGATTTTGACGAAAGCACCGAACAGGAATTGAAAGCTTGGTTGCTCCAGCTGCGCGATGATTTGCTTTCGGACCAAGAAATCGTCCACAATCCCGATGCCGAATATTGCGAATATTGCGTTTCTTTGAAGCCCTGATCTTCCCTCATGAGCAAGAAAAACAAGGTGCTGATTTTAAGCTACTACTGGCCACCCTCGGGAGGTGCTGGAGTACAGCGCTGGCTCAAATTTGCCAAATACCTCGTAGAATTGGGCTGGGAAGTGAGTGTTTACTGTCCGAAAAACCCAGAATACCCCAGCATCGACGAAGGACTTCTCAGTGAAGTGCCCTCCCGCATCAACCTGGTTCAAACCGAAATTTGGGAACCTTATTCTTGGTATAAAAAACTGAGCGGGACGAAAAAAGAGGAAGGGATCAATACTGGGTTTTTGTCGGAAACAGCCAAACCCAAAAAAACCGAAGCATTGGCCCGATGGATTCGAGGCAACTTCTTCATCCCCGATGCCCGCAAATTTTGGATCAAACCCTCCATCAAATTCCTGAACAAATACCTCGAACAACATCCCCAAGACCTGCTCATTTCAACAGGACCGCCTCACAGCATGCACCTCATCGCCCAAGGCATCAAAAAACAGCAC
>CAZYPV010000092.1:0-2780 GCA_964649515.1 uncultured Comamonadaceae bacterium | reverse complement strand
TCCTTTTCGCCCAGCAGAAACATCCCCGCCCTTTGGGAAGCACTTGCAGAACTCTGCAAAACAAATGATCAATTCAAAGCACATCTGCGCATTAAACTGATCGGCAAGGTAGATTTTAGCGTGATGGAAGCCCTCCGACAACACGAACTTGAAGCCCAAGTAGAAAAAGTAGAATACCTCCCCCACCAAGAAGTATTGAAAGCACAAGCCCGAGCACAAATGCTCTTGCTCATTGTGAATCAGACCAAGAACGCCAAAGGAATTGTTACCGGGAAGGTGTTTGAATACCTGCGCACCGGCCGACCCATTCTCGCCATTGCGCCTGAGGACGGAGATTTGAGCGCCATTTTTCAAGGCTTGAACCGAACACCCGTTGTTGGATACCAAGAGAAAGAAAAGATCAAAACACAAGTGATGGATGCCTTCCACGCTTTCTTGAAAGGAGAAAACACCCCAATACAAGGAGATGTTGCTACCTTTAGCCGCAAAACACTGAGCAAGGAACTCGATGGGCTCATGAAAGAACTCATTGCAAATCACCCCCAATGAAGAAAATACTCATCTCGGTAGGAACGCGCCCGAACTTCATCAAAATTACCCAATTTAGAGCCG
The DNA here is from genome assembly GCA_964649515.1 of uncultured Comamonadaceae bacterium. Lineage (GTDB taxonomy): Bacteria > Bacteroidota > Bacteroidia > Flavobacteriales_D > Sanyastnellaceae > CALKGK01. The sequence goes on along the minus strand of CAZYPV010000092.1, from coordinate 2,168 downwards.
CCGCCGCTGCCCACGACGTGGAAATCAGCATCGTGCATACGGGTCAGCATTACGACCGCTTCATGAGCAGTGTTTTCTTCGAACAGTTCGGACTCCAGCCCGATCATTTTCTCGTGCTCTCTTCCCGAACTCCGGCAGAACAGGTGGGTGAAATGACCCAAAAGTTGGCCGCCTTGATGCAGCAAATTCAGCCCGACCTCCTCATTGTTCCCGGTGACGTTAATTCCACCCTCGCTGCGGCCATCGCTGCCAACAAACTGGGCATTCCTGTAGCCCATTTGGAAAGCGGATTGAGAAGTTTCGACCGTTCCATGCCCGAAGAAATCAACCGCATTTTGGTGGATGAAATTACCCAAGAGTATTTGGTGACCGAACAAAGTGGACTCGACCACCTTCGAGCGGAGGGAAAAGACGAAAAGCGCATTCACTTTGTTGGTAACACCATGATTGACACCCTCGTGGCCTTCGACGAACAGATTGAGCAATCGGCCGTACTGGAAGAACATCAACTCGTAAAAAAGAACTTCGCCCTGCTCACCATGCACCGCCCAAGCAATGTGGACAGCAGGGAAGGTTTGCAATTCATCATCGATCTCATCCGCGCCGTGAGTGCCCATCAAAAAGTGGTGTTTCCCATTCACCCCAGATCAAAAAAGAAATTTGAAAACTTCGGCATGTGGGACGAACTCCAGTCCATTCCAAAACTGGTGCTCACCGAACCGCTCGACTACTTCGCCTTTCAAAAATTGGTGAAACACGCCCAAGTCATCCTCACCGATTCTGGCGGCATTCAAGAAGAATCTACCTTCCGCCAAGTGCCCTGCCTCACCATTCGAGAAAACACCGAAAGGCCCAGCACCATCGACCTCGGCACCAACCAACTCGTGCCCGCCAAGGTGGAGGTAATCATGGAAAAAATGAAATCGCCCAAAAGCGGACAAATTCCCCCGCTTTGGGACGGAAAAGCCACTTGGAGAGTGATGGAGCACTTGCTAAATTCGCTGCATGAATAAACCTCGCATAGGGATGGTGCTCGATGCCGTTTATCCCAACGATGTTCGTTTGCAAAAAGAGATGTCGGCCCTCCACGCTGCGGGTTTCGAGGTGCACTTGCTTTGCGGTACGCGTCCTGAACTCCCAAAAGAAGAGTTTATCGATGGCGCTTTTGTTTTTCGGGCTGAACTATTTATGGACACCAAATCCAAAGGCTGGCGCGACATCTTCAGTGCTGTTCGTTTCGTGAACAAACCTTTTGAACGGGCCATGATGGCTTGGGTGAAGGAGAAAAACATTGAGGTGCTGCACATTCACGACCTTCCCTTGGCCAAAACCGGGAAGCGCGTGGCCGATCATTTCGGCATTCCTTGGGTGCTCGACCTGCACGAGAATTATCCCGAAGGACTCAAAACCTGGTTTGAATGGAGAACTTCTCCCCTCATCCGACTCAAAAACCGCATTTTCTTTGGCTACAATCGCTGGCTCAAATATGAACGATGGGCAGTACAACACGCGCCAAAAATCATTGCCGTGGTGGAAGAAATGGCCGAACGACTCGTGTCTTTCCACGGAGCCAAGGCAGAGCGCATTCATGTGGTGAGCAATACGGAATCCGTTGAATTCATCAAAAACTTTGAAGCGAGTGAAGAGCTTCATCTCCTCCCCAAAGAGAAATTCAACATCACCTATGTGGGCGGCATGGGTCCGCACCGGGGATTAGACACGGCCATCAAAGCCATGCCCGAAATTCTTCAAACCCTGCCGCAAGCCCAATTGAACTTGGTGGGCTCAGGAAACAAAGACGTACTGGACAAACTAAAGGCACTCGTCAACGAATTGGAGCTCCAAGAAAAGGTGACGTTTTACGGTCAGCGACCGTTCAAAGAAGTGGTGCACTTCATGAAATCCAGTGAGGTAAATATCATTCCTCACGTTCAGAACGACCACACCAACAACACCATTCCCCACAAGCTCTTTCAAATCATGATGAGCGGTGCACCGCTTTTGGTGAGCGATTGCCAACCCCTCGCCCGCATCGTAAAACAGAGCGACGGCGGTTACATCTTCGAAGCCAGCAATCCGCACGATTTTGCAAAAAAAGCCCTAGAAATGCATCAAAACCCACAAAAAACCGCCCAAAAAACCAAAAACGCCCTCATTTCGGTTGAAAA
>CAZYPV010000091.1:0-10762 GCA_964649515.1 uncultured Comamonadaceae bacterium | reverse complement strand
CACCGCTCAACTTAAAAATGCAGGGGAATTCTTAGATTTACCGATCATTGATCACCTCATCATTAGTGTAGCAGGATACTACAGCTACGCCGATAGTGAAACCCTTTAATATGAAGAAAATCATCACCGTTATTGGTGCCCGACCACAAATCATCAAGGCTGCAGCCCTGAGCAGAGCATTCGAAACACATTGGAAAGAGCAAGTAGAAGAAATCTTAGTGCACACTGGGCAGCATTATGACGACAACCTCTCTGCCGTATTTTTTGATGAAATGAACATCCCTCGACCAAAATATCAATTGGAAGTTGGATCTGGAATGCACGGCGCACAAACCGCAAAAATGATGATTGACCTTGAAGCGGTAGTGGTGAAGGAACAGCCCGATGCCGTTGTGGTTTATGGCGACACCAACTCTACTTTAGCAGCAGCCCTTGTTGCCTCGAAGTTGCACATCCCTTTAGTCCACATTGAAGCAGGTCTTCGTTCCTTCAACAAATCCATGCCCGAGGAAATCAACCGTATTCTGTGTGATCACTGCAGCACCCTCCTCTTTTCGCCTACCGAAAGCGGCATCAAAAACCTGGAGCGTGAAGGGTTTGACATCGCGGCGGAAGGACCGTACAACGCAGACCGTCCCCTCCCCGTTCATTGTGGTGACGTCATGCTCGACAACTCCCTCTATTTCGCTCAAAAAGCCGCAGAGAGCAAACAACTTCCTTCTGCTATCAAAGGTGATTTTGCCTTGGCTACGGTCCATCGCCCATACAATACCGATGATCCACAACGGCTTCAAGCAGTGATGAAGGCCCTCCTCTCAATTGAGGAACAACATGAAATGCAGGTTGTGCTTCCCCTTCACCCAAGAACAAAACACCTCCTTGAAAAACATCTCCCAGAATTGTACGCTGAAATGAAGAACAGCGACGCCATGGTGCTTTGCGAACCGCTTGGTTATTTGGACATGATTCTCCTTGAAAGCCAAGCCAAACTGGTAGTAAGTGATTCTGGTGGAGTTCAAAAAGAAGCCTACTTCTTCAAAACACCGTGCATTGTTCTTCGCACAGAAACCGAATGGACCGAGTTGATCGCCTCGGGAGCCGCTCGTTTGAGTTTTGATTTGAGCAAGCTCCATGAAAACATTGAAGCGTTGCTCCAAAACCCGCCCAATGAATGGCCTGCATTTTACGGGGATGGACATGCCGCTGAATTTATTGCACAAAAAATGATGGACGTCTTGTGAAAATCATCCTTCATCACCCCTACCGAGCACCACGACTGAGTTACATCGCTAAACTCATCTTCGAAGAACTTTTGGGCTTGGAAGTAGAGCACATTCACGATGAGAAGAGCTTCATCGCTGCGGAAGGGGCAAAAATCAACTATTCAAAAAACAGCGAACTTCCGGGAGTTCAGGTGTTCGACTCCGGATTTTTGAGAGAGAAAGGAGTGCGCAATGTTCCGCTCCAACATCATTTCAATGAAGAAAATGGGCTGGACGAGCTCAGCATCGACCAAAAACCCTTTGACCTCTTTGCCGCCGCATTTTACCTCGTTTCGCGCTACGAAGAATATCTGCCCCACCGCACCGATGAACACAGCCGCTATTTGCCCGAACAAAGCGCAGCCATGAAATTTGGGTTTCTCAACCGTGCAGTCATCAACCGGTATGCTCTCTTCCTCAAAAAACAACTGGAACGCATCTACCCCTCTTTGACTTTCAAGTGTCCGAAATACCAATTCATCTCCACTGTGGACATCGACAGTGCATACGCCTATAAAGAGAAAGGATTGATGCGCTTTTCTGGCGGAATTGCCAAAGACCTCATTGCTTTGGACTTCACCAATCTCAAAAATCGCTTGAGTACACAATGGGGAGGGAAGGCAGACCCTTATGACACCTACGAACTCATGGACGAGCTGCACCGCAAGTACAAGGTAGCAGCCATTTTCTTCTTTCTGATGGCCGATTATGGGCACAACGACAAAGGACTTCCTTGGCGAAGTAAAGCCTTTCAATCCCTCATCAAATCGGTCAACGATCGCTATCAAGTGGGTATTCACCCCGGGTATCAAAGCAATCAAGACCCATCGAAGTTAAAAACAGAACTCGCCCGTTTGCGCAAAATCACCCATCGAAAAGTGCACCAAAGCAGGCAGCACTTCTTGATGTTGCGTTTTCCATACACCTATCGTCAATTGCTCGCCTTGGACATCAGTGATGATTATACCATGGGATATGCTCAACACCCGGGATTTCGTGCCAGCATTGCCAGCTCTTTTCTGTGGTACGATCTCGACGCAGAGCGAAGCACAAAACTTAGAATTCATCCCTTTACTTTTATGGACGCCACACTCAATCGTTATTTGAAGTGGGACCCCAAAGAAGTGAGGCAAAAAATCAAACCCTTGATGGATGAAGTCAAAAAAGTGAACGGCACTGGCATGAGCCTCTGGCACAATGAATCGCTATCCGGCACATGGTATTGGAAAGGATGGGAAAACGTGTTGGAAGAAGTTTTGAAAGAAGCGCAAAACGAAGCCCCCAAATAAATGCCGATCTCGCTCCTAAAAAACCCAAAGTATTTCGAGTAAGACCTCGGTTTAATTACCTTCGCTAAAACGACGATCATGATTCACGAATTGGGAAAAACAGCTTCGATGCTTCAAGTATTTCTGGCTGAAATTAGGGACCAAAACATTCAGCAAGACCGCCTGCGATTTCGTAAAAACATGCAGCGCATCGGTGAAATACTCTCTTATGAGTTGAGTAAAACCCTTTCCTATTCTGAGATCAACGTGAGCACCCCTCTGGGTGATGCCAACGCGCACCATTTGAAAGAACAACCGGTCTTGGCTGCTATTTTGAGAGCCGGCTTACCCTTGCATGAAGGCGCCTTAAACGTCTTTGATCGGGCAGACAATGCTTTTGTCTCAGCATATCGTAAATATCAAAACAACGGTGAATTTGAAATTGCCATTGAATACATGTCTAGCCCCAGTTTGAGCGGACGAACCCTCATTTTGTGCGACCCCATGATTGCCACGGGATCGAGCATGGAGTTGGCTTATCGCGCCTTGTTAAAGCGAGGAATTCCAGACAAAGTGCACGTCATTTCTGCCATCTCTAGCGTTCAAGGACTCACCCACCTTCGCAAGCATCTCCCCGAAAACACTTCCTATTGGTTTGGAGCTGTGGATCATGAACTCACGGCAAAGGCATACATCGTTCCGGGCTTGGGTGACGCTGGTGACCTCGCCTATGGAGAAAAAGATTGAAGTAAATCATGGAAAAATTGCTGGTTTTCTTCTTCGTGGCCATTGTAAAGTTCCTCTTTACCCCTTCCGCCATGTATTTGGCTCCCAACGAAAATTACAGCTTCCTTACCATCGTGCTCACCACCAGTAGCGGAGCGGCTTTTGGGGTGATGCTTTGTTATGGATTTGGCAAAAGACTTTTCGCCTACCTCTCGCAACGAGCAAAAAGTAAAGGAAAGCGCGTTTTTACTCCAGGGAGAAGGAGAATCATCGCCATCAAGAATAAATACGGTATTTTGGGATTGATGTTGATTTGCGGACTCATTTCTGTGCCCATCAGCTCACTGATTGCCTCAAAATACTTTCACAGCAAGAAATCCACTCCTTATCTTCTTATCTTGGGCTTCTTTCTTTGGTCTTTGTTGCTCACTGGACTGCATTTTATATTCTAACTGCACATGCTTAATTGTTCTCACTTATTTTTTGACTTGGACCGCACCCTTTGGGATTTCGATACCAATTCTCGATTGGCCTTATCGGAAATTTTTCAAACGAAAGATCTTCAAGCTATTTTGGGTGTTGGGTTTGATGAGTTTTATCAAACGTATGTCATCGAAAATGAAAAATGTTGGGACGATTATCGCATTGGCGCCATGAGCAAAGAAGTGCTTCGTTTTGAACGGTTTCTTCGCACCATTCAACGTTTTGACCAAAACCAAAAAGCATTGGCCGTTGAAATGGGCGACATGTACGTAGCAACGAGTCCGCTCAAAACAGCCCTCATGGAAGGCACCAAAGAAGTTCTTTCCACCTTGCAAGCCAGAGGTTACCGCATGCACATCATCACCAATGGCTTTGAAGAAATTCAGTACGTCAAGCTCAAAAACACCGGAATTGATCATTATTTTGAAGAAATCATCACCTCCGAAAGAGCCGGAGTAAAGAAACCTCATCAACAAATCTTTCACCACAGTTTAAAACTCGCGAAGGCATCACCTAATGATTCCGTCATGATTGGTGATGATTTGCCTGTAGACATTTTGGGAGCAAAAGCGGTGGGAATGAAACAAGTCTACTTCAACCCCAAAGCTGCACCTCATCAAGAAGAAATCACAAAAGAAATTCAATCATTAAAGGAAATGCTGGCTTGGACCTAATGCCATCAGCAAGAAAAAATTATGGAAGAAAAGAAGAAACCACAGCTCAACATTGAATTGAGTGAAGACGCCGCACAGGGCACTTATTCGAACCTCGCTATCATCACCCATTCGGCAGCGGAATTTATTTTGGACTTTATTCGCATCATGCCAGGAGTTCCCAAAGCGAAGGTAAAATCACGCATCATCGTTACCCCGCAACACGCAAAACGATTGATGCGCGCGTTGAATGAGAACATCAAAAAGTACGAGAGTCAGCACGGCCCTATCAAAGAAGCTCCGGGGCCAGAGATGAACCTACCGATGAATTTTGGTGGTCCGCAAGGCGAGGCTTAATCGTTTTGAATCACAACCTGTTCTCCATTTAGAATGGCATAAACCTTCCCTGGGAGACTCGTTCCAATGACCGGTGAGTTGTGTGCATTACTGATCCACTCTTGGGCAGAATAGTGGCGTTTTTCATCAAGGCTAAAGAGGGTTAATTCCGCCTTTGCCCCCACCTCGATGGATTGCAAATCATCGCCCAATACCATTCTTGGTCCGATGGCCAAGGACTGAACAACCAATTCTGGAGTCAAGTGCTTTCCGAGGCCTTGACATAAAAGCGAAAACGCGGCTTCGATACTGCTGTTACCAAAAGCGGCATGCTCGAATTCGCGTTTTTTGTTTTCGATGTTTTCGGGCTCGTGGTTGGAGCAAACGGCATCGATGGTTCCGTCTTTGAGCCCTTTGATGAGCGCCGCCCGATCACTTTCCTCCCGGTAAGGAGGAAGCACCTTCATGTTGGAGTCAAACGTCTCCAAGTGCGCATGATTATAAACCAATTGTTGCGCAGCCACCCCTGCTGAAATGTTCAGACCTTCCTTCTTGGCTTTGCGCACCATATCTACCGCTCGTTTTGACGAAAGCAACATGATGTGAAGTTTCCCTCCAGCATACCTCAATACCTCAATGTCTCGCGCCACCCGAATCTCTTCAGCCACTGCTGGAATACCCTTGAGTCCTAAACTATTGCTCACTTTCCCTTCGTGCATTACCCCACCCTCGCTCAAGTCGGGATCGTGGCAAACGCTCATTAGGGGAACATTCAAAGCCCGGCTATAATCCAAGCTCTTGCTCAACAGGGAGGTTCTTTCCATGGGTGCGTCATCGGAGAAAGCCACCGCGCCGGCATTCATCATGTCAAACATTTCTGTCATTTGCTCGCCTTTCCCGCCTTGCGACAGACTTCCCACAGGAAGCAAACTCACAGCATGACCTTCAGATCTCGATTTCAAATACACCACTTGGGATTTTGAATCAATTACAGGAAAAGTAGATGGCATACAGAGCACACGTGTAAAACCACCTCGTGCAGCGGCATCCAAACCATTGATCAGCCCCTCCTTGTATTCCTCTCCCGGGTCTCTGAAATGGGCTTTCAAATCGATCCAGCCCAAGGAAACGCATTTTCCTCTGGCATCAATAACTTCATCGGCATTTTTGACATCAATGCTCGCCTTGATTTCTTGTATTTCACCATTTTCTATGAGGAGGTCCCTCACTTTTTGATGGTGTTTCCCATTGGGGTCAATAACGGTTGCAGCTTGAATGATCCAGCGCATCTTAAAACAGTTTTATAAATATCACCTCCAAACACAAAAATGCTAGGGCCAAGACCAAGAACATCCACCAGAGGCTTCTCCCCTCATCGATGTCGGCCACCAAAGCAGCAATTTGATCCATATCGCCCTCGTAAATGCTCGCATTGTTCCAGCCGCGTTCTTGGAGTACGGCTTCCCATTCCGTCAAAGAAAAAGCAGCAGTATTGCTTTCAAGTCTCGCATAATTGAAGCTCAAAGCCCCAAGCACTTCTTCACCTTGAACCAGCTCAAACTGCCCCGCATTTTTCAATTGATCGTGAACAAAGAGTTCAGTGGCTCCACCTACTTGCCTTGTTTCTGGAATGAAGCTAAAATCTTGATCCAAACGCTTTATTTCGAACACAGCATCCCCCTGCAATTGAGCATTGGGGACTTGCAGCACTGCCTCGTCACTTACCGCGTAATACAGCGGAGATTTTCCCTGACTAAATTCTGCTATCCTAAGCATGCTGGGCACAAACAAGGCATGCTGGGCAAAGTTGCTTTGGGTGCTCGACAATGAACTCGCCAACAAGTAAAACCGACCGTTTTCAAAAGGAAAAGCGGCCAAGAAACTGTTTCCTGACGGCAGGCGAAGGAGTTGCTCTTCTTGACTTCTTGAGCTGCGTTCAATCACCAAGGCATTCGTTCCTTTTGGGAGATCAATGTTGCCTTTTACGCTTTCAAAAACTCCTGCATAGATGAAGTGTTCGTAATTGATCTCACTCACTTCAAAGCTTCCACTTCCCGCTCGGACTTGTGTGTTTCCCAAGGCCAAACTGAGTTCGTTATAATCGTTCAAATTTCCGTTTTCATCGGGAATGAACAAACAGGTCCCCCCTTGAGCCGTATAGTTGCGCAATTCGCTGATGAGCCCTGAGCTCAGATCAGAAAGTTGATTCACAACGATGAGCTGGTAGTTAGCCAATGCACCATAATCCACTTGTCCTTGAGCAAGCGATTGGTAAGCATAAAAAGGGTCATTCTGGAAGACCTTCTCAAGATTGTTCCCAGCATTTACACCTTTGATGTCCAAGATGTTGATTTGATCTGCAACGCGGTAAGAGAAGTAGAAGTCATCATCAAAAGTGATGGGATAATCTTCAATGCTCAGCGTAGCAAACTGATCCCCTGCAGTAGTTTGGGTGAAGGAGATGGAAGTATCACAGTCTAAACCGGGAAGGAGTTGGAAACTTCCCAAACCTTTTTGTGTGCCGTTGATGCTCAATTGAACTGGAACGTTGTTGATGACCTCATTGGAATTGTGCTTTACACGAAAGCGAAGCAATTCCGGTTGATTCAAAACCCGAACAGGGGTATCGAACCAAACGCTGTCAATATAAACGTTGACGTCAAATGCCGAGTTTTGTGGGATGAAGCGGACAAGCACTGAACTGTCTGGCTGAAAAGATTCGCTCAATTGATGGGTATTCTTTTGCAAATCAGAAAGCACATAGGCCAAGCGCTCCCCCTCGTTCTCATTTTCTCGGAGCAAGTTGTTTTGGCGTGAAATCACATCTTCCAATTCCCGAACCTGTGCAGAAGATTGAATCTCATCAATCAAGTCCAGAGCCTCTTCTTTGCTGTAAAGTCGTTGGTGCCTTCCTTCAAAATCATTGCTCAAGATTTGAAAACGATCGCTTGGGGAATAGGCATTCACCAGCTCCCGTGCCTTGTTTTTGGCCACTTCCAAGAGCAAGCCTTCCTCTCCTTCTCCGTCCATCGAGAAACTGTTGTCGATGTAGATGGAGATGGCCCTATCGCCTTGTTTTTGGTTGCTTTCATTCAAAGGGATGAAGGGTTGTGCAAATGCCAATATCAAACAAGCTAAAGCGAGGAGTCGGGCAAAAAGAATGAAAAAATGCTTGATTTTAGACCTCGACTTGGTTTCTTGCTGCACTTCTTTTAGAAAAGCCACGTTGGAGAACGTAACTTTGCGGAAGCGACGGAAATTAAACAAGTGAACAATGATGGGAATCAACAGGGCGAAAAGGGCCCACAATATTTCCGGTCGTGCAAAGCTCATTACAGCAAATTTAGCGGAAATTTAGCGACTTGAGCCCATTTTTTTCATTCAAGTAGCAATAAGAATCAACAGCAAAATGAAAGACCACGAGATGAAGGAGTTCTTGGATGAACAAGCCAGCAAATACAATGCTTTGGACTTCATCGAGTTGGATCCCATTTCCATACCTCACGGCTTTTCTAAGCGGGAAGACATTGAGATTTCAGCCTTCTTTTCGGCCATCATTGCGTGGGGACAGCGCCCGAGCATCATCAAAAATGGGAAGTCCCTAATGGAACGCATGGAAGGGAGTCCGCACGACTTTGTAATGAATGCTTCCGAACAAGATTTAAAAAACCTCGACGGCTTTGTTCATCGCACCTTCAATGCTGGAGACGCCAAACACTTTGTTCGGGCATTGAGAAGCATTTACAACACAGGCGGACTCGAAAACCTCTTCCTTCAAGCCAGCAAAACGGGAGAACAGCACTACCAAAGCGGATTAATGGCCTTGCGGGAAGCCTTTTTCAATATTCCACACGAGCAACGCACTCAAAAACACATTGCCAATCCTGAAAAAGGATCCTCTGCGAAACGCTTAAACATGTTTTTACGGTGGATGGTGAGAAAAGACAAACGTGGAGTTGACTTTGGTTTGTGGGAACAATTGAGTTCATCTAAACTTCTTTTGCCATTGGACGTTCACACCGGGAATATTTCGAGGGAATTGGGTTTGCTTCATCGAAAGCAAAACGATTGGAAAGCCGTATTGGAAGTGAGTGAGCGCTTGCGAAAATTCGACCCTGCGGACCCGATTAAATACGATTTTGCGCTTTTCGGCATCGGTGTGAATGGCGGTTTGGGGTAGCCTAGGAAGCCTTGAAATCTAAGCTGGATGCTTCAGGTAGAGCGCGTCCATTTAGCTTGCCGTAGTAATGACTTCGAAGGGGAGTTTGATGAGGCTTTTGAGCTCATTTCCTTTTTCCACCATCAATTCATCGTCTTCCTCAGCATACCATTTGATCTGCGCCATGCCCGGTTTGGATTTGCTCTCAAAAATGGAAAGCAGTTCCAGCAAATACCTTCCAGAAGAAGAATTGAAGTAATCCAAATCAAAACTCAGTTCCACTTTCTTCAAGGGATTGAGCTTTAAAAAAGCCGACACCCAATCGATGATCGGTTGATAAAAAGAGAAAGCATCTTCGGGAAGAGATCTTCCAGAGATGTGCAGCACTCCCGTGTCCTTATTGAACTTTACCTCGGGGGTTTCCGTACTTGCTTTAATTTCGAGTGATTGCATTAGGGTGGGTTATACAACAACGCTTAAAGTATAAAACATATCACCATCAAAGGGAGCGATTTGAAAGCGTGGCGCTTCCGTACTTGCCTTGGCAATTTGAATCAAGCCCAATCCGGTTTTGGTTTTATCTTCTAAGTAAATACTTTCTTTAATTTTTTCTCGGTGCAAGATAGCGAGTTCTTCGTATTTCATCTTCTGTAACTCCTGCAGTTTCGTTTCCAAGCTCGCTGCATCCTTATCTTCTACCCGATTTCCCGTTTGAACAAAGAAACGATCTTTATACCTACCAATGGTGAAAATACCGTCTTTCGCACCATTATCGGACTTGGCGTGTTTTGAAATGTTCTGAAGCATCTCAATTAAAACATGACCAACTTTCTTGGCAAGATAAGCCTCGTGCTTGCTCTGTCCGATATTGCTTTCTACAATGTTCAACAAAGGGAGAATGCTTTTTTGCGAAAAATCTCCTTTGTAAGTCATCATCAGGTCCGACTCCTCCAACTGGCGATAAAGCGCCTTGGTTCTTGGTATTTGGTTCTCTCCCGTCTTACCTTCAACAGCAGAAAAGAAGACCTGTTGATGGAAAAGTGCATAGTCTCCTTCCAAATCTTCGAACTCCACTTCTAGGCGATTTCCCGACTTTCTTGCGATTTCAATCAAGCCAAGACCTGCCCCTCCTTTTTCGCTCAACTCGTTGCTCACCAATTGAGCGCGGTACATCTCTTTCAGCTCTTCTTTTGTTTTTGAGTTGATGAGATCTACCGAGGTTTTAAGATCTTCAATTTGATCTTTTCTAACAACGTTGATGGAATTGATGAAATAACTGTCTCCCTCACTTCGGAAGGTAAACATACCATCATCGAGCAAATCATCGTCCGGATCGCGTTCAATTTGTTCGCCGTGCTTGATGATGTTCTGAAAACACTCAACCAACAGGAAGGACACTTTTCGATTCATCTTCCGCTGGCCCATGTGATCTGCGATGGTATTTTCGCTGATGTCCACAATTCTTTCTGTGAGACCATCGTGGAACGGACCTCGGTAGGAGAAAGACAATTGGACATCTTTCACCTCCAGGTAAACACGAAAAGCAGACGCAGGATTCAACTCCATTCAAAAATCAATTAGTTAGATCAAAAAATACACCTTTTGGAGCATGTGCGGTTTCAGTTCCTTAAAACTTTTAAAGTTCTCAAGGTGAAAAGCGCCGTTTGCTCTCGATTCTACGAAGGCGTTTTTCTGTTTACGTGGGGAAGGTTTCTTTGGTTTCGGATTGGTGGACTTTATCATCCGAGGTGGGCACTTTTCAGGGTATCACTTCACATTACATAGGTATATCCGCTTTAGGACAAATAGATATAAGCTAACCTAATGTACTGAACACCTCAACGAAACGGCAACGAATTGGTGAATTGAATTTTC
>CAZYPV010000090.1:9721-10814 GCA_964649515.1 uncultured Comamonadaceae bacterium | reverse complement strand
GTGGTTTTTGTGCTTTCTTTTTTTCTGGCTGATGTCGTTCGCAGTGCCTTCGAATTGGAGTCGGTGCACATTTGGATCTACGCCATCGCCCCGCTTGCACTCATTTTCTCGTGGGACCAAATCATTGTTCAGTGGTCCATTCGCCAAAAAGCCTTCCGAAAATTCGCCCAGGTTGAGGTACCGATTGTACTCAGCAGCAAGTTGTTTAACGTGGGCTTTGGGAAGCTGGTGAGTGCGGGGCCGGACGGACTCATCATCGCCAACCTCATGATCTTCTCGGGCCGGATTGTTTTCTTTTTGAAGTACGTGCTTCAGAACAGCAAGGCCGCCTTGTTCGCCACTGTGAGTAGGGCTGAATTGAAAGAAAGTAGGCAGCAATACCGGGCCTATCCGCGCTTCGTGATGCCGAGTCAGTTTTTGAACATGCTCAGCAATTATTTCCCTGCCTTGCTCCTCCCCTTTTTCTTTGGAAGACCCGATGAGGCCGGTTATTTAAGTTACGCCTTGATTGTGCTCGATCTTCCCGTCCGCCTCCTTGATTCTGGCCTCTCTGCCGTGTTTTTGCAGAAGGCAAGGAGTTTGTGGGACACGGCCAAGGATCAGCTACGGGTACAGACAGAAAAGTTGTTTTTCGGGGTGATGCTCCTCGCTTTGCCCGTGTTGATTGTTACCGCTGCCTTTGGAAGGGAGATTTACACCTTTGTGTTTTCAGCCCAGTGGACCATGGCCGGACAAGTGGCTGAAATCTTAGTCATGTATTACTTTTTGCGCTATCTCGGTGTGCCCTTTACCGCGTTGTTTCAAGTGGCCAAAAAGGAAAAAGGGCTCCTCGTTTTTCAGGTCGTTCTTTTTGTGGTGAGGGTGGCCAGTTTGCTCATTACCGGCTTCATGGAAATGCACTTTTTGCAGATGATTTTGTGGTATTCCGTGGCTAATGCGCTTGCTCACTTTTTCTATAACCTGTGGATTTTCAAGATTGCTGGACTCAGCGTGTTCAAATGCCTTTTGGCGATGTTGGCCGCCTTGGCTTTTGCTTGGGGGGCGGTGTTTGAGTTGGGGGTTTGGGTAAATGGTTGAAACCATTTTTTGGATT
>CAZYPV010000090.1:0-9621 GCA_964649515.1 uncultured Comamonadaceae bacterium | reverse complement strand
TGCTGCACCAATCCCCCGGTCAATCGTACCAAGTTGGTTTTGGTGGAAATGAGGTTGAACTGACTTTCGAGTAGGGCGCTTTGGGCTTGGAGATAGGCCAGTTGGATGTCGCGAAAATTGAAGGAGTTGATGGCGCCTGATGCCAAGCGTTCTGTGGCAATTTGAAGACTCAATGCTGCTTGTTCAACGCCGCGCTGACTCAACAAATAGATGGCTTGTTGAGCGGTGAATCGCTCGTAATTGGTGCGCAGTTCATTCTCCACGTTTTGCTTCATCTCTCCTTCGCCCAAGAGGGCAATGGCTTCGTTGATTTTGGCGGTTTGAATGGCTCTTCTTGCCCTTCCACCGTTGAAGAGATTAAAATTTAGGGTGAAGTTTCCGAAGTAATTGATAACAGTTCCTTCTCCTTCCAACTCCCCAGCGCTGAAGCTGCTGTTGCTTTGATTTGCCCCAGCACTAAAGCCAAGAACCGGATACAAGGCCGATTTTGCTCTTTTGATGTCGGTTTCAGCGATCAAGGAATTGATGTATTGTGTTTTCAGGCTGCTATTGTTGCTCAGCATTTTTTCTCTAAGGTCTCCAAAATCATATTCTTCCTCCAAATCTTCAAGTTCAGTGCTTAGGGTCCACACCGCATCGATGGGTTCAGCCATGAGCAAATTGAGGTTACGCATGGCATTGTTGAAGGACAATTCTTGGAGTAAAAAAGTGCTGCTATCGGCAATCATTGCGTTCTCAAATTGAAGTCGGGTGAAGGTGGTGCTCGCCCCGAGTTCCTGCTTTGTTCGCTCGTATTCGAGGCGGTCGGCAGACAATTCAATGAGCTCTTGAAGTACCGCCAAACGTTCTTGTTGCAGGCTAACATTGTAGTAGGCCAAAACCACACTTTGAATGCTGTTTTCGATCACCACCGCCGCGTTGCCTTCACTTTGCTGCTGCAGAAGGTCCAATTGTTCTTTTTGAATGAACATCCCAAATCCGTCAAATAGGGTCCAATTGAGTCCTGCACCATAGGTGATGCTTGTGCTCCGAAGTTCCTCTTGGATGAAGCTGGTAGGGTTGTCTGAGTTGTCTGAAATGTTATTGTTATAGCCCCCGTTCAAATTGATGCTTGGCACCAGATTCGTTTGCCCCCAAGTGTTGTTGGTCTCTGCCAAATTTACGCGCTCCTGCGAAATCTGGATTTGATAATTGTTTGCTAGGGCTTTTTTGATAGCATCGTCCAGACTCAAAGCAGTTTGGGCTTGCAAAGCAAAACCCATCACCATCGAACTGAAGATTAAAAAATACTTAGGCATCGTGTTCAAAGTTTTTTTGGTGCTTGATTTCTCTCACGGCGGGCTCAGCGGCTTCATCGCTCAACCAAATTCCTCTTTGCACAAACTGCCAAAGCTTGTGCATGGGGTTGATGGCGCGAAGTAGTACCGGCAAGAGAACAAGAATAATCAAGGTGATGAAAAGCAAACCAAAGGCAACCGAGATGGCCATTGGAATCAAGAATTGTGCTTGAAAACTCTTTTCTGCAATCAGCGGAGCGAGTCCCGCAATGGTGGTGACACTGGTGAGAATAATCGGACGAAAACGCGACAATCCAGCTTCGTAAATGGCTTCTTTTAACTTCAAGCCGTCTTTGAGGTAGCCGTTGTATGCCGCCACAAAGACCAGGGAGTCGTTCACCAGAATTCCGATCAAGGCAATCACTCCGAGGAAGGAGAACAGACTCATTTGAGCGCCCATTACCCAGTGCCCAACCACTACGCCAATCATCCCAAAAGGAATTAGCGCAAACACCGCCATTCCTTGCAAAGGAGAACGGAAAGTGAGGATGATGATGAACAACATCCCCAACAAGATGAGGGGCATGATCTTTTGAATGGAATTGGTTGATTTTGCTTGCTCTCGGTTTTGTCCTTCTGAGCTGGAGGTCACGGTTGGGAAAGCAGCCAGAATGTTGGGAATGACGTTGGCTTCAATGTCGATCATGGCGTCGGAAGCCGATACCCCGGCATTCGCGATGTCTGCACTCACCTGCATTTCTCGCTGACCGTATAACCTGTTGATCACGGTTATTCCTCGTTCCACTTTCAATTCTGCAACCTCTTCCAAAGGAATTTCCAGACCAGCATTGGTTCTCACGCGCAAACTTCTCAGCTCACCCAAAGAAGCGCGATCTTCTTCATCCAATCGAATCCAAACCTTCACCTCATCTTCGCCCCGCTGCAAACGTTGCGCCTCAAAACCGAAGAACCCTTGACGGAGTTGGGACATGACTTCTTGTTCTGTTAGCCCCAAATACTTCGCCTTTGATTTTAGCTTGATGTTTACCTCCTTGAGTCCGGACGTGTTATTGTTCACCACATCTTTTAAGTCTGAACGCTGTTTCAAGGCCGCTTCCAATTGAGCAGAAGCCGCTTCAAGTTCAGCCAAATTGTTGCCCAACAGGCTAATGGAAACGGGTCGACCAAAGGGGGATGCCACTCCATAAGTGACATTTTGCGCACCGAAAATGGGCCCGGCTTTCTCCCTGATTCGCTCCGTAATTTCGAGCACCGGCATGGCTCGGGCTTCCCCATCGAGGAGGATGACGTTGAGTTTGGCGTCGTAGGTGGACGGACCAATGCTTTTGTCGATGGCCAGCACCACATCCGCGGTATCTTCGCGTTCAGCTTTGATTTCTTTGTTCACCTCCCATGTGGCCCATTCGATGCGATCAATAGCTTCTTTGGTGATGATATCTCGCGTACCTGCCGCCATTTGAAGGCTCACGTTGATGTTGTCTGCCTCAATGAAGGGAAAAAAGGTTGTTTTTACACGACCACCGCCAACGAGACCAACTACCGTTATCACAAAAAGCATGGCGATGATGCTAAAAGTAACCCATGTTTGGCGCAAGGCAAAGCGCAACACCGGCGCATAGAATCGGTCGCGAAGGAAATTCATCACCTTCGTCATGCTCCGCTCTACCTTATTCTTCTTCACATTTCTGGAAAGCGCCTTGGAATGGCCCACGTGGGCGGGAAGGATGAATGCCCCTTCAACCAGAGAAAAAACAAGTGTGATGATGACCACCGTGGCCATTTCAGCAAAGAAATCACCAAGCCTACCTTCGATGAAGTAAAAGGAAGAAAACGCCACTACCGTTGTTAGGATGGCTGAAAAAACCGCGGGCAAAACCTCCAGGGTACCGTTGATGGTTGCATCGAAGCGCGAGGCTCCCCGTTCATAATGTTGATAGATGTTTTCGGCGATGACGATACCATCATCCACCAAGATACCGATCACCAAAATCATCCCAAAAAGGGAGATGACGTTAATGGTAATGCCCACCATGCTTCCAATGAGGAACATCCCCATAAAAGAAACCGGAATGGCCAGCGCCACCCAAAATGCCAAGCGGATATTGAGGAAAAGCGCGAGAAAAATCAACACCAAAAAGAAACCAATAATTCCGTTGTTCACCAGCAAATCAATCCGCTGGTTGAGCGTTACAGAACCGTCTCGAATGATGGAAAGTTGCACCGGTTGTCCGCTCGCATTATAATCCTCAATAAAAGCCTTCACCTTGTCGGTAATGGCCAACATATCTTCAGAAATGAGGTTATTCACCGTGATCACCACCGCAGGTTTACCGTTGAACCACGAGCGGCTCGGGTTGTCTTCACTCCAACGATTTTGCAAAGTAGCAATGTCGCCCAAACGAATAATTTTCCCATCGGCCGAAGCGCGAACAACGACATCAGCAAGCTGCTCTGCCTTGTATTCTTTGTACCTCCCTCGAATGAGTAGCTCTTCCCGATCGGTTTTGATTTTACCCCCTGTAGTTTCGATGTTTGCCGCTCGAATGGCAGCACCAATCTCAGCAAGTGTGATGTTGAGCGCAAGCAGTTTTTCCTCATTGAGTTGTACTTCAATCTCTTCGTCGGGGAAGCCGCTCAATTCAATTTGCGAAATCTCCGCTGCTTGACGGAGTTGAGTTTCGATGATGCGGGCATACTCCTTGAGCGTTTTCAAATCATGATCGCCACTGACAGCAAACGAAATGGCAAAATTGATTGCGTCTCGTTTATAAATTACGGGCGGTTCCATTCCCACTGGGAAAGACGAAATTCGGTCGACAGCGTTTTTTACATCTTGCAAAATCTCATCCGTCTCGTCTTCATCCAGCACTTCTACCGTAATGTTGGCGCTGTTTTCTGAGCAAACCGATTTCACTTGATCGATGCCCGCTATCCCTTTTAAGTTGTCTTCAATCTTCGCCACAATCCCCTCTTCCACCTCTTGTGGTGATGCACCTGGGTAGATGATTTGAATGGAGATCACCTTGGTTGGCGTTTCGGGGAAGAAGGTGGACTTGATGTTGGACATCCCCACAAAACCCGAGAAAAGAAGGGCAATCATGAGCATGTCTCCCGTAATTGGGTACTGTACAAAATACTTGATTAAGGCTTTCATTCGCTCACAATTTTAACGTCCATACCTTCGTAGGCATTGGCCACGGGAATGGCAAGCAGTTGAGCATCTGGATCAACGCCTTTCGTATCCACCAAAACTTGGTCAGACGAACGGTGCAAAATTTCAGGATAAATGAGCTTCAAACGATTGTTCTCCACCACATAAACACCGTTGCTCGGTGTGAGTAAATCAGCAGAGAGTTCCAAAGTTTCCGTTGGAATCTTGCTGAGGATGGCTCCAGAAAGATAAGCGCCATCTCGCAAGGCATCTCCTTTTACCTCAATAAATACTTTCAGCGTTTGGGTTTGTGGATCGATGCTTTCGCTTTTCCGCACTACCGTTCCCGTCAATTCATCACCTTGATTGGTGGTGAAGATGACCCGATCATTGGCTTGAACATATCTTCCAGCAGCTTCTGAAATGGCTGCCTCAATTTCAAAACTTCCGGTGTGCACAAAACTCCCCATTTTTTGACCGGCACGCACCAAAGCGCCAGCATTGATCAAACTCTCGCTCACCTCTCCAGAAAAAGGAGCACGAATGGTGAATTTTTGCAAACGTTCCTCGGCTGATTTGATTTGGTAGTATTGATTGAGAATCCCTCTGTTCGATAGAAAAAACGCTTCTTGATCGCTCTGAGCTTCGGGAAGGGTTTGAAGGTTTGAACTTGAATCAAAGGACTTGGCATATTCGCTCCATGCCGGAAAGCTGTTGGGATAATCTGTTTTGAAATCCGCCAAACTTTGGGTGATCAATTGGAGTAGCGCACTGCGTTGAGCGCGCACCTGCATTTCTTGTTCGCTCCCATCCATCGCCAGCAGCACCTCGCCTTGAGCGAAGCGCACCCCTTGGCGAAATTCTTTTGAGCGGGTAAGCAAACTTCCGTTCACCTCACTAAAGATATCGATCTTTTTCCGAGCGAGTACCCGACCTTGAATGGGGGTTTGTGCTAGATTCGCCTTTGCTTTAAGTTCCATCACCTTCACCGATTTCACTGGTTTTGGAGGAATGGTGATGGGAGGTGTTGCTTTGGTGCTGATGAGTCCGTAGGCAATAAAAATTCCAACGCCAATAATGAGGAAACCGAGAACGGCGCGGAGAAGGTTTTTCAAAAATTGATTCATGAGTTCGAGCTTTGAAAGCGCTGCTTGTGCAATTTGCGTGCGAAATTACAAGCATTATTTGGGAGGAAGTGTAACAGAAGTATCTTTTTCGTTTAGATCAAGGTTAACTTATTTCAAAGAACCTAAAGTCCTTGAGAAGTGCCTATTCAACCATGTATTTTCGGATATGTTCAAAATGACCTCGCCATTAAGGAGTGATGAGAAGCAGCAACTGGCGCACCGCTCCTCGAAGGGCGTTTTTATTGGGATTGACCTTGGCTACAACTCGAATTCCGTTGTAGAAGATGTAAAATGCCATTGCGGTAGACTTCAGGTCTGTTCCTTCGGGTATTTGTCCGGATGCCACTCCTCTTTCAAGAAAATCGTGAAACAATTGAATAAAGTCCTTTTGGTTTTGATCCAAAACTTGATTCCATTGCGGGTCATTGGGAATAAGTTCAGTGGTGGTATTCACCACAAAACAACCTTTGGCATCCGCATCGGAAAATGCCTCTTCAATGGCTTGATAGAAGAGCTGTTCAAAAGCATCTTTCACCTTTTTTTGCTGGAGGAAAAACTGCTTTAACCCTTCATAATTATTTGTTCTATAGCGCTGAAAGGCCTTTTTGAAGAGTACTTCTTTATCGCCATAGGTTGCGTAAAGACTCGCCCTGTTGATACCAAGATGACTCACCAAATCTTGCACAGAAGTGGCAGAATATCCTTGTTTCCAAAACAAATGCATGGCCTTTTCCAAGACCTCATCTTCATCAAATTGTTTGTTTCTAGGCATGCAGTTAAAAAATAGTGGGGAACCCGAGTTCCCCACAAAATTACCTTTCTGGAACTCTCATTCCAAATTTAGTGCTTGAAAAGGCATCTCTACCTATCCGAGCAAAGGATTGATGTTCATTCCACCATCGATATTGTATTCACTTCCCGTGATGAAAGAAGCATCATCTGAAGCGAGAAATGCCACCAGTTTTGCGATATCGGCAGGCTCACCAAAGCGTTTAAGTGGAATGCGGTTCTGCATGGCTCCCGCCATTCCGTTGAGTTGTTCTTCATTCATGCCTGTTTTTCCGAAGATGGGCGTTGCTACCGGACCCGGGTTCACAGCATTGATTCTGATCTTTCTTGGCGCCAACTCCGTGGCAGCAGTGCGAGTGTAAGCATTTAAAGCCGCCTTGGAGGCCGCGTAAATGGCAGTGTTGGGCATGCCCGTGTATGCATTGATGGACGACAAGTTGATGATGGAAGCACCATCTTTCAAAATGGGAAGGAATTTCTCCGTAGTGAATACGGCTCCCTTGAAGTTGATGTCCATTTGATGATTGAACATCTCTTCGCTGATTTGACCAACTGGCGCTGGTTGAAAGATGCCCGCATTGACGAAGAGCACATCTACTTCGCCGTGCGCTGTTTTCACCTTTTCAACCAATTGATCCATTGCTTGAAGGTTTTTCACGTCGGCCACCAAGCCCTCCACACCGAGTTCGCTTGCTGCTTGTTTCACGCGTTCTTCACTTCTTCCTGTGATGATCACTTTTGCTCCTCGCGATTTGAGTTCATGCGCCGTGGCAAAACCAATTCCGCTGTTACCGCCAGTAACTACGGCTACTTTTCCGTTTAAATTACTCATTGTTTTTTGTTGTTGATGAATGTATTTTTGTTTTAGAACGATCGTTCCGTTTGCAAACATAGCGATATTAGAACGAACATTCCAAATAAACTTTTTCATTCAACTGAAAGAGCTGAAATGCTTGAAGAAAAGGCAGGGGTGCATTCGCATCAATCCAAGTTCTGTCCTATCTTTCGCTCAATATTTCTCAAAAATTCAAGACCATGCCCATCAACGTAGAGCCCTCACCACAAGAAGACCAGCCCAACAACCCCATGCACGGCGTGAAGCTGGCCGAGATTCTGGACTATTTGGTGGAGTGTTATGGATGGGACGGACTCGCAGAACGCATTAACATCAATTGTTTTAAGAACAACCCAACGGTAAAGTCGAGTTTGGTATTTTTGAGAAGGACCGCATGGGCGAGAAACAAAGTGGAAGCCCTTTTTATCAAGACCAAGCGTGCGGCTGATCGCTGATTGAATGTAAATCTGCTCAAATTGGACACTGCGAAAACAAGATTCTTGATTACTGGAGCTACCGGAAATGTAGGCGCAGAACTGCTCTCGGCTTTGATTGAAAACGGTCAAAAGGACCGGATTATAGCAGGTGTTCGTTCTTTGGAGCAGGATGCATTGCGACTCCCGACGGGGGTAAAGAGTGTGCTTTTTGACTTCGATCGGCCAAGTACTTTTTCGCAAGCATTTTCTCAGTGTGAAGTTCTGTTTTTACTCCGGCCACCTCACATCAGCGACGTAAAAAAATACTTCACCCCTTTGATTGCCCAAGCAGCCGAGCACAAGTTGAAGCACATTGTTTTTTTGTCAGTACAAGGTGCCGATAAAAACAGCATCATTCCGCACCACAAAATTGAAAAGTTGATCCAAAAGTCGGGCATCCCTTACACCTTTTTGCGTCCGGCCTACTTCATGCAAAACTTCACCACCACGCTTAAGGCAGACCTCTTGGAAAAGGACCTCATTTATCTTCCAGCGGGAAAAGCCCTCTTCACTTTGGTGGATTTGGAAGACCTTGGAAAAGCAGCCGCGAAAATCTTGATTAACCCAAAAGAACATGCCAACAAGGCCTATGATTTGACCAGTTCTGACCTCCTCACCTTTTACCAAATGGCAAAAATCTTGGGGAAAGAAATGGAGCGGGACATCCGTTTTGAAAGTCCCAACCTCCTTTCATTTTTCTTCCATAAAAAGCGGCAATCCTTACCCAGCGCACTCATTTTGGTGATGATGATGATTCACTACCTCCCTCGTTTCTCCTCTCCTCCAGAACGTTCAGACGCTTTGAAGCGCATTAATGGGAAACCTGCTAGGAACTTTGAATCCTTCGTGCAAAAGAACCGCTCCGAATGGACGAAAACGGATATTAATAGCTAACAAAGGGCATTTCTCTTATAAAGCGCTCGTCATCCACTTGTTTGAGGATGAAATCGGCCAAGTCGGCACGTGCAATTTTGGTTCCTGCGTTCACACCCACCCAACCTACTCGGTAACTGCCTTTCTCGGGGTCGTTGCTTAAACGGGGTCCGCGAACAATGATCCAATCCAGTCCGCTCTCCTCCAAAACCTTGTGGTGCTCAATGGCATCGTTCAAGATTTTGGGAACCGCCACTTTCATGATGAAGCGAATCATCTTATCTGCAAACTTGGGCTCGTCTTTGGAAGGATAAGGCAGGCCTCCACCTGAAAGTGAAACAATCTTCTGTATGCCCGCGCGATTCATCACTTCCACAATGTTTTTGGTTCCGTTGGTTTGAAGCCATTCTGGTGAGTCTTTTACATGACCAAACAAGCTGACCACCACATCACAGGACTCGATGCACTTTTCAACGTCATTCTTTACCAGCACATCGCCTTGAATAATCGTGAGCTGGGGGTGATTCTCCGTAATCTTCGAAGGCGTTCTTGCCAGGGCTTGAACACGATAACCCGCTTCGAGAGCTTTTTTTAGGAATGCAGTGCCCGTTTGACCACTTCCTCCAAACAACGCTATTTTTTTCATCTTCTTTCGCTATTTATTTGTTCAATAGTCCAAAGATATCTAGCTTTAATGTACAGTAATAAAAAGCAGGTACACACCTTTTAGTAAGTATGAAAACCGATCCCATTTCCATCACTTCTCGCTGTCCCATTCGAACTACTTTGGAGCTCTTGGGGGGCAAATGGAAGCTGTTGATCATGCATCAATTGAATTCTGCCGGACCACTTCGACCCAGTGAATTGCAGGCTTTGGTGCCCGACATCAGTCAGAAAATGCTCATTCAAGAGCTGAAGGTTTTGGTTGATGCGCGATTGGTGGAACGGAAAAACTACGGTGAAGTCCCTCCTCGGGTGGAATATTCCTCGACCAAAATGGGCAAGGAAGTGCAGGACTTGATTGCGGAAATGGTGAAGTTTGCTGCGAGTTATGAAGATGAGATGGGTGGGG
>CAZYPV010000089.1:5270-11012 GCA_964649515.1 uncultured Comamonadaceae bacterium | reverse complement strand
CCAAAATAAAACGGGTGTTCTTAATGAGCAAGAAGAATTGGAGTATTTGGACATTATCAAATCGAGTGGAAAAACACTGCTTCATTTAGTGCAAGACATCATCAATTTTTCTCAAATCACCTCTGGAGAATACTCAACAAGTTTAGAAACCTTGGATTTGCGCCAATTCTTCTCCTCCGTGTATAACAAGTTTGCATTGTTGAACAAAGCTGAAATTGAGCGGAAAGACCTCCTTTTCAAAGTTCACTGTAAAAATCGAGAGCAGACTGAATTGATTGTCTTGAGCGACACCTACCGCTTGGAGCAAGTAGTGAATAACCTTCTTCAAAACGCATTGAATGCTACAGAACAGGGAGAAATTCTCATGGAGTATCGCTTGGATAAACGAAAAGCACAGCTCAGCTTATCAGTGAAAGATACGGGCGTGGGAATTCGAAGTGATTTTACAGAAGAAATTTTCAAGCCCTTTGTTCAAATCGACGACGGAAAGATCAACTCACACCTTGGAAAAGGGATGGGACTACCCATTGCTTTGGGCATTGTGAATGGTTTTGGCGGAAACATAACGGTACATTCCCAAGCAGGTTTAGGCTCTCATTTTGAGACCATCATTCCCATGAAAAGCTCAAAAAGTCAGCTCCTCAAAGACAAAGAAAAACCCATAGACCTCAAGAATAAGCTGAAAGAAAAACGAATACTCATCGCAGAGGATAACCCTGTCATTTCTCTCATCATGAAACGCTTTCTGGAGCCAACAGCTGCCGAGATCACCATTGTAGGTAACGGCGAAAAGGCAGTTCAGATGTGCTTGAAGGAGCGCTTTGACATCGTATTTATGGACCAAATGATGCCCGTGTTGACCGGGCTTGAGGCGATTGAAGAAATTCGCAAGAAAGATAAAAGGACCCCCATCATTCTTCAGTCTGCATACGTTTCGGAAGAAGAATTGGAAAAGGGCAGAAAATTGGGCGCGGATTACTTCCTTCCCAAACCAACAGAACTCAGCACCCTCTTTACAGTACTTAGTGATTATGTGCTGAAGGATAAAACTTCCTCTTCTTGAAAAAGAAACAATCGAAGAATCAAAAAAGCGCCATGTTCTCCTCGAAATGGCGCTTTTTGTATTTACAATGCTTATTCATTAATCTGGTACGGCCATACAAACAGGTATATACATGGTTTTGTGCTCCTATTGCGCTTGAATAAGTCTGTTCCATGAACGGTCAGAACACACCTTCATTCTATCTATTCATACATCGGTGCGCTCCAAACCTTGATTTTATCGCTTTCTGAAATGCCGGAGATGACCTCCACTTTCATTCCGTCGGACAAGCCCAATTCTACTGTTCGCTTTTCATAAACGTTGGGCGAAGTTTCAACTTCTACGAAGGGCTTTTTATCGGCATCAAACTGAATAAGTGACTCATCAATGGCAAACACATTTTCCACTTTTCTCAGTACCACATCCGCATTGGCGCTGTAGCCCGCACGAATGAACTCTCCTTCGTTCAAATTCACCGCTGCCTTGATTTCGAACTTAATGGCTCCATTGTCTTCTACCCCTTTTGGAGCGATGTACTCCAATGTTGCTGGGAAAGTGCGGTTTTCGATTGCGCCAATGGTGAGGATCAACTCCATCCCGATTTCCAATTTTTCTACTTCAGACTCATCCACTTTTCCAATGAAAAGCAAATCCTTCATGTCGGCAATCGTAGCAATACTCGTTCCTTCATTAAAATTATTGGCTTCAATCACCGAGTTTCCTTCCTTCACGGGAACATCCAGCACCATGCCCGGAATGGTGGCTTTGATCAAAGTGAGTGAACTGCTCCCCGAACGCTGCGAAACCCCTTCTTTCACAATGGCCAGAGCATCTTTTGCGGCATCCAGTTCTTCTTTGGCCTGACGCTGAGCAATTTCAAAGCCTTGGAAGTCGGCAGGAGCAATCACTCCTTTTTCCAAAAGCTCGGCATTTCGTTCAAAGTCCATGTTGGCATTGTCCAAAGAAATTTTGGCCCGCTCTACCCTATTTTCGGCATTGTTTAAGCTCACCATGTTGGGAATGACCTTCACTTTGGCAATGAGATCGTTCACCTCAATTTGCTCGCCGGCCTCCACATAGATTTCCTTTACAATACCCGAAATCTGTGGTTTGATGGCCACCTCTTTTCTTGGCTGAACACTCCCCGTTGCCACCGTTTTGTCGATGATGGTTTGTGTACTTCCACTTTGGGTGTTGTAGGTAGCCGGACCCTGAACTTCATCGAGGTAAAGCGTGTAAATGGCATATCCTGCACCTCCGATGGCGAGGACACAGACAATAATGAGGGGGATAAGACAGCTTTTCTTCATGGTAATTATTCGCTTCTAAGTGCTTCTACTGGTTTAATTTGAACGGCGACCAATGCGGGAAGGAGTCCTGCAAATGCGCCCATGACAATCATGATGAGGAGGATGAAAATACTGGTGAGGGAACCAATGGAGGGGTTTCTGAACGAGCCCGAAGCCTCGCCCAAAACAAATTCATTCAATCCCCATAAAATACCAACGCCAAAAATGATCCCAAGGCAACCGAAAATGAGCGTAAGGAAAACCGTTTCAATCATCACCTGACGGATGATCAAGCCCGACTGCGCGCCCAATGCCCTTCGCACACCAAATTCCTTGGTCCGTTCTTTCACTGTTACCAGCATGATATTGGTAATTCCGATCACCCCTGCGAGCAGCGCCAAGCCACCAAAAATGAAGGCAACGATGCTCAATCCGCCAAAAACGGTATTGATTTCTTCCATTTCTTCTGCCATCGTCCAATAACCGAAGGCTCTCGGATCGTCCGGATGCACACTCTTCCGCGCCTTCAAATTGCTGAGCACCTGATCTACTGCGACCTGAGTGGGATATTCTTCTTTGAGCATGATGGACAGCCAGCCCACCACATTTCCGTAGTTGAATGCCTTTTGGAAAGTGGAGAGGGGAATGAAAATGGATTGGGTATCTTCTTCAGCGTCCTCTCCCGTTTTGATGGATTTGTACACCCCAACCACTTTAAAACTCACTCCCTGGATTTGAATGTATTTTCCGAGGGCTGAAGTTTTTCCAAAAAGGACCGTATTTACCCGTTCACCAATCACACAAATTTTACGTTCTTCACGGAGGTCCAGCTCATTCAGGTAGCGTCCTTGATCGATGATGAGGGGTTCGATTTTAATGTAGTCTGGGGTATCACCGTAGACATTGAATGCACCTGTTTTGTTTTGATAGACCACATTGTTTGCCCCTTGGTAGCCTCCCAATTGGACTCTTGGTGAAACCAATTCGATCTCATTGACCTTTGCTCGGAGATAATCCACATCGGAGTTCAAAATTTCGAACCTTCGTCCTTGTTGAAAGCCCTTGTAAGGCATGCTGGTTTGCATGGACCACATGAACATGCTATTGGTGGCCCTGTTCGCCATGTCTGCCTTCACCCCGTTTTCCAGCCCCTTTGCAGAAGCCAGGGTAATCATGATCATGAACACTCCCCAGCCCACACCAATTCCCGAAAGAATTGCACGCAAGGGGTTGCGGAGAATGACCTGCAGAATCTCGATCCAAGTATCTTTATCGAACATCCTCGGCCTCCTTTCTTTTCGGGTTGATATGGTTTTGTCGCTTATTCATCTCTCAATGCTTCTACAGGATTGATGCGAGCCGCGCGCACAGCAGGGATGAGTCCGGCAAGCACCCCAACCACCATCAGCATGGTCAAGGCTCCCACACTGATGTAAGGAGAAACCCTTGGATTCGAGAAGAAATCGTGCTCCAAGTTATCTGCTAACACGTCCAAAATGCCTATACCCCAAACCAGACCAATGCATCCGGAAACAAAAGTGAGGAAAGTCGCCTCTTGAATGATCTGCGAAATGATGGTTCTTGGAGGTGCACCCAGCGCTTTTCTGATGCCAATTTCCTTGGTTCTTTCCTTGACCACGATGGCCATGATGTTGGCTACACCAATCATTCCTGCGAAAAGGGTGAAGAAACCAATTCCCCAAATGAATATTTCAATTCCTTTGAAGATGTCCAAAAACATGCTGAATTCTTCGTTATTGTTCCGCACCCAAATGGCCCTTGAATCGTCTGGATGAACTTTGTGTCGGTCCTTCAAAACGGCCTCAATTTTTTCGCTCATTTCGATGGTTTCTTCGAGCGGACGATCGGAGGTGCTCAAGATGAACATGTCCACTTTATCATTCCTACCAAAGATTTTTTGTCCGGTAGAAATGGGCAAGTAAATCTGTCGGTTTTCCCATCTACCGTTGGGATCGGAGAAGGTACCAATCACCTTAAAATTTACGCCGGCAATTTCGATGTATTGGTTCAGGGCCGGAGCACCTCGAAAGAGATCATCAAGAATGGTTTGTCCTACTACCGCCACTTTTCGTTCTTCGGCGATGTCATTTTCATTGATGAACCTCCCCTCCTTCATGACCGTTTTTTCCAACTCTTGGTGTCCGGGATGCACACTTCTCACCCCAAAATTTTGGGCTTGTCCTTGGTATTTGACATTTGCATTCCACAGCGACACCCTTGCCGAATAAGTATCTTCTCCACCGAAGAGATCGCGAATCATGCTCAGGTCGTTGTTCTCGTATTCTATCCTTCGATTGGATTTCATTCCTGCATATGGAATGGAAGTATTGCCGCTTCGAATCCAAAGTGAGTTGATGGCATCATCATTGAATTCTGCCATTACTCCATTTTGCAAACCAAAGCCCAAGCCTTGCATCACTACCAGAATGAAGATGCCCAATCCCACCGACAAGCCCGTAAGGAATGTGCGCAGAGGATTCTTGATCATCGTTGCGAAAATCTCGCTCCATTTATCGATATCAAACATGGGCGTCTTGAGCGATTTCGGAAGGTCTTCCTGTAGATTCTATGCGGCCATCTTTGAGTCGAATGACCCGATCTGTCATATCGGCGATATCATTTTCGTGCGTCACGATCACCACCGTAATTCCTTCGGCGTTCACTTGCTTGAGCACATCCATCACCTCGTAACTTGTTTTTGTATCGAGGGCACCCGTTGGTTCATCCGCCAAAATGACCTTGGGTTGAGTAATGAGTGAGCGCGCGATGGCCACCCGTTGTTTCTGACCACCACTCATCTCGCTTGGCAAGTGATCTTTCCACTCTTCCAAGCCCACCTTTTTCAGGTATTCGAGAGCAATTTGGTTTCGTTTGGAACGCGGCACCTTTTGGTAGTAGAGTGGCAATGCAACATTTTCGAGTGCTGTTTTAAAATTGATCAAATTGAACGACTGAAAAACGAAGCCCAGGAACCGACTACGATAGTTCGCCGCCTGTTTTTCTGAAAGCCCGCTCATTGAAACCCCATTCAATCGATAATCGCCCTCGTTATAGCCATCGAGAATCCCTAGGATATTGAGCAAAGTCGACTTCCCTGACCCCGAAGAACCCATAATGGAGACCAGTTCACCCTCCTCAATCTTCAAATCGATGCCCTTCAGCACCTCCATGGAGTTTTTGCCCGTTTTATATGACTTGCGGATGTTTTTGAGTTCTATCATGCCGAGAAGGTTCGGCCAAAGATATGTTTATGCCCCAACATGTGAAAAGCACTCGTGGGAAAATATGTTAAGGACGTGCCGCGCCCGTCCAAAGGAGCAAAGCGACCCGCCCCAAAAGCAGCACCCAAAAAGCGAAGCAAAGAAAGCAAAGCGTCAAAAAAAGCGAAGC
>CAZYPV010000089.1:0-5170 GCA_964649515.1 uncultured Comamonadaceae bacterium | reverse complement strand
AAAAAGCAAAGCGCCCCCAAAAAAAGCGCCTCCCTCCCAACTACAAAAACCTCTTCACCCCATTCCCCCCAACAAACTCAGCACTCTTCCTCATCAAAGGACTCAAATACCGATCATCTTCCACAAAAGGCACCTCCTCGCGATACGCCTTTAGCAAACGCTCCAAGGCAGGAGAAGACTTTGTTGGTCGGCGAAACTCCATAGCCTGGGCGGCATTCATCAACTCAATCCCCAAAATTTTCTCGAGGTTTTCCACCACCTTAAACGCCTTCGTAGCAGCATTTGCTCCCATGCTAACGTGGTCTTCTTGACCGTTGGAAGAATCGATGCTATCCACTGAAGCGGGGGTGCAGTATTGTTTGTTTTGGCTCACGATAGAAGCGCAGGTATATTGTGGAATCATGAACCCGGAATTCAAGCCGGGATTGCTCACCAAGAATTCGGGGAGTTCTCTATTTCCGGAAACCAATTTGTACACCCGCCGCTCTGAAATGGCGCCCACCTCAGCCATAGCAATGCACAATTGGTCCAAACAAAGGGCCAATGGCTGACCGTGAAAATTGCCTGCCGAAATGATCTCTCCGGTCTCTGGGAAAATTGTTGGGTTATCCGTTACTGCATTGATCTCTCTCTCGACAATCGAAGTGATGTAATCGAGTGCATCTCTACTTGCGCCATGAACTTGAGGCACGCAGCGGAAGGAGTACGGATCTTGCACATGTTTTTTGGCTTGTTGAATGAGTTCACTCCCCTCCAACCATTGGCGAACATTGGCTGCAGTTGAAATTTGTCCTGTTTGTTTCCTCACTTCGTTAACGTTCTGCTGGAAAGGCTCTTTTCGACCATCGTAAGCATCTACCGACAAAGCAGCGAGTGCATCGGCC
The DNA here is from genome assembly GCA_964649515.1 of uncultured Comamonadaceae bacterium. Lineage (GTDB taxonomy): Bacteria > Bacteroidota > Bacteroidia > Flavobacteriales_D > Sanyastnellaceae > CALKGK01. The sequence goes on along the minus strand of CAZYPV010000089.1, from coordinate 4,286 downwards.
CAATCCATCAAGTGATGCGCTTTTTGTAATAAGTAACAAGCATAAGCACTCATGAACTGAGTACCGTTCAACAGTGCAAGTCCCTCTTTGGCTTTTAAGGTAATGGGATTTAATCCCAGCGATTCCAAGACCGATTTAGCATCCAATTTTTCGTTTTCACCATGTACTTCTCCTTCACCAAAAAGCGGAAGAGAAAGGTGGGCCAAAGGAGACAAATCACCACTCGCTCCCAAAGAACCCTGTTGAAAAACCACAGGATGAACACCATTATTATAGAAGTGAGTGAGTAGCTGTACCGTTTCCAATTGAACACCTGAATGCCCTTTGCTCAAGCCGAGGATCTTCAGTAAAATCATCCATGAAACGACCCCTCTGGGCACCTCATCTCCCATTCCACAGGCGTGGGAACGAACGAGGTTAACTTGAAGCTCTTCGAGGTGCTCACCGGAGATGCTGTTTTTATACAAACTTCCGAAGCCCGTGTTGATGCCATAAATGGGATCTGAACTGGAAGCAATCACATCATCCAGAAAATTTCTGCACGCTTCAATCCGAGCAGTGCATTCATCAGAAAGTTCAATTTCTTTTTTGCTTGAAACGAGGTTGAACAAGTCTTCAAGGCGGCAATGGTCTAAGTTAATGCTGTATTTCATGGATAGGTATCTGGGGTCAAAAATAAGCTTTCCAATGGATTTCAGCCCGCTACCGCTCATCCAAAAAACTCAACCATTCATGGAGTTTTTTAACACTTGACAGCGGGATTATCTTACTTTTGACTCACCAAATAATGAAACCATGAAAACCAGAAATCTGTTTATCGTGCTTTCGATGCTCTTGGGCAGCTCTGCAATTGCGCAGCTCAAAACCGTCGAATTTGAAGAGTACGATCTCAAAAACGGTCTGCACGTGATTCTTCACGAAGACCACAGCACACCCATCGTTGCCGTGACTGTAATGTACCACGTTGGATCTAAGAACGAAAACCCCGAGCGAACTGGAATGGCTCACTTTTTTGAGCACTTGCTCTTTGAAGGTTCCGAGAACATTGGAAGAGGAGAGTTTTCTCGCTATGTAGAAAATGCTGGTGGCGTTTTGAATGCCAATACCACCAACGATAGAACCTTCTACTACGAAGTACTTCCGAGCAATCAACTTGAGTTGGGAATGTGGTTAGAATCTGAGCGAATGCTCCACGCCAAGGTTGAAAACGAAGGAATCGAGACCCAGAGAGAAGTAGTGAAGGAAGAGAAACGTCAGCGAATGGACAACCAGCCATACGGATCGCTACTATCTGAAACCATGAGCAGAGCATACACGGAGCACCCTTACCAATGGCCAGTGATTGGATCCATGGAGCACTTGAACGCAGCTCAGGAAGAAGAGTTTATCGACTTCTATAAGACATTTTATGTACCCAACAACGCCGTGCTTTCCATTGCGGGCGATATTGACATTGATGAAACCAAGAAACTCATCAAAAAATACTTTGCGGGTATTCCACGAGGGACGCAAGCAATACCTCGTCCGGACATCATCGAGCCTGCAAAAACAGCGGAAGTGCGAGACACCATTTTGGGCAAGGATCAGCTACCCATGATCGCGCAAGCATACAGCATCCCTGCTCAAGGCACCGAGGAGTACTATGCCGTTGACATGTTGAATCAAGTATTGAGTGGTGGAGAATCCTCACGTTTGAACCGTGCTGTTGTAGATGAAAAAGAATTGGCCTTGTTTGCTGGAGCCTTTTCCTTTGGACTTGAAGATCCTGGAGTGACCTTGGCCTTCTCCTTGGCGAACATGGGAGTAGCTCCTGAAGAAGTGGAAGCAGCCATGAACGAAGAAGTGGAGCGTTTAAAGACAGAGCCCATTAGCGATGAAGAACTTCAGAAACTCAAAAACCAGATTGAGAACAATTTTGTGAGCTCAAACGCCTCAATGGCGGGAATTGCTGAAAGTTTGGCCAATTACCACATGTATTTCGGCGATGCTAACCTCATCAACACTGAAATCAATCGTTACTTGGCAGTTACTAAAGAAGAAATCATGCAAGCTGCGCAGAAATACTACACGGAGAACAATCGCGTAGTGCTGTACTTTATGTATGATGAAAGCCTTGAATCGTCCAACTAATAAACGCACCTAAAGACATGAAATTTTTTAAATATACCCTCTTCGTCGCCATCAGTGCTTTGTTTGTAGCCTGTGCTGCACCATTGGACCGATCGGTAGTACCCATGCCCGCTGCTGCACCAACCATTCAGTTGGGCGATTATGACACCTTCACCCTAGACAACGGATTGAAAGTGATCGTGGTTCAAAACAATAAATTACCCCGCGTTTCTTACCAACTTACCGTAGATCGCGACCCTATTTTTGAAGGAGACAAAGCCGGATATGTATCCATGGCTGGAGACCTTCTGAAAAAAGGAACAACCTCCAAGAGCAAAGCAGAAATTGACCAAGCCGTTGATTTTATTGGAGCAGATTTGAGCACTTATTCCAATGGCGCCTATGGTGCAGCGCTCACAAAGCACACCGATGCCCTTTTGGCGTTGATGTCTGACATCGTTCTCAACCCCGCTTTTCCTCAAGATGAGCTTGACAAGTTGAAAAAACAAACGATATCTGGACTCGCTTCTGCAACCACCGACGCCAACAGCATTTCTGGAAACATCAGCAATGCGATGTGCTACGGATTGGATCACCCCTACGGAGAACCACAAACGGAGAAAACAACCGAAGCAGTTACTCGCAACGATTTGGTGAACTACTACAGCACTTTTTTCCGACCAAACATCTCTTATTTGACGATCGTTGGAGACATCACCCCTGAAGCAGCGAAAGCGCAAGCAGAGAAGTATTTTGGAGCGTGGGAAAAAGCAGAAGTTCCCAGCATGAGCTATGACAAGCCTGCATTACCTGAAGGAAACAAAGTGTGCTTCGCTCCTTTGAGTGGTGCCGTTCAATCGGTGATCAACGTCACCTTTCCTGTAGATTTAACCCCAGGTTCAGAAGATGCGATTGCTGCATCAGTGATGAACAGTGTACTTGGTGGTGGTGTTTTTGGCGGACGTTTGATGCAGAATTTGCGTGAAGACAAAGCCTTTACCTACGGAGCGCGTTCAAGCTTGAGCTCTGACCCTGTGATTGGTTCGTTCTCAGCATATGCAAGTGTGAGAAATGAAGTTACCGATAGTTCCATTGTAGAATTCCTTTACGAAATCGATCGCTTGGCAAGTGAGCCCATCGAAGACTCTACCCTTCAGTTCATCAAAAACAACATGACGGGAAGTTTTGCAAGATCGTTGGAGAGTCCGCAAACCATTGCTCGTTTTGCTTTGAACATCGAGCGCTATGGTTTGCCGAAGGATTACTACGCTACCTACCTCAGCAAATTGGAGGCAGTGAGCAAGGAAGATGTATTGCGCGTTGCTCGTCAGTTTTTACGTTCTGAGAATGCTTACATCACGGTTGTAGGTAACAAAGAAGAAGTGGCTGAGAAATTGGAGCGATTTAGCTACGATGGAAAAGTTAAATTCCTCGACATCTATGGTAGAGATTATGTGGACCTCGCTCCTGCTCCTGAAGGAATGACTGGAAAGGACGTTGTATTGAACTACGTAAAAGCCATTGGAGGTGTTGATGCCTTGGCCAAGGTGAAGAGCACCAGCATGAGCGGTGAAATGGACATGGGACAAGTGATCAACATGACTCAAAAAACCAAAGACAACCGCATGTTGAGCATGGAGATGAGCATGGGCGGTATGGTAGTGATGCAACAAGTTTTTGATGGCGAAGCCGGTATGGTTTCTCAAATGGGACAAAAGGTTCCGATGGGAGAAGATGAAGTTGCATCCATGAAGAAGCAAGCTGACCTTCTCTATGAAGCCAAATTGGACGACTACGGCACCACTGCTGAGCTCAAAGGAATTGGCAGCTTTGACGAAAAGCCCGCTTACGTGGTAGAATTGACCGAAAAAGACGGTACTGTGTCCACCGTGTATTTCAGCGTTGATAGCGGACTCAAGATGTTCGAAACCAGCACTGAAAGCACACCTCAAGGAGACATGGTGATTGCCACCACCTACAAAGAATATTTGGAAGTGAAAGGCGTGAAATTTCCAAAAGTGATTTCACAAACCGTTGGTCCGCAAAGCTTTGTCATTACCTATAATGAGATTTTGGTGAACCCGAAATTGAAAAATAGCGACTTTAGTGTGAACTAAGTACACAAAAACTATCATGCACAAAGACAGATCCTTCCGAGGGTCTGTCTTTTTTTTGCT
>CAZYPV010000088.1:0-11039 GCA_964649515.1 uncultured Comamonadaceae bacterium | reverse complement strand
GGGTAGGTACAAGGAGCATCACATGTTGCGTTGGGGTTGAAATTACAAGCCATCATGTCGGTACACCCGGGAACGATCTCTTCAACGACTACCGATTCGTCTGAAACAGCGGTGCATCCAAAGCCGTCCAAAACAAACACATTGTATGTTCCAGCAGGAGCATCGAGCATGGGTGAATTTTGCCAAGAAATACCGTCGAGAGAGTATTGATAAGGTGGAGTACCACCAAATGCAGAAGCCATAATTGTGGAGTTTTCCCCAAGCGTACAATCACCAGAAAGCACAGTTGTAACTGCAGCTATTAATAGTGGTCCTTGAGTGATGGTCGCCGAGCTGTTTCCCGTACATCCATTTTCATCTCGGGCATAGATCGTGTACGTTCCTGCAGATAGGTTATCAAAATTGCCTGAAGTATTGATGAATGAAAAGTTGGGGTCAAAACTGAACTCAATAGAACCATTTCCACCAGAAGCAGTCACACTAATACCACCTGTGCTCTCACCGTTACAGGCAATGTTTGTTTGTGCAGTGATGAATACTTGCGGAGGGTTGGAACAATCTACTTCGTTCTCGTCGCAAATTCCGTTCATGTTCGCGTCGTTGATGCAGTTTCCATCGCAGTCGAGGAAGTCTTCTTCGGGGTAGGTACAAGGGGCATCACATGTTGCGTTGGGGTTGAAATTGCAAGCCATTGAATCCGTGCAACCGGCAATTCCTGCATCTTCAATGTTTGCAGTGTTCGAGGAAATGGCGATGCATCCGTTACTGTCGAGCACATATACATTATAAGTTCCCTGAGAAGCACTGAGGAGGTTCGAATCTTGCCAGGTTGCTCCGTCGAGCGAGTATTGATATGGTGCCGTTCCTCCAATGCCGAGGGCAACAATGGTAGCGCTGGTTCCCTCCTCGCAATCGCCTGGAATCACATTGGTGAAATTGGCTTGGAGTGCTAGAGGTTGGGTAATGTTTATGGTGTTGGAGCTGCTGGTACATGCATTTTCATCACGGGCATACACGGTGTAGGTTCCTACAGTCAAGTTTTCGAAAATCCCCGTAGTGTTGACAGTTGTGAAATTGGCATCCAAGCTGTACTCAATGGTACCGCTTCCACCTACAATGCTTGTGGAAATACTTCCGCTTGCATCGCCATTACACACGACGTTGGAGCTTACATCGGCCATGAGTTCAATGCCGAGGTCAGCGATTTCAAATTCCAAACTGTCGCGACAATTTTGTGAGTCATAAACGACTATGGAATAGGTTCCTGTTCCCAAGTTGTTAAACACATTGGTGACCAAATCCGCCCCTCCGTCGAGCACGTGGTACACCAACCCTTGTCCGCCAGAAGTAACCACCTCTGCGCTGGCATCGTTGTTTATTTCACAAGCTGCGGTGCTGATGTTTACTTCATCAATGCTCAGTGCACACTCGAAAACACAGGTGCAGTCGTCAACGGTAGCACTCGGGTTGTAGTTGGAAGCATTCACGTCCAAACATCCAAAAACAGCGTTGGGATCGGCAGAAAACGCTTCGCCTTCCACCAACTCTTCATTGACTTGAATTCCTCCTTGAAACACTTGGATGTTCATCACCCCGTCAAAATCTCCGTCGGTGGTAAATTGTCCAAGTAGAACACGCAAATCATCTCCGGCAAAACCGTTCACTGTTCCAACGCCAAGGGTCACAAACCAAGCACCACCTACAGGACCGTCCATGATGATTGATTCTCCATTGGTCCCAAATTCGGTAATCCACGGTTCGGTCGGTACATCTACAGCAGAGATGTTCTGACCCGGTTCTGTATTGTCGGCCCTCCCGATGGTGACAAAGGAGTCAAACTCAGCGGCGGGAACAAATTGCCAGAAGGCAGGATTGATTTCATTCCCTGTTAATCCTCCAGCATTGCTTTGAAAAAAGGAGGTACTCGTTCTGATTTTTAGGGGAGTTCCCTGAAGACCAGAAATGGCAGAAACAAAATCGTTGGGGCTTTCGAAGTGGGCATAGAGCCGATAGGTGGTCATTCCAGTCAATTCAGGAATGCTCCCATCATGAACCGCGTAGGTTTCAACTTCGAGGTGTGAAAATTGGGCAGTGGCGCTGATCGAACAAATGAATGCGACCATCACCAATGTGATGATACGTTGCAACATGATTTAATTTAAGGTTAGGTTTACGCTCACAAAAATAGACAATGAAATGCAGAAGCGAGGGAGAGCAACGGCTTTTTCTGCAAAGACACCCATGAATGAGATTCCAAGAAAGAGGCAATCACCCCACCGAGGTTTACTGACCAGAGATGATTTCCATCACCAGTGCTTTGGTGAGTTTTTTGCCCGCTGCTTGAGCTTTGATTTCGGCAAAGCCAAACCGAAAATCACAGCCCTTTTTCCATTCGCTGCAGCCGTAAGCGCTTTTCCCTTTGATCAACCGACCTTGAGAGCATTTCGGACAATGGGGCATTTCCCCACTCGCTGGTTTTTCTTTTTGTTGAACGCGCTCATCGCCCTCCAATTCAAGTTGAAAGGATGCATTCAAGGAAATTTTCCCGTCCACTTTCTCATCGCCCACTTTGAACCCTTTGAGTTTGGTCGTACTCCCTTTTTGAACCAATCGCGCCACTTGTTTTTCGCTCAGTTTTTTTTCAAGGAAAATGAAGGGTAGTCGGAAATCACAGCCGGTTTTCCAAGAAGAACAACCGTAGCTGTTTTTGCCTTTAAGTACTTGCCCGTTTTTGCATTTCGGACAAGTCATTTCAGCGGCAGCCTTTGGTTTGGATTTCTTGTCTGCACCCACAGCTTTGGTTTGTTCTTTTCCGCCCAAACGAGTCACGTTTTTTTCCAGCCGCACTTCCATCACCAAGTCATCCACCATTTTTTTCATGTTGGCAATGAATTGTTTGGCGCTGTATTCTCCGTCTTCAATTTCTTTCAACTGCTTTTCCCAGAGTCCGGTTAACTCTGCCGATTTGAGCAATTGGTTTTGAATGGTGTCAATCAACTGAATCCCCATCTCAGTGGGCAACACTTGCTTTTTATTTCTCACGGTATATTTCCGTTTGAAGAGGGTTTCAATGATGTTCGCTCGGGTAGATGGTCTTCCAATGCCATTGGCCTTCATCAAATCTCGCAATTCATCATCGTCCACTTGCTTTCCGGCGGTTTCCATGGCGCGCAAGAGTGAGGCTTCTGTGAAATAATTGGGTGGTTTGGTGGTTTTTTCGAGGAAAGAAGGTTCGTGCGGACCAGTTTCACCTTTCACAAAAGTGGGAAGAAGTGCGTCGTCTTCCGATTTAGAGCTTTTGTTTTCATCCTTGGGAAAACACACTCGCCACCCGGGTTCCAATATTTCCTTCCCCTTCGCTACAAAAGGCACTCTGGCAACTTCCGCTTTCACTTCGGTCTTGGAAACTTTACAATCAGGATGAAAAACGGCAATGAATCTGCGCGCAATAATGTCATACACCTTCGCTTCATCGGTGCTCATGTGTCCTTGCTCTCCTGTGGGAATAATGGCGTGGTGGTCGGTCACTTTCTTGTCGTTGAACACCTTGGTCGATTTCCTTATTTTCTTACCCAGTATCGGTGCAGTAAATTCGGTATAATTGCTCAATCCGCTCAAGATTTTAGGCACTTTGGGATAGAGGTCGTTGGGCAGAAATACGGTGTCTACACGCGGGTAAGACACCAACTTTTTCTCATACAGGCTTTGAACCAATTTCAGGGTGGACTCTGCCGTAAAGCCAAATTTGTTGTTGCTATACACCTGTATGGCCGTTAAGTCGAACAACTTGGGCGCATACTCCTTCCCTTCCTTTTTGCTCACCGCGGTTACTTCAAGGTCAGCATCTGCCATGGTGGCGAGCAGTTTTTCCCCGTCTTCTTTTTTGGTAAATCTTCCTTCGGTGCTGTTGAAGGTGGTTTCTCGGTAGGTGGTTTGAAGCTCCCAGTAGGGCTCGGGAACAAAGTTTTTGATTTCGTAGTGCCGGTCCACCAACATGGCCAGCGTGGGGGTTTGAACCCGGCCAATAGAGAGCACTTGTTTCTGCACTCCATATTTCAGGGTGAAAAGTCGGGTAGCGTTGATTCCCAGAAGCCAATCGCCAATCGCCCTTGAGCTTCCGGCGTAGTATAGGGTGTCGAATTCTTTTTCCGGACGAAGATTTTTAAACCCCTCTTCAATCGCTTCGGTGGTGAGCGACGAAATCCAAAGTCGCTTCACTTCCCCCTTAAATCCTGCTTTTTGAATCACCCATCGTTGAATAAGCTCTCCCTCTTGGCCCGCATCCCCGCAGTTGATTACTTCACTGGCCGTCTTAAAAAGCCCCTCAATGATCTTAAATTGCCTTTGCACCCCACTGTCGTCCATCACCTTCGTCTCAAAGCGCTCGGGCAACATGGGCAAAGAGTTCAGGTCCCAACGCTTCCAATGCGGCTTGTAATCTTGCGGCGCCAAAAGGGTGCAAAAGTGCCCAAAAGTCCACGTTACCTGGTACCCATTGCCCTCAAAGTACCCTTCTTTTTTTTGTTGGGCACCAATGACCTTGGCAATCTCCTTGGCTACACTTGGTTTTTCGGCAATACAAACCTTCATTGATTTAAAACTCGTCAAAAATGGAAAAGCAAATTAGTAAAACAGCGGTTTTATTGGGTCGTCAAAGAGGGCTAAAATGGGAAAACTATCCACAAGATGTTCATGTTTTCTTTGGGCGTGCCCCTGCGGGTCGGGCTTTCCGCTGCAAGTCCTCGCCCCTCGCTTAGGCCGGCGCTGCTGTGGGCTTTTCGCTACTATCCCTCACGCAAATGTTCCCATGTCAAAGAGGGGTGCAAACTACAGGTTCTTGGCGTTTCTCTTTTTCTGAATGCGTTTAGCGATGGCCAAAAAAAGCATCCCACTCGCAATTCCAATCAAAAGGTCTTCAAGCAGGGTGAGCAGAATGGTGATGATAAAGGCCAGTAAATGTTCTTTGCCCAACTTGCTCACTTTCACAAATTCCCTGGGGTGGGCCAATTTGAGTCCCACGGCAATCAGCATGGCTGCAAGAGCGGTGTTGGGGATCATTTCAAGTAAGGGATAGGCCATCAAAACAAACAAGAGCAGCAGGGTGCCGTGCCAAAAATTGGCCCATGAGCTCTGTGCTCCGTGGTCCACATTGGCTGCACTTCTGGCTACTTCAGAAATAACGGGCAGACCTCCAAAAAATCCACACAGGGTGTTCACGCAGCCCACGGCAATAAGGTCGGCATTGGCATTGCTTGTTCGTTTGTGGGGGTCCATCAGGTCAACGGCTTTCACGGTTAAAAGGCTTTCCAAGCTGCCCACCAAGGCAATCAAAATGGTGTATTTAAAAAACACCGCACCTTGCATTACGGATGAAAAGTCGGCATTCAACCCTACTTCCTCAGTCAATTTCCCCACCTTTAACAGGGTGTAGTCGGGCGCATGCTCTTTGAATCCCAGGATGTATCCCAGAGGTATGGCAAGCAAAAGCACGATCAAAGGGGCCGGTATTTTGTTCAAAAAAGGCCATTTGATCTTTGGCCAAAGCAGCATGCTCAAGAGCCCTACTCCTCCTACGCAAGCAACTTGCAGGTCCATGTTTTGGATGAAATAGGGGATTTCTGAAAACAGTACGAGCGGCTTTTTGCCTTTGACATATTCCGGGTCTATGTTGAGCAAAACGGGCAATTGTTTCGCAATAATAATGAGACCGATGGCAGCAAGCATGCCGTGGATAACCGATCCCGGGAAGTAGCTCATCAAGCGTCCGAGTTTCAGTACACCAAAAAGTATTTGAATCAACCCGGCAAAAACAATGGCCGCTAGGGTCATTTTCCATCCAATCACCCCTCCTCCAAAGGCATCAACGGCTCCAGCAACAATCACAATTAGGCCGGCTGCCGGACCTTTAATGGAGAGTTTGCACCCCTTGAAAAAAGAAGCCAAAATACCACCCGCGATGGCAGAAAGCACCCCCATAATGGGAGGGAAGTTTGAGGCAGCGGCTATTCCAAGACTCAGGGGGAGTGCGAGAAGAAAAACGGAGAATCCGGCACTAAAATCGGCCAAAAAGTGCCTTTTGAAGCCCGCCCATCCTTCCAGAGGCGTGAGATTCGCTTTGTTTTGATCCAATTGTGAGATGTATTGCTAGCCCTTTGAACAGCTCAATTTGGCGTTAAAAGTAAAAGAAATACTTTGAATGGAGATTCCGCTTGGGTTTCCTCGGATAGCTTTAATCCTGCTCCGGTATGCCAATGGCCGTTTCGATGTCGGCCACATACACCAATTGCATGAGAAGAGAGAAACTGTAGTAACAATGGTTCAAGTCGTTCACATCGAGAATGCTCAATTCTTTTTTCGCAATTTCCGAGGGCTGGAGCACGCCTTGGGCACTAAGTTCATTCATTCCCTTTTGCAAGGCATACACTTTGGATTCTCCATGGTCTTTTTCCAACAAAGTGAGGCTGTCCCAACAGGCGGCAGAGTACAGCTCGTGTGGTTGAAGCTGAAACAGGGCGGGGTGCTCCTCAGGATGGAGGGTGAAGGCGGGGAGTTCGCTGTTGGCGAGTTGTTCAAATGCCCGGTAAATCGATGCAGGTTCGCCATTCTCGAGCACACCTTTCAAAACCAGGTCTTGCTCCAAGGACTTGAGCTCATCGGCCAACTCAAAACCGTTTTCTCGAAAGGTGGAATTCATGCAATCGAAAAGAAGGTCGGCCGGCACATCAGATTTCGGAGAACAAGCGAATAAAAGGACACTCAAAAGAGAGAGGAAAGCAGTGTTTTTCATGGCAATTGAATTGTATCTACAAACTTAGCGTATTCAGCCACAAAACGGACACTCGTTTATTTGGGCAGAGCACCCAATGCTGATTAGTTTCATGCTAAATCATTAAAAAAAGCGATTATGAACAGACTTACAAATCGGGTCTCACTCATTGGAAACTTGGGGGCAGATCCAAAGATGCAAACCTTGAAGTCGGGTGCGAAGGCCGACATCAGTTTGGCTACCAACGAATCCTACACCAACGCCAATGGTGAAAAAACACAAGATACCCAATGGCACAATCTCGTGGCTTGGGGAAAAACGGCCGAAATTGCTGGGAAATACCTCAGAAAAGGAAGCAAAATCGCGGTAGAAGGTCGTTTGCAACACCGCAGCTATGAGGAAGGTGGCATCAAACGCTATGTCACTGAGGTCAAAATCAGCGACTTTCTCATGTTGGATGGGGCCAACAAGTCGGAGTAATCTTGGTTTTGGTTTTCTTCGTCAAAAGGGGAAGAGCTGGTGCTCAACCCCTTTTTCTGTTTTCCTTGTGTACACCCCTGTTGAATGCCTTGCTCATTTAAAAATACAGCAATGTAGAATCAGTCTAAATAGATTGCTTGCTTGTTTGCCTTACCTTTGCAGCGTAATTTTGAACACACAACCAACTCAAAAAACACGGCAATGAGTCGATCAGGAATTTTGAAGTCTTCTCTGGCGAAGAAATATTGGATGGCCGCAACGGGCCTTTTTCTTTGCCTTTTCCTTGTGGGTCACCTACTCGGAAACCTCCAATTGTTTATCCCAGGCCCCGAGGGCAAGCTCGCTTTTAATGAGTACGCCAAGTTCATGACCAGCAACCCCGCGGTGAAGATCCTCTCTTGGGTAACGTATATTTCCATTGCATTTCACGTCGTTGACTCCATTGTGTTGAGCATCAACAACAAAAAAGCACGACCACAGAACTACGCCTACAACAAGCCCTCAGCCAATTCTCCGTGGAACTCGCGCAACATGGGGATCCTTGGTTCAGTGATCTTGATTTTCATTATTGTGCACATGAGCAATTTCTGGGCGAAGATGCACTTCGATGAAATGCCCATGCAGTTATTGGATAGCGGTGAGAGCATCAAAGACCTGCACAAAGTGGTGATGGATTTCTTCAATCCGGCCATCAATTCTTTGGCGCTAGCAGCGGTTGCGTTGTATGTGATTGGTCAAATTGGCATCTTCCTGCACCTGCACCACGGATTTCAAAGCGCCTTTCAAACGGTGGGGATCAATCACCCGCGTTACAATAAAATCATTCGTGGACTTGGATTGGCGTTTTCGGTACTTGTACCGTTGGCCTTCGCTTCCATTCCCGTTTATCTATACATCATTCAAATGGCGTGAACATTTCGCGCCTAAAAGTGGTACATTTTAAGTATTAACACACACTATGTCAGTACTCGATCCCAAAATACCAAAAGGCCCACTTGAGAGTAAGTGGACTTCCCATAAAAACAACATTCGCTTGGTGAATCCGGCGAACAAGCGTTTGATTGATGTTATCGTTGTTGGAACCGGACTCGCAGGAAGCTCAGCAGCGGCATCATTTGCCGAAATGGGCTACAATGTGAAAGCATTTTGTTTCCAAGATTCACCTCGAAGAGCGCACTCCATTGCGGCTCAAGGGGGAATCAATGCGGCGAAGAACTATCAAAACGACGGAGATTCAACCTACCGCTTGTTTTACGATACCATCAAAGGGGGCGATTACCGCTCTCGTGAAGGAAACGTGTATCGTTTGGCAGAAGTTTCGGCGAACATCATCGATCAATGTGTAGCGCAAGGGGTTCCTTTTGCCCGTGATTATGGTGGTTTGCTCGATAACCGTTCTTTCGGTGGAGTATTGGTTTCTAGAACTTTCTACGCTAAAGGACAAACGGGTCAGCAACTCTTGCTCGGAGCTTATTCAGCACTTTCTCGTCAGATTTCTAAGGGGAAGGTCACCATGTACAACCGCCATGAAATGATGGACTTGGTGCTTGTTGATGGCAAGGCACGTGGAATTATCGCTAGAAACCTGGTAACGGGAGAAATCGAGCGTCACGGAGCGCATGCCGTTGTGCTTTGTACAGGAGGATACGGAAACGTGTTCTACCTCAGCACCAACGCCATGGGGTCGAACGTTTCTGCTGCTTGGAAAGCTCACAAAAAAGGAGCGTTTATGGCCAATCCGTGCTTCACGCAGATTCACCCTACATGCATCCCGGTTTCAGGAGACTACCAGTCGAAACTGACCTTGATGTCGGAATCCTTGAGAAACGATGGCCGTATTTGGGTACCGAAACACATGGAAGATGTGAAGGCCATCCGAGAAGGGAAACTGAAGCCGAGAGAAATTCCAGAAGACCGCAGAGATTACTACCTCGAGCGCCGTTATCCTTCATTCGGTAACCTCGTGCCTCGAGATGTTGCTTCTCGCGCTGCCAAAGAGCGTTGCGATGAAGGATTTGGAGTGAATGCTACTGGTCAGGCAGTATTCCTCGATTTTGCCAGCGCCATTGAGCGTTATGGGAAGACGGAGGCTCACGTCAAAGGCATGCACAACCCAAGCATCGAAACCATTCGTGAATTGGGTAAGGCCGTTGTGAAGTCGAAATACGGTAACCTCTTCCAGATGTATGAGAAGATTACCGACGACAACCCTTACGAAACCCCAATGAAGATCTACCCAGCGGTGCACTACACCATGGGAGGTATTTGGGTTGATTATAATTTGATGACCACCATCCCTGGTTTGTATGCCGCAGGAGAAGCCAACTTCTCAGATCACGGCGCCAACCGTTTGGGAGCTTCAGCCTTGATGCAAGGTTTGGCCGATGGTTATTTCGTTATTCCTTACACCATTGGTGAGTTCTTGGCCGATGATATTCGTACCGGAGCCATTTCTACCGACACGCCAGAGTTTGCGGAAGCAGAAAGTGCAGTTCGCAATCAATTGGAGCACTTCATCAACAATAAAGGAAGTAAGCCTGTTGACGATTTCCACCGCCGCTTAGGTAAAGTGATGTGGGACAAATGTGGAATGGCCCGAAACGAACAAGGTTTGCGCTCAGCCATCGAAGAAATCAGAGCCATCCGTGAAGATTTCTACGCCAATGTGCGCGTTCCTGGTAAGTTGGATGAATTCAACCCAGAACTTGAAAAAGCAGCCCGTGTGGCCGATTTCTTGGAGTTGGGTGAGTTGATGTGCATCGATGCATTAACGAGAAACGAATCTTGCGGTGGTCACTTCAGAGAAGAATACCAAACCGAAGAAGGTGAAGCCTTGAGAGACGATGAGAACTTCGCTTTCGTTTCGGCATGGGAATACAAAGAAAACGACCCAGGAAAGGCCGTATTGCACAAAGAAGAATTGATGTTTGAGAACGTTGAGCTCAAGCAGAGAAGTTATAAATAGTATCAAAACGATCGAAGATGAATCTTACACTTAAAATTTGGAGACAAAACGGACCTAATGACAAGGGCCGAATGGAAACCTACCCGGTGAGCGATATCTCTCCCGACATGTCCTTTCTTGAGATGATCGACGTTTTGAACGACACTTTGATCCGCGATGGAAAAGATCCTGTTGCTTTCGACCACGATTGCCGTGAGGGAATTTGTGGAATGTGCAGCATGTACATCAATGGTGAGGCGCACGGACCGGGCAGACAAATTACAACTTGTCAGCTCCACATGCGTTCCTTCAAAGATGGAGAAACCATTTACATCGAGCCTTGGAGAGCAGCAGCTTTCCCAGTGGTGAAAGACCTTGCCGTAGATAGAAGCGCTTTTGACCGCATCATTCAAGCGGGAGGGTATGTTTCTGTGAACACCTCAGGAAACACCCAAGATGCCAACGCCATTCCCATTCCAAAAGCAGACGCAGATGCCGCATTCGACGCTGCCACATGCATCGGTTGTGGGGCCTGTGTAGCCACGTGTAAAAACGCCTCTGCCATGCTTTTCGTTTCGGCGAAGGTGTCGCAACTTTCCTTGTTGCCACAGGGTCAGCCAGAAAAGAAAGAGCGTGTATTGAACATGGTGAACCAAATGGATCTCGAAGGGTTTGGAAATTGCACCAACACCGGAGCATGCGAAGTGGAGTGTCCAAAAGGCATCAGCCTCGAAAACATCGCCAGAATGAACAGAGATTACCTCGCTGCATCGGTAACTGCTGATTAATTCAGGAGGAGAAATAACAAAATTGAAAATCCCGCTTGTTGCAAAACGAGCGGGATTTTTT
>CAZYPV010000087.1:0-11218 GCA_964649515.1 uncultured Comamonadaceae bacterium | reverse complement strand
CTCAAAACTGCTCTTCTCTCAGAGCCCAGGAATGAGTCCTTTTGCACTGGAGGCCATTTCAGCTTCGTTCACTTTGTCGGCTTTCTCCAAGGTTTTGTTGAAGGCGGTGAGCAAGAGGTCCTGAAGGTCTTCCTTGTCGTCCATCATGATGTCAGGGATCTGAAGGTCAATGAGCTTTCGGTTGCCGTTCATTCGCACTTTAATGCCTTCCACTTCGGTCTCAACGCTGATATTATCGAGCTTTGCTTTGCTCTCAGCCACACTTTGCTGCATTTTCTGCAACTTCTCCATCATGTCTCCAAACATCTTTTCTTTTTTTACAAAGGTAAAATTAACGTGATTTGCACCCGGAAGCAATGAAGAAAATTTCTAAAAATATCCAGACTTTCTATTGGCTCGGGGCGGTGCTCTTGCTGCTGTATATGGTTCTGAACATCATCAATGGTCGCTTCCAGATGTACGACTTATGGGTGTACTACGATGCCTTGGAACACATGAAGGCGGGGGATTCACCCTACGGTGAGGCTTTTGGATTGTCGAGCGGTTTCTACAAATATTCGCCCATAGCGGCTTACTTGTTCTATCCATTTTCCTTGGTGGGTTGGACGTTCACAAGGGTGGTTTATTTCCTATCCATTGGAGCAAGCATGCTGTTTTTTCTTCCCGTTATCTTAAGACATGCTAAGGTTTTTTTAGGGGATAAAAATGAAGGCTTGCTCTATCCTTTGTTGGCGCTGCTTTTGCTTTTGGGCGGACACTTTGCAAGGGAGCTCCTACTCGGAAATGTGAACTGGTTGCTCTTCATCGGGCTTTTGGTGGTGCATCGTTTCAGGAAGGATAAGCCAATGATTTCCGGACTGGTAATGGGACTCCTCCTTGCGTTCAAACCTCATTTCGTTTTCCTCCTTCCTTGGTTGGTGCTTCGAAAGGAGTGGACGATTTTGCTCCACACTGCTTTGTCCTTTGTCTCGCTCTTGTTCCTTCCAGCGCTCTTTTTGGGCTGGGATGAAAACCTTCAATTACTGGCTGAATGGGTAAGTACGATGCAGATGCACAATACGGCTTTGCACGAGAGTCCAAACACCATCTATTATTACATCGATCATTTGACGCTAGATGCTTTTGAGGGGGAGATGATTGTGTTTGCAAGCCTTTTTGTCACAGCAATGGCTATTTTTTTCTGGTTGATGTTTCACTATCGCCAAGAAAAGAGATCACCTGAAAAGAAGGAAGCGTTCATGAGTTTGGAGTTTTTCGGAATTGCTGCTCTCATTCCTAACCTAGTGCATACGGATACGGAGCATTTCTTGTGGTCGACGGGAGTATTGGCTTTGTGTGCCTTACTGGCTTTTCAAGAAAGAAAAAAGGTCCTTTTCGTGGTCATGGCACTGGCACTTATTCCTTTTGCCCTCAACACTCCCGATCTTTGGGGTAAGGATGGGGTGGATGTCCTGAATCGAACGGGGAGCCTTGGTTTGGCCAATCTGGCTTTGGTGATTGCCACGATCTTGGTGATGGAAGGATTCCTCAGGTCCCGGTCTACGCGCGAGATTTCTTGATTTTCTCATACGCTTCCTGCACGGCTACAAATTTTTTCTCTGCGGCTTTCTTGTGCTCTTCTCCAAGATGACTCACTTTGTCAGGATGGTATTTCACGGCCATTTTTCGATAGGCTTTCTTTAATTCTTCGTCGCTGGCACTTTTTGGAATTTCCAAGACGGCATAGGCCGATTCCAGATTGTTGGATTCAAGGTGAAGCAAACTTTCTACGTCAATACTTCGCACGCCCAAGCGCTGAGCTATTTGAAAGAGCATGTTGCGCTCGCTACTGTCGATGTCGCCATCGGCTTTGGCAATTCCGGCCAAGTATTGAACCAATAATAGTCGTCCGCTATGGTCCATAAAATAGCGGATCTGATCGCATACTGGTCGCACATCAATGTCTTGCTCAAGTACTTTTTTGAGGGTTTGGAGATATTCTTTGCCCTGCTCTTCTTGAAACTGCTTACCGAAAAAGGCTTTGACGTAGGCCAACTCACTCTTCAATACTTTCCCGTCGGCTTTCATCATGGCTGCGGTCAATACGATTAGTGATGCTGCAAAGTCTCCGCTTCCGGTGTTCGGACGCTGTGTGCGCTGGTATTGTTGACGATAATCACTTTGCGGCTGGTCCACACTCATGTCGCCACGAAAGACTTCTTCAAACACGTGGCCCAAGGCGACGCCAATGATTCCGCCTACCGGACCCATAAAAGCCCACCCAGCAATTCCTCCTAAAATTTTACCAAAAGCCATTATTTACTTGTGTTATGGTTCATTCCTTATGTATGACTAATTACCAATTTCCGCCGGCTCCACCGCCACCAAATCCTCCGCCCCCGAAGCCGCCAAATCCGCCTCCGCCGCCGCCGAATCCGCCGCCTCCACCGAATCCTCCACCAAAGGGACCCCGACCGTTGTTGAAGTCGTCATACCTTCCGGTGTGTTGTCCGCTTTGGTTCAGCAAGAGAAGTACCGCTGCCCAATAGCCCATTTCATTGATTTGGGAGTACCGGTGAGCGCGATAGGCAAATCTACCAAACCCACTGATGAACATGAACCCAAATACGGCCAAGACGCCCCAAGGGAAGGTTTTTTTCCGGTTGGAGCTTTTGGTCTTTTTGCTTTGTTGTGGACCGGTGGGGTAGCGGTATTCCCCAATGGCCAAATCCATGAGTCGGGTAGTGGCTGCTTCTATTCCTTTTGGGTAGTTGTTCTCCCTAAATGCTGGCAAGAGCTGTTCTTCTACAATGCGTTTGGCATAAATGTCAGGTATGGCTCCTTCCAAGCCGTCACCAACGGCGATGAAGGTTTTTTTAACTTCTGTACCCACGACCAGCACAATTCCGTTGTCCAAACTGTCGGTTCCAACGCCCATGTTTTCCCCCGCGAGGGTGGCATAATGCCAGGGTTCATCACCACAAAAATTAGGATGGGTGATAACGACCAATGCGTTGGTGGTGCCCACGGCGAAGTTGGATAACTTCAGATTGAGTGCACTCTCTTGAGATTCACTCAACACGTCAGCAAGGTCATAAACAAAGGTGCCTTGAACGGGATCAGGGATGCACAGTTTCTTGTTTTCACTCATTCGGCACGAAGCCAATGCGAGCAAGAAGAGGGCGAGGATGGAAAGGGACAAGTTTCTATTCATCAACGTTCTCCAAATGAAAGGGTGTTGGGCAATTCGTTTTCGTCGTCTGACTGATACGGGAAATGGGCTTTCAACTGTTCACCGGCGTTCAAAACAGCGGACACAATGGCGTCCACATACTTTCCTTCAGCGCAAGATTGAATCATTTCAGTTTTAATGCGATTCCAAAAGTCGGCAGGAACTTTGGCATTGATTCCCGCATCACCCAAAATGGCGAGTTTCTTGTCTTGCAAGGCCAAATAAATGAGCACTCCATTTCGGGCTTCGGTTTGGTGCATTTCCAATTCTTCAAAAAGAAAAGCTGCTCGATCAAGAACAGCTTCCTTACAACGGTTGTCGATGTGCACTCTTATTTCACCAGAGGTTTGGAGCTCGGCTTGAGCAATGGCCTGTTCTACAAGCAATTCCTCAGCCGATCCAAACACATCATACATGTCTACCCCTTTGGCCATTATTTGAAGTTTACTTTAGGCGCTGTTTCTGCTCCATCCGTAGAAGAAAATACTTCTTTCTTCTCAAAGCCCATCATGCTGGCTACAAGGTTTCCAGGGAATCTTCTTACTTTCTTGTTGTAGGTTGTGGTGGCTTCATTGTATCGCTCACGAGCAATGGAAATGCGGTTTTCAGTGCCTTCCAATTGTGCTTGCAACTCCAAGAAGTTCTTGTTGGCTTTCAAATCAGGGTATTGCTCTGAATAGCCCAGCATTCCACGCATGGCTACTCCCAAGCGGTTCTGTGCGGCCTGAAATTGCTCCACTCCGTTTTCATCCACGCTTTTCATGGCTCCAAAGGCAGCAGCTCGGGCTTGGGTTACTTCAACCAAGGTCGATTTCTCAAAATCAGCGTAGCCTTTAACGGTTTCCACCAAATTGTCGATCAAATCAAAGCGGCGTTGATACTCGGTTTCAACGTTTCCCCATGCTTGTGCTACGTTTTCATCGGCATTCACAAAGCCGTTATACGAGCCTCCAGCAAGCAGGGCCAAAAGAAGCACAATCCCTACGGGAATAATAATTCCTAGTCGTTTCATGTTTTTAGTTTATAAGTTCAATGCTCCTTTTCACAAACGAGGTGAGCGCTTCCCCTTTCAATAATCCTTGAGATAATCGAGCGAGGTCTGTGGCTTGCTTGATCATGCTTTTCTTTTTCTCGAGATCACTTTCTTCAACAATTTTCTCCACCAAGGCATGGTTGGAATTGATGGTCATTTCATAAGTGTCGGGCATTTCTCCAAACATTTGCATGCCACCTCCTCCGGCGATTTGTTGTTCTTTCATGCGTCGCATAAACTCCGATTGAGTGATGACGATGGGGTGCTCGCTCGGACTCATGCTCGCAAATTTTACTTGGTAGTTCTTGTTGTTCAAAACTTCTTCTACCACCGGCTGCAATCCTTCTTCTTGCTCTTTGCTGAGTTTGGATGGAAGTTCGTCTTCTTTTTCAATCAAACGATCTGCAACGTCGGCGTCCACTCGCTTAAATTGAATATCGCTGTTTTTTCCTTCCAATTTGGTCATCAAGTGCGACACCAATGGTCCGTCCAAAAGAAGTACTTCATAAGCGCGTTCTTCCATTTGCTCGATGTAGGCGTGATGTGCTTCCGCATCAGGGGTGTAAAGCACAACGATTTTCCCGTTTTTGTCGGTTTGATTAGCCTTGATTTTTTCCTTCAGCTCATCAAACGTAAAGTACTCACCCTTAGTAGTTTTGTAGAGTGCAAATTTTGCTCTGTCGTAGAACTTTTCATCGGTCAACATGCCATACTCGGCAAACACTTTCAAATCGTCCCACTTTTCTTCAAAATCACTTCTGTTTTCTTTGAACATTCCGTTCAATTTGTCAGATACTTTTTTGCTGATGTGAGCAGAGATTTTCTTCACATTCCCGTCTTCCTGAAGGTAGCTTCTCGATACGTTCAAGGGGATGTCTGGTGAGTCAATAACCCCGTGCAATAGGGTGAGGAACTCGGGTACGATGTTTTCAACGTTGTCAGTAATGAAGACTTGATTCGAGTACAAATGGATGCGGTTCTTTTGCATGTCCATTTGCTTCTTCAACTTGGGAAAATACAGCACTCCTGTGAGGTTGAAGGGGTAGTCCACGTTGAGGTGAATGTGGAACATGGGGTCTTCAAAATTCATGGGATACAGCTCGCGGTAGAAGTTCTTGTAGTCGTCTTCTTCGAGGTCCACGGGCTTTTTCATCCAAGCGGGCTCCGGGTTGTTGATGATGTTCGGAACTTCAATGCTTTCTTTTTTGATTTTCCCTTTTTCATCCAATTCTCCTTCCGGGGAATCAATTTGCTCTGTGCGTGTGCCGTATTGTATGGCTACTGGCATGAACTTGCAATACTTGTTCAAGATGCCCGATACTCTTTGGTCTTCCAAAAATTCTTCTGAGTCTTCGGCAATGTGCAGCACGATGTCGGTTCCGAGGGTGTCTTTGGTAATGGTTTCCATGCTGTAGTTCGGACTCCCGTCACATTCCCAACGTACGGCTTCGCTTCCTTCTCGGTGCGATTTGGTGAAGATTTCTACTTTCTCCGCTACCATGAAGGCAGAGTAAAAACCAAGTCCGAAATGACCGATGATGGCCTGGCTCCCTTCTGCGTCTTTATACTTTTCAACAAATTCCTCAGCTCCCGAAAAGGCGATTTGGTTGATGTACTTCTCCAATTCGTCTGCGGTCATTCCAATCCCATTGTCGCGAACGGTAATGGTTTTGGCTTCTTTGTCTAAGATGACTTCAACTTTTAAATCGTTGGTTTCCGACTGCAATTCACCCAATCCATTGAGGGTTTTTACTTTTTGTGTTGCATCGACGGCATTGGACACCAATTCTCTTAAAAAGATTTCATGGTCTGAATAGAGAAACTTTTTGATGATCGGAAAGATGTTTTCCGTTTGTACGTTGATACTTCCTTGTTGCATTGTATAATTATTTGTTGACGGATTTATTCACGACTTCCCACAGAACAAAGGGCGTACCATGGAGAATAAACTGACACTTTGACTTTCAGCCACAAAAAAAAGCGACAAAAAGCGCTTCAATTGAGGTTCATTTGCGGAAAATCTGACGAAATCCTGACTAAATGTACTTTCGGAGCAGCACTTCCAATTCGCTCATGTTGTTTGCTCCCTCAATGGTGTATTCCCAGCGATGGTCAATGGCGGTTCCCACGAGCTGATCGCCCCATCCACCGCCTCCTTGGATCACGATGATGGGCTTTCGATAACACCATGCGTAGGCAATTTCACTCAAGGTTCCCGACGCTCCTCCAACACAGATCACAACGTCGGCGGCCAATACGTTCATGCTGTTCCGCGCATATCCAATGCCGCTTGGAATCACAATGCTGTTGTACTCGTTGCTCGATTCGAAGTCTTCCCCAGGCAAAAGTCCAATGCTGATTCCCCCGGCTTCAAAACAGCCCTTGGCAACGGCTTCCATGAGTCCGGTTCGCCCGCCCGATATCACACAGGCTCCCAATTGAGCGATGAGTCGGCCCACTTGAACTCCCAATTCATACTGTGCTTCGTTGGCGTCATAATTGCCAATGACGGTGACTTGCTTTTTCCTCATGTTCACAAATGTAAGCATTGAGCGGTATTTAGGAATGGTATCTTCAGTGTTGATTGAACAGTGTTTTATGTCCTTCGTTTTTCTTTTCGGCGTTTCAGGTTGTACCTTGCTTTCACGAAACCTTTACCATGAAAAAAATTCTATTCCTTGCGGGACTGCTAACGTGTTCACCTTTATTTTCTTTTGCCCAAGAGTCTGATTTCCAAGACATGCCCGATTGGAGCACCTTGATGCAAGATCCTACGACGAATTTCGATTCGCTGTGCACTGCATTTGATGCTTATTGGGAAGGAAGAGAAATTACTCCAGGTTGCGGTTACAAGCCGTTCAAGCGCTGGGAACAATTGATGCAATCTAGAGTGAAGGCAGACGGCACGGTGCCCAACGGTAAGGATGTTCAAAAGGCGTTCAAGTCGATGGCCAAGAACAAATCTTTGGGCGGAAGTTGGCAGCCGCTAGGTCCGATTTTGGACGAGGTAACCACGCGAGACAATATTCGTGGCGTGGGCCGAATGAATTATGTGGCTTTTCACCCAACTGATCCGAACATCGTTTTTGCAGGTGCTCCAGCGGGCGGCTTGTGGCGTTCGTTCGATGGGGGAAACAATTGGACGAGCAATACAGACGACTTACCAACACTTGGTGTCAGTTCAATTGCCTTCAACCCACAAAATCCCGACATTATTTATTGTGGAACTGGAGATCGAGATGCGGCAGATTCACCAGGAATGGGGGTGATGAAGTCTGAAGATGGCGGTGAAACCTGGACTTTCATGAACGAGGGGATCGAAACGCTCACGGTAGGAGACTTGGTGGTAGATCCCATCAACCCGAACATCATTATTGCAGCAACTTCGGAGGGAATATTTCGCTCTGAAGATGGGGCTGTATCGTGGTCACAAGAGAGTACCAACTCAATGAATTACAAAGCGATTGAATTTCAACCGGGAAATTCTGAGGTGGTTTATGCTACCGGAAATGGTCGGTTTTTTAGAAGCAGCAACAACGGTGAAAGCTGGCAGTACATCACGGATGGGATCATTCAAGGAAACCGTATGGTGATTGCCGTTACTCCGGCCAATCCACAGTTGGTGTATGTGCTGAGCGCAAATACTACCGAATTTCGAGCGCTTTACCGTTCTACAGATGGTGGTGAATCGTTTGAAGAGATGTCGGATTCACCAAACATCCTGAGCTGGTCGGCAGATGGGAGTCAGTCTGGCGGACAAGCGTGGTACGACCTCTGTATGGTGGCCGATCCATTCATCGAAGACCGTCTTTATGTGGGAGGGATCCGAATGAAGCAATCCAACGACGGTGGTGCAACGTGGATCGATATTCAAACCAACTTCTTGCATGTAGATCAGCACTGGCTCGAGTTTTCACCCCACACCCATGAATTGTTCCTCGCCAACGACGGTGGTATGTACCGCTATGAAAACAATGCAGAATGGAAAGACATTACGGATGGGATTGTTACCTCACAAATTTATAAGCTCGGACAAAGCCCTTTCAACCCGAATAAAACCCTTTGCGGATTTCAAGACAATGGAACAAGCCAGTTCACAGGAAGCGTTTGGCAAAGAGTGGGCGGCGGAGATGGTTTTGAGTGCATCTATGATGAAGTGGACCAAAATGTGCGATATACTTCGTTGTATTATGGAAGGGTGTACCGAACTTCAGAGAACTATGAAAATCAACAAATTTGTGGATTAGATGTACTGGGCATCACCGAAGAGGGTGCGTGGTCGAGTCCGTTTTTGATTTCCCGCTATAACGACAATCACATGTTTGCAGGATTGAAGAACGTTTGGCGTACGATGAACATTAAACACCCCGAAAGAGACAGTGTGGCTTGGGAGCGGATTTCCTTCAGCTTAGGAAACGACAATAACAGCAACTTGAACAATTTGGAACAATCAAGAGCGAATGAGAACATGCTTTGGTGTTCTAAAGGGTCGCGACGACTCTATCTCACGACAAACGCTTTGGCCCCAGTTGATTCAGTAGAGTGGATCGACCTGTCTAACAGTTTGCCTTGGTTGAGCTTCCCGGTTTCAACTATCGAAACACATCCCACAGATAGTGCAACGCTCTACATCGGC
Source organism: uncultured Comamonadaceae bacterium (assembly GCA_964649515.1). Lineage (GTDB taxonomy): Bacteria > Bacteroidota > Bacteroidia > Flavobacteriales_D > Sanyastnellaceae > CALKGK01. Next base: position 2,338 of record CAZYPV010000087.1, on the reverse strand, counting down.
TTCAACAATTCGGTTTACAAGAGTATTGATAGAGGCATTTCTTGGGAGGAGTTTAGCGAAGGACTACCGAATGCTCCTGTTAACGACATTCTTTATCACATCGGAAGCAACGAAGGCCTTTACGTGGCAACAGACTTAGGTGTGTTCTACAAAGATGCTGATATGACGAGCTTTGTGAACTTCAGTAACGGACTCCCAATTGGAGCTCGAGCTACTGAATTGGATATTTTTTATGGCGATGGCATTGAGAACTCCCGTTTAAAGGCAAGTACCTATGGAAGAGGTTTGTGGGAGTCTGATCTTTTTGACGAAAGCACCTTCAATTTCCCATCAACGGCAAGTTTGACCTTCGCAGGGGAGGAGTCGGAAGTTTATGAACCTTTTGAATTGCAAGTGGCATTTTACAAAAACTTGGAAAACATTCCCGTAAATGGATTAACGCTTGATGATATTCAAGTGATCAACGCCACAATTGCGAACCTTCAAGGTGGACCCGTTTTATTCACCCTTGAGGTGACTCCTTTGGATTTTGGTCCAGTAGAATTCTTCGTTCCCGGCGATGTAATTTTAGACAACGCGGGCATCAGTAATTACGAATCAGACACACTTCAACTCATCTACACTGCAGCACCAGAACCTTTTGGTCCTTTTGGCCCAGGTGGTGTTGGCGCTCTTGAGGAAATGTCGTCTTGGTTAGATGCCAGCTTCGGAACCTTCAATGCCCAAAACGAAGCCGCAGTTGAAGACGGAGAGCGTGTTTTAACGTGGAACGATAGGCTAGGTGCCAGTGCAGGAGCTGCGCAAGAATTGGAAGAAGCCGCGCCGGTTTTAAGAATTGGTGATGCCAGCATGAATGGAATGCCTGTGCTCGAATTCAATGGTAATGGCGAGTACATCACCATAGAAGGAGTACGAGCAGCAACTTCGCCAAGTGTCTTTACTGTTGCTCGAGGTACTGAAGTAGAATGGAACGAACACGGATGGATTGCTTCATCACGAGGAAATAATGGCTTTGTGCTTCACCCCTGGAAGGAATCATCACAGTATTCATCCATGGTGATCGATGATGAAGGGAACTATGCTAACGGACCGCAACAATACATCGGAGACGCTGGAGAAACACACCTGTTTGGCTTCATTTATGACTACTCAGAGTTCGGACAAAAATTCTTCACCTTATACGACGACCAAGCATTTTCTTGGAGCGGGGCGAATATCGGGGCAAGAGATCCAGAAGCCTTGATTAATGTGCAACTTGGTTGGGATTTTGACGAACGCTTTGGTGAAGGACAAATTGCAGAGCATTTCATGTACAACAAGCGCATTCACACCAGCCAAAGACGAATCATCAGCTCTTATTTAGGTGCAAAATATGGTCGGGATTTTGGTCCGTTCAAGCGCTACGCCATGTTCGATTATCCTTACGATGTGGCCGGTATTGGAAAAGAAGGGGAGTATGATTACCACGCAGATGCTCAAGGAACGGGCATTGTTCGCGTGAATGAACCAAGTTCTCTCGACAATGGTGATTACCTCATGTGGGGCTCAGACAATGAAGCATTGGCTTTTGTAAGTGGCCTCTTTCCCTTAGAAAGTGAGCGCTTAGCAAGAACTTGGGCTTACGATGAAACGGGAGATTGTGGTTTTGTGAAGCTGACCTTTGACCTTTCGGACATTGAAAATGTACCAGCGGGAATAGGACTCATTGTAGAAACAACGCCTTTCTTCTTCGTTGGTGGCGAGCCTACTTTCACTCCTTTGGTGGATGAGGGCGATGGTATTTACAGTGTGAGCTACGATTTCTGGAATAATGGGGTATTCACCATTGGTGTTCAACCGGCTTTGAGTGTGGCCAATCTTCAAGAAATGGAATGGAGTATCTATCCCAATCCAAGCGAAGGCATGATCAACATTGAAGTTCCTTTATGGCCTTCATCACTTCAACTTGTGATGAGAGATGCGCTTGGCCGAACGGTGATGAGCTTTCCATTGAACAACACTAAGTCCGTTCTGAACACCGAAGGAATGAGCCCTGGGGTTTACACCGTTCAGTTATTTTCTGAAGATGGAGTGGTGATGAAGAAAGTGATGCTGCGTTAGGTGCTGAGAAGATTAATCAGCGGGAATTATTAGTTCATGGATTCAGGAAAGAAGTGCAATCTATAATGAACCCAGTAATCAGGGCAGATATCGTTCTATGTTAAGTTGGATTCGCTTGTTCACCACTCTGGAAACAAGCGGGGGTGGCTTTCTTGACTTTACTCAACGAACATCTTTAGGCTTCACACCGCTTCAGCAGTTCAAGGGAATTTGCGGCAGTCTTGATTTTTGGTTCTTT
>CAZYPV010000086.1:4507-11464 GCA_964649515.1 uncultured Comamonadaceae bacterium | reverse complement strand
CTTGAAATGTTCATTAAGGCACAGGCCAAACCTACATCATGAAAATACAGTTTGGGACGCTTAACGATGGTTTTGTTATAGTTCTTGTAAAAGGGTTTAAGTCGATACACAATAAAACTGCTCTCTAAAACTCCCACCCACGATTGAACCGTTTTGACATCAATTCCCAATTCAACGGACAGACTAGAGTAATTGAGTTCTTGCCCAACCCGCCCCGCCAAGAGTCGAAGAAGCCGCTGAAAAAGGTCAATACGAGTGATGCTTTTGATTTGTCGAACATCTTTCTCCAAATAGGTGCGGATGTAGTTGGCATACCAAAGCCCAGAAGGAATACCTTGATCATATACCGGGGGGTAAAACCCTTTCACCATCAATTCCAAGTCGCTTGGGGCATCTAAAAGTTCAGTGAGTGAAAAGGGCAAAAGCTGAAGGTAAGCTACTCGGCCTGCCAGGCTTTGGGTGATTTGTTCTTGAAGCAGAAAATTGTTCGAGCCCGTGAGTATAAATAGTCCGGTTGTTTTGCTTTCATCTACCACTTGTTGCATGTAGCTGAAGAGCTCTGGAACCTGCTGAATTTCGTCAAATATGGCTCCTTTTGAATACTGTGAGAGAAAGCCTCGCGGGTCCGTTAAGGCGTAGTTACGGGTATCGAGATTCTCCAAAGAAACATAGGTCTTCTCTGGAAAAAGATGACGAACAAGAGTGGTTTTACCCGATTGACGAGGGCCGATAAGTGCGACCACTTTAAACAATTGACTGAGGGACAATATGGAGGCACTGGCTTTTCGTGGGATCATCCCCCAAAGATACGCCAAACTGGACAAATTTGGAATTGGATTCCAGATTTGTCCAAAATAGATCTTGAATGACGCCTTAGCCCTTCACCTCAATAGCAACAAAATCACTCTGACCACCAATGGGTGGGTTGAATTTGATGACCCTCACAGCGCAGTGCTGAATCATCGGGATTTCGGATTTGAGTCCGGTCAAAATCCTACCCCCAACATGCTCAATGAGCTTCGAAGGGATGGCCATCTCGCGACGTACAATGCGGTGAACATCCACGTAATCTACTGTTTTCGTGAGGTCGTCGTTTTTTACGGCTTCGGAAAAGTCGCATTCCAAACGAACGTCAACTTGAAACGGACCACCAATGGCGGTTTCTTCGGGCATACAGCCGTGGTGGGCGTGCATCCGAATCCCATTCACTTCAACTATACCCATGCTTCAGCAATTTTCATCCCTTCATCCATTCGCTTCAAACTTTCTTCTTTCCCCAAGAAAGCAGCAATTTCGTACATCCCTGGTCCGCCAGCTTCCCCCGTCAACAACAAGCGAAAACCGGGCAAAACAGCACCAAAACCGAGCTCTTTTGCTTCCAAAAATGCCTTAAAATTGTGCTCAATGGTGGCCGCATCGAAGGGATCGGTAGTAGCAAGTACTTCCCGTAAAGCCAGCATGATTTCTGGGGTGTGTGCCTTCCATTTTTTCTTGGTGGTTTTTTCATCGTAATGCGAGGGTGCTTCGAAGAGGTAAGCAGCATCGGTCATTTGATGCAAGAACTGAACGCGTTCCTTTAATAAAAGTACCATGCTCAAGGCCTGTTCTTCGCTCACGCTTCTTCCTTTGGCTTCAAGCAATGGCAAGAGCTGCTTTACCAAAACGGCATTATTGGTTTCGCGCAAATGCGATTCGTTGAACCAAACTGCTTTTTCTGGGTTAAATCGAGCTCCCGACTTCACTACACGCTCCAAAGAGAAGTCTTGAATGGCCTCATCCAAAGAATACAGCTCCTTTTCTGTTCCTGGGTTCCAGCCCAAAAGCAAAAGCATGTTCAAAAAGGCTTCTGGTGAATATCCAGCTCCTTGGTAACTGCTCCACGTTTCGCCGCTACTTGGATCGGTCCAGTTCAAAGGAAATACGGGGAAACCGCCCTTTTCACCATCGCGTTTGCTGAGTTTACCGTTTCCGGTAGGCTTCAAGATCAAGGGGAGGTGAGCAAAAGTAGGGGCATTCCAACCGAAGGCTTCATACAAAAGCACGTGCAATGGAGCAGAGGGCAACCATTCTTCACCCCGAATCACATGGGTAATTTCCATGAGGTGATCGTCCACAATGTTGGCCAAATGGTAGGTGGGCATTCCGTCGCCCTTCATCAATACTTTATCGTCCAAAACGGAGGTGTTGAATTTCACTTCACCCCGAATAGCATCCGTAAAAGCTACTTCTCGCTGAGCAGGCATTTTGAAACGAATCACCCAGTTTCCTTCAGCAATGAGTGCTTCGGACTCTTCTTTTGGTAAACTTTCGCTGTTGCGCATTTCCATTCTTGTGCTTGCGTCGTACTGGAAAGTAGTCTTATTCTCCTCTGCCAAAGCACGTTTTGCAGCAATGGTGGCTTCGTCATCAAACGCATAATATGCCCAGCCTTTTTGAACGAGTAAATCGGCATATTGGGCATACAATCCTTTGCGCTCAGATTGGCGGTATGGACCAAATGCTCCTGGGTTTTCCGGACTCTCATCAGGTGCAATTCCGCACCATTTTAGAGCATCTACAATGTATTCTTCTGCGCCCGGAACAAAACGGTTTTGATCGGTATCTTCAATTCTCAGGATGAAGGTGCCACCGTGTTTTTTGGCAAAAAGGTAGTTGTACAAAGCCGTGCGAACTCCCCCCATGTGAAGGGGCCCTGTCGGACTTGGTGCGAAACGAACGCGAACTGCATTTGGAGTCATACTCATGAGTGATTTGAGCCGCAAAGGTAGTGATTCTCTCTACTTCGCATCACCCCGAAAAAAGCTCATTCCGCTTGATCGTCCTTGAGGTATTCGTCGCTAAAATGTTGACGCTTTTTCTGCTGAGCGAACTTTTCTTGATTGTACGTGGAGGAGGCATTTTTGGGAATGGATAAGCTTTGCCAGTCTTTGCCCTTGATCATTCGGGCGGTGTACACCATTTGTCCAACGTGATAGGAATAATGAGCAAGCTGCCGTTGAATAGCTTCAGTAATGGTATGACCTTGATTTCGAATGTAGACGAGTTGATCAAAATTGGATTCGTTAATGCTGTCAAGGGCTTGAAAGAGGCAATTCCAGCCCTTTTCCCAATGTTCGAGTAATTCTGTTTTGTTGTTGAGGCTTGCTTCGAACTCTTCATCGCGCTGGCGCCATGGTTTTTCACCGTCTTCGGTGAGGAAGTTGGTCCAGCGGGAGAGCATGTTTCCCACCAGGTGCTTTACCATAATGGAAATTGAATTGCTCTCCGGATTAAATTGCCAAAGGAGGTCTTCGTCGTGCAGCTGAGAAATGGCCTTTTCGCCCAAGAGTTTATAATATTCGAATTGCTTGCGGCTGCTTTCGAGGTAGTTGGTGGTGAAATTCATGAAGGTGTGCTTGAAGTAGTGTTCTGCTTATAAGATACGAATTGTTTTCGCTTTGTGAGGAATGGAAATAATGGATTTTCGAAGCTTAGGAATGGTGCATGCAATGGGTCTTTTTGTCTTTACCCATTGCTTTTCAGTTGCCGAATTCTTCTGTAAAAGGGGAATGAAAATTCACCTTATTTTCTGCCCGGGGACAGCACCCCTGTCCCCAGTTTCAATGTACCGGAAAAAATGACAGCCGCGGTATTTACTTTGCCCTTAGCCCAATTTTCTTTGTAATCGCTCAATTTGGATCAAGCGCATCAAATTTTTCTGAAAGCACATTCACCAATCAATGTGAGTGGCATGCCGCAGGTTATTCGATTTGGATTTTTTTGATTGTATTGCACCTTTGTTTGTTCTACTGCGGGAGCATCGATCTACGACCTTGATTTCCGCGTTTTAGCTTCATTTGCCCTCAGGAAGACTTCATTCAGACTTCAAAGTGAATAGAGGAATTACCTTTGAATGAAGTGCAAGTGGTGGTTTTGAATCATGGTGTGCTATTCGCTCGTTTCGTCGATAATAAACGCTTCGATCAAATCCAGCTTACTTTCGGGAACAAAAAAACAATCCCTCACCCCATTGTCTTCTTCCCGATGAAGAGAATCTACCTCGCGCAAACCGTCTTCATAATGATTGAAAAAGCGATAATTCAAGGGTTTCATAATGGCTTCAAGATCTTCTTCAATGGTGTTGAAGAGGGTTTCGCACACGATGATGGGTTGGTGCTCCTCAATCAATCCTGTGGCCGAACGCAAGATTTGGTCTTCGGTGCCTTCGGTGTCGATTTTAATGAGGTCGATGTGTTCAATCTTGGCTTCATTGACGTAATCATCCAAGCGCATGCAATTCACTTTTAGCGCTTGAAACTTTGCGCCGTCGGTTTTACTGCCGGCATTGCCTTCTCCGCCCAAGTTGTGCTCCAAATAGCTGTATTTGTGATTTTTGGCTTCGTAGAACGTCAGTTCACCGTTGTCTTCGGCCAAGGCAAGGTCGTTCACGGTAATGTTATCAAAACCGTTAATGTTCACATTGTCTCTGAGGTATTTCAAGGGTCCGCTCGATGGTTCGAAGGCGTGCACTTCAATGTTCTCGTTTTCCATTGCTGCAAGCAGAGAGTACAGCCCGGTGTTTGCACCAATGTCGAAAAAGCAGTCCACCTTTTTAATCAACTCGGTAAAGAGCGAGACATATTCAAATTGCTCATATCCTTCCCAATACAAGAGCTGCGTAACAAAGCTGCTTTGGTTGGTTTTCATCCTCACTTTTTTTCCTTCGGCATTTTTGAGGGTGATGATTCCCGATGGCGGAATGCGCACTTTGTTTTTCATGAACGGCAGCAACAAGCGGTTGAGGCGCAATACCGTGGGATTAATTTTGGGATGATAAATGGTTTTGTAGAAGGCTTGTTTCACGAGAGCAAATTACGAACTTCTTCGTTAGGGCGGCTTTCATTTTGCGCTTCGCTACTCCTTATCGCCTTCATCCAGTTCCAAAAAAGTGGTGTTGGGCAGGGCGTTTCCAGCAATTCCTTTGATGGAGCCAAAGAGTGCTCCAATGTTTTCTTGTACCGCCCAAATTTGCTTTTCGCGTTGTTTCCAGATTTTCTGCATGGCGCGTTTTTCGGAGTTCAGTTGCTCCAACATTCCGCTGTAATTCTCGGTAATGATCTGTACATTTTGCACAAATTCATTGCTGGTGAGGTAGTTATAAAGCAAGAGCATTTTATCGCCTTTGTTTTCTTCGGAAGATTTCATGCGGTGCAAGCGCAGTAGCATTTCCCTCAATGCCAATGAAACGCTGGTCACCTCTCTGAAACTGCAGATCCACACCCCGTCTTTTAGTCCGAAATGCTCCATGTCTTTGGGCATGGTTTGCGTAACGATCACCGCAATATCGGCTTTACAAGAAACTTGGTCGTTTTTCAACTTCTCAATCCATTCGTTGGAGAAATTTTGGGTGCGTTTGCTTTCGTACACAATGCTTCCACATTCCTGTTGAAGTTCATTCACCACGTATTGCAAGCAGTCCGCCCCACGAATTCCTTTGGACACCTCTTCAATGCGATCGAAGGGGTAGGTTCGGGTCAACAAATCTTCCAGGGCGAGTTCTTGTACTTCCCCTTGAAGTTGCATGCTTCCCTGTTCTGCCTTGCGCTTCATTTCCTCGGCGAGTTTCTTATTGTCGTCAATTTGCTTTTGAAGGGAGAGGCGCTCCATTTCAAATTTTTCGCGCTCTTTCATGGCCGCCTTTTCTTCGATGCTTTTTTGCTGTTCGAGCATTTTTTTCTGCACTTCCAGTTCCAATTCTTCCGCCTTTTCTTTCAGGGCTTGTTCTTTTTGCATCATCTCCACCTCTTTTTTTCGAAGAGCGGAATTTTCGTTTTTGCGTTTGAGGTTTTCTTCGCGGAGGGCGTCCAGTTCTTGCTGAACCTCTTCTTTATTTTGCTTCGCGATTTTTTCTCGTTCTGCTGCAAGGGCCAAGTTCAACTGCTCCTTCAAGCGTTCGTTTTGGGCTTCTTTTTCTGCTTGAAGTTGTTTTTCTTGTGCGGCTAAATTTTGTCTTTGTTCATTGAGTTTTTCCGCCTGGATCGCAGCTTTTTGCTCAAATTCCTTTCGAAGACTCGCTTCCAATTTTCCCGCAAGGGCTTCTTCTACATCAAAGGAGTGTCCGCAATTGGGGCAGTCGATTTTATCGTTCATGGCTTGGGGTATTTGGTGGATTTTTCAGATGAATAAGTGGAGAGTTTTCAATTGGGAAAGTAGTGAAATTGGTTGTTTTGGGCAAGGAGGATGTGTGGATTTGTATTCTAAAATGACTCAATTCTTCGCTACTCGAACAGATCAATCCCCATTACCCCAAATACCGATAATGCCCAATGATTTTATACTCAAAAAGTACATCTTCAAACACCAGCCCAGTACCGATGTTGTGCACGATGAGTCTGATGGCTTTTGAGGAAATAACATCATGTTTCATTTGTGTTTCCAGACGTAAACAACTTTGGGAGGAATATCCGATATTTGATACTATGAATTTAGCACACTATATAGAAATTAAGCCGTTTAAGCGATTTGGAAAGCCAGTTTTAATCGGAACACGAATAGCTGTTGCTGATGTTTTGTCTTGGTTAGCGCACGGTATGACAACTTCCGATATTATTGAAGATTTTCCTGAGTTATCAGAAGAGATGATCAAAGCTTGTTTATTCTATGCAGCTTCGAGAGAAGGACTTTTGGGCAATGCTTCATGAGGCTGTTATTCGATCAAAATATTTCTTTTCGTCTGGTAAAAAAGCTAGAGGATCTCTTTCCTAGTTGTGCACAAGTGAGGGATTTGGGTCTTGAAAATTCATCAGACTTAGAGATTTGGAAATTTGCTAAAACTAAAGGCTATACCATCGTCACATTCGACGCTGATTTTTACGAGTACTCTTTGGTGTGGGGACATCCTCCAAAAATTGTTTGGCTACGTCTTGGGAATTCTACTACTTCTAACATTGAAAAAGTTTTGCGATTGCATTACGCCTC
>CAZYPV010000086.1:0-4407 GCA_964649515.1 uncultured Comamonadaceae bacterium | reverse complement strand
GGCTGATAGTCATTGCTCTCACTGCTATTCGGGAGCACTTCGCCAAATCGCTCAAAGAAGGTCATGAGGTTGGGAACCCTACGATGATCAATGTTCTTGTCTGGTCTGCGCAAGCCCCAGCGTTGAGGGTAAATGGTGAAGTTCGCCTTCATGTCTTCATGTACTTTTTGCTGAAGGTCGATGCCGCATTTTCGATAAGCCCTTACCACCACATCGGTGCACACACCACGATCTGCGGGAACATCCCCCATGGGGTAGTCAATTGAAAAATACGAGGGGTCGTAAACCACCTTGTCTTCAGTGAGCTGTGCCGCAGCCTCGGCTAAAGCTGTAGGAGTGGTTTTTTGGGCGAAAAGTGCAGGACCGAAGAGGAGAAAAAGGAGTGTTAGGCGATGAATCATTAGGGTTCTTTGTAGTAGTACGAAAGCTGCTGTTATTTTATTACATGAAGGCATAAAAAAAGTCCGCTCAAATGAACGGACTAATTTCTTGCATTGTTTTTCAGTACAAACCCTTGCCTTGCAAATCTAGGTGCTACTTAAATCATCCTGAGACGGCAAATGGCGTATTCTTTCAAACAAAGTTGATGCCATAATGGTTTGAAGTTCCTATCCTTTTCTTCGTTCCAGCAAGATCATCATCATCAAGCCAAGCATGATGCGTTCTTGATCGTCTTGGTCGATGTCCTGAAGTTTGCTCACCTCAAAGTGTCGGCCAAAAAAGGAAGCTTGTTTCTTGATTTTTGCCACAACCGTGCCTTGTAGATCGGTAACAAGGTAGGCGGGATTGAAGAAGTAACCCGTAAACATACCGAGCAAAGGAACTTCACCCAAAAGCGAATCCCACACCTTCACCCAAGCGTTTTCTTCGTTCACGTGGTACTGAATGTTTTGGTGCTGATCGACGAGTTCGTAGGAGGTTTTCCAAATCGATCTCCAACCCTTTCGCACAATTTTCCCCATCTCTTTTCCATCTCTATCGGTAAAACTGTAGGCTGCGGAAAAGTCCAACCAGCGGTCGGCCCTGATGCGAAATAAGGTATCTGATTTGGATTCGTTGCTGTAAATGAGGATGTCTTCCTTGAGTTTGAACATCTTCTGGCGCACATATGCTACGGTTGTACCCGAGGCATCAGTGGCAACGAAGTCGTTGGCAAGGGTTCCAATTTTAAATTTGAAATTGAGGGGGAATTGTAGATTTTTCATTGGGTTAGGTTGTTGCTGCAAGATAGCACTTTCCGACGGAGGACTTACCTAGATGTTTTTCAACCACCCGGCAATTGAGATTCGATTTCTGTTGGGTGCAGGATGCACTTCGTGTTCCATTTCGTCACTTTTAAAGAAAACGCATCGACCTCCAAGCGGAAATACGCTATCTACACGTTCTTCATCCATGTACAAAGACAATCGCCCACCTTCACTTTCATCCCAACCGTCGTTGAGGTAAAGTACAAACGAAAATTTACGTCCTTTTTCACTTTTGAATTGATCGAGGTGGCGTTTATAAAAACTGCCCGCTTCGTAGCTCGCATAGTGAAATTCAAAACTGTTCAGAGATGTATAACACGTGCTGTTCAAGTGCCGAATGAAGCGCTCAATGCAGGCAATGAAAGCAACTTCGTGGGCATTCCCTTCTTCCACGTTGATCCACCGAATGAGATCGCCTCGTACTTCAGTGTTTTTTTGATAATCAAACCTTCTACCGATGCCCGCAGGATGCATTTCTCCTTCGGCAGCATAGCGGTAGAGGTTTTGCCGCAAACCTTGAACGAGCTCATCGGAAAACAAGTGATCACATACTCCATAACGCTCACTCATCAAGCCTTCAACCAAAAGCTCAAAGCCATCATATTCAGTCATATAGAATCAAAAAAAATCCTGACAAATAACTGCCAAGATTTTTAATGTTCGACACAGGACGAGTTTTATTTTAAAAGTGCTTCTTGTTTGTTGTAAGTCAGTGTGTTGCAAGTTTTTCAGCGCTGAAAGGGTAGTCTATTTCAGCTTGTCCTCCATGCTTAGGTGCGAAAATAAAGCACGTTCTAAGGTTGATCTCAAAAGTGGAGCGAGGTGTTTATTCTTTCCACTCGATGGTTCTTCGTTTTTTCTCATTTCGTTCTTTGCGAATGTTTCTTTCTGTTGTAGAGATGGCTTGAGCACCGAGAGATGAGAGTCCGCTAAAGAGTCCTTGTGCGAAAATGCCCACGCTAAGGGAAAATTGGGAGCCGATTTCGCCAGGAATAACATCTCGTTCCACCACACCTTCCTGCACTTGGCGTTCCGTGCGATCAACCATAAAATAACCTGCATCCATTTCGCGATAGACGTAGTTGCATTTTACGAAAGCACCCAGTTTTTGCGGACCGAAGTGCAGCGCGAATTCGTGGGTGTAGGCCATTCCTGTGAATTCCTTGGCGGCCCTAATCCAGTCGTGCATGTAAGAATAGCGGGCAAAAAACATTCCTTTTGCGAAAACGGCATGAATTCCCGCCCCACGCTGATTCCCGCCAATGTACACGTCTCGAAAAGGAGATGAATTGCGGTTGTAATTGATGCCAAAGGTGGTATACTGGTACTGTCCTCCTGCATACAAGGCAAAGTATTTTCCGATGTTGCTTCCAAAAGCAAGTTGCACAGGAATGAGCTCACCGCGCTCCAATTTGTATTCGCTGTTTTCATACCAGCGGTCCTTTTCTTTGAACGTCCAGAGCGTGGTTCCAATATCGAAAAGAAAGCTGCCATTGATGCCAAAATAAACGTGCTTGCCAATAATTTCAGAACTAAATTCCCAACTGGCGCCTTTCACGGTTCTCAAAGGATTGTCTTGGTAAAGTGATGCTTGTCCGTTTGGGGCATTTTCAAAAGTCAACACGTTGTGGCGATACCCGAGTCGGCTCAAATCAACTCCATACCAGTTCTCAACTTGGGCTTGAAGTGAAAAGGGAAGTAGGAGGAGTAGGAAGAATAGTTTTTTCATTACGCTGGTTTTGAAAATTGAAATCGGAACTCTCCAGTATTTCCATTCTGATCAATCACGATACAGCGCATCACCGATTGAATGGAGAGGGCAATTGGTTCTTGAGGAATGACTTCCTCCACGATGTATTGAAATACAATCTCACCATTGAGGGCGCCCACTTCTGGACTCACAAGAATGCGCTCGCTGTAATCTTCTTCGAGGTCGGGAGTGCAGTACAATTCCGCGAAACCGGTGGGACACTCAAACCGGTATTTTACAAGGAGAGTATCTCCATTTTCCACTTCCCGTTGTGCTGGGTTATTGCTGTCGTAAGCTTCATCATTGATGGAAACGGCTTCCACCAAAACGTCATCCCGCCATTCTACTTTTTTACATGCGCTGAACAGCAGTATGCTACATATGAGCACCATGCCGACTTTTAAAGTTGATTTCATGTTTCAAAGATCTACCAAGAGCGCCGTGTTTGGGATACGACAAATGGTGTATTTTGAGGAAGAAACAGGGCTGATATTTACTAAAAAGCGCCCACACCATTCTAGGAACGGTATGGACGCTTTCAATAATGAAAAAAGGGTATGTCTAGTGCTGAATGATCAATTTGCTACGCTTCGAGAAGGATGCATTGTGGCATTTCAAGATGTAGGTACCTTCGGCAAAGTGGCTGGTGTTGATGCTTGCCTGACCTTGCGCTGTGGAGCTGTAAACACATCTGCCCGTAGCGTCATAAATGCTCAGTTCATAAGCTTCCAAACTTTCGCTTTGCACGGTTAATTCTTGATCACTAGGGTTGGGATAGAAGCGCAATCCAAGGGATTCTTGTTCTAAAATTCCAATGGGTTCGATGCTAATATCGACGCTCACTTCATCGCCTTCGCAGTTGGCAGAATTGGTTTCAACCACACTGATGCTTCCTTGCACCGTATTGTCCCAAAGTACAACCACACTGTTGGTACCTTGTCCAGAAACGATGGAACCGTTTTCAACACTCCACTCATAGGTGCTTCCTGCGGTGTTGGTATAAGTGTAGCTCACTTCTTCGTTCCCCATCACTTGCACTGGTCCACCGATGGTGAAGGTGCTCACATATTCGCAAGATCCGTCATCAAGGGTTGCATCGGGGTTGTAGTTACAAGCAGCTTCGTCGGTACATCCCAAAACATCGATGGGTGTTCCGGCACAAGAGCAATCCATCAAAATTTGGTCGTTTTCGGTGTCCGGATTGCCGTCGTCACAAGCATCTCCAACCAGAATACACGATGCATCATCTTCCGTAGCCTCCGGATTGAAGTTGCAGGCCATCATGTCGGTACAGCCGAAGATTTCGTTTTCATCACAAATACCGTCCATGTCGGCATCGTTGATGCAGTTTCCATCGCAGTCGAGGAAGTCCTCATCAGGATAGGTACATCCTTCATTTTCGGTAGCGTC
>CAZYPV010000085.1:1204-12136 GCA_964649515.1 uncultured Comamonadaceae bacterium | reverse complement strand
AATCTCCGGGTTCTGTTACAAATATTTCGTGTGTGGTTTCTCCGGTAGACCACTCAACATCTGCATTCGGATCAATTCCGCTGCTAAGCTGAATACCATCTTCATAGTAACACAAAGGCTCATCTGGAGGGAAGTTGAAGTCGATTCCGGGAATCACTTCTATGGTTTGGGAAGAAGTATTGCTGGTGTTACAAAGGTCTTCTGAAACCGTGAGTTCCACGTTATAACTGCCTGCACCGTTGAAGGTGTAGGTGGTGTTCTCGTCATAAAATACATCGTTTTCAATGATCCACTGATAGTTAAGGTCATCACCAATACTGAGGTTTTCAGTAGCGATTTCTAGACTCTCGCACGCCCCAATTTGCTCCACTTCAAAAATGGACTCGATGGTAGGCGTTTGAATTACTTCCACCTCAATTGTCGTGACATCAAGCCCTTCACATGCCCCAACACCCTCAACCGTGAGGGTTACGGTGTAGTTTCCTGCATTGGGGTATTCGTGACTGGCAAACTGACCTTGATACAATTCGCTGCCATCACCAAAATCCCAAGTAAACACGCTACCTGCACTCTGATTCATAAATTCTACCGAAAAAGGATTGCACGCCGAAAGCTCATCGTTCCCAATCTGTGCTGTGACTTCATTTTGCACATTCACATCCAAATTACTGCTGGCCTCTAAATCACAAAGTTCATCGAACACCTGGAGCGTCACATTGTACAAACCGGTAGCCTCGTAGTTATGGGTGATGTTTGGGGTGTTGTAAACCGTACCATCGCCCATGTTCCAAGTGTAAGTGAGGTTCTGGCCAATCGCATTCTCTTCACCGCTTACTTCGAGTAATTCGCAATCGCTTTGGAATAGGGTGAAGTCAGACTCGATGGCTTGAATCGCACCTACATTCACTTCGAGCACCGTGGTATCGCTGAGGTTACAGCTTTCGGGGTGAAAAGCGATTAACTGGACTTCGAAAGTATTCGGACCGAAGAAGGTATGACTCGTTTCGTCATCAAAAACGGCGTCGCTGCCATCGCCAAAATTCCATTCGTAGGTCAATCCGTTACTGGAGTTGGTAAAATCTACATTCAATTCTCCACAACCCTCCAGTTCACTGGCGCTGAATTCGGCCTGAACTGCCCCTACAATGCTGATCTCTTGCGAAGCCTCATCGTCTCCATCACAGCCATTGTCTACCGCAGAAAGGGTGATGGTGTAATCTCCTTCTTCGGCATAGGCATGATTCGCTTCAAACCCTTCAATAATGGTTCCATCACCCATGTCCCAAGTATAATCCAGCCAATCCACACCCGTTTCGTTTTGGGTGGAAACGCTCAGGTCTTCGCAATTCAGCGTACTGGTGAATGCCGCCTGAAAATCCGTAGGCACACTCACTTGAATTTCGATGTAGGCCGTGTCTGCGAGGTTGCAAGAAAGCTCGTCGCTGGAAATCAATCGCACTTCATAAACCCCTGGCTCGGTGTATTCGTGTGACGGTTCGAACTCATCGGAAATGGGTGAACCATCTCCAAAGTCCCATTCAAAGATGTTTCCAACAGAATAATTCTGAAAATCAACATTGTGTGGAGCACATCCGTTCAGAGCTTCGGCGCTGGCAGTCAAGCTGGCATTTACTCCTGAAACTTCAAAATCCATTTTAAATACACCAATGTCCCATCCTGTATTTTGTACTGGTCCCCAAGCATCTGGGTTTGTGGGAAAATCGCCACCAGAGCAAACTCCTTGGTAAACAATTCCGTTTTTGTCAAAACGAGACGTTCCTCCATCCACGTGATTTGAAGGATAATAGGTTCCGAATTCTAAGGTAGAAATATCGATACCAAAGGCGGCAAGATAAAAACCCCCATCATCATAAACCGCATCATCGGTTAGCGGCAAACCGTCCTGCGCGCTGTACCCGCTGATGTAGATGTTATCACAACGATCGACCAAAAAAGCCACTGGGACTGCCGCGCTTCCTCCCCACTGACTGCCCTCACCAATACGGCTAGAAACTTCTAGGGAAGTGAGGTTGGGATTGAATTTGCTAATGAAAAGCGAACCGTCGGGTTGATTGAATACATCGCCCACAATGGGCATATCTCCTGCCGACTGTCCATAAACCCACACATCTTCGTCGTTGTCCAAGTCAATGAAAAAACACTGATCGAGTTCTGGGGTTCCAAAATAGGTACATGCATTAACGGCACTTCCTGCGGGGTTGAAACGAACAATAAAACCGTCGCGATCTCCCGCCAAATTCGGCTGATAGCTGCCTGTAGTCGTAGGAAGTCCAGCTCCTGCCGTTCCACTCATCACAACATCGCCATTCTCAGCCGTTCGTATTCCGAGTCCAACATCATCTCCTCCAGCACCAAAATAGCTCGACCAAAGGAGGTTGCTCAAAGAAGCATTGAATTTCAAACCAGCTGCATCCTGACCGCCGCCGCCGAAGGTAGTTTGATATGCATTGACGGACGTTGGAAAATCGTCACTAGCAGTGTTCGATGCAATCACGGGCAAACCATCTTGGGTTAAGAAAATTTCTCCCCGGTATTGATCGCCGTAATTGGTTGAAAATTGGTTTCGTCCATCCGTTCCCGATCCGCCAACATACGTCGAACCAACGAGTGCCGTACCGTCTTCGCTAAAGCAAGAAACAACAATGTCAATTCCCCCGTTTGGAGTATCGTCATATGCGTTGGCTGAAGTTGGAAAATCCTGCGAATCTGTAGAACCATAAACATATAGTTGCCCTTGATTATTGATGATCAATGAATGGGGATAATCACCACTATTTCCACCAAGGTAAGAGGCGTAAATTAAATCGGTGCCGGTTGGGTTGAGTTTACTAACCGCAATATCAACACCGAAGCCTCCGCCAGCGGAAAATGTTTCTTGAAAAGCTCCAAGCGTTGTTGGATACCCGGGTCCAAAGGCGATGGCTCCCGTATAAATATTTCCTGCAATATCGAATGCTGCGCAGTGACCATAATTGCTGTCTCCGTCACTCCCCGAAAGTGTACTTGCAATAACAATAGGGTCGATGGTAAGCAATCTACTGGTATCATAACCTTCTGGGAATTCAAATCCCACCACCCCATTCACGAGCGTATATGAGCACGGAACCTCCTGCATGCTTGTTCCATTCATTTGATAGGCGAAAGGCGCTTGTTCAATGATGGTTCCTGCATTCGTTTCAAAACGTAGGTCGCCATTAACAAGACTCACCGCATCAATTCCTTCATATTCAAAACGCACTTGCCCAGCGTCTGCTCCTGCGGCTACTAAAAAGTCGTATTTAAAATGGCTATCGCTGTTGTAAACGCGCATCCCAATTCCATTCCACAAGGATTCGTATTTCACAGCGCCAAAAGCAGGAACCTTGGACGCCCATTTGCTTTCATCATCCCCAATAAAAAAGTTGTAGTAATGTGATTTTTCCTCTTCACCCGAGAGGTTTGTATTCTGATTTGCTCCTAAAAAATTCACCTTGTATGCGTGTCCTCTCAACATTACCTGAGCTTGTTCCTCAGGCGAAAGCTGTTGGGCATCGTGCACAAGAGTAAGGTCTTCCGGATGAATCAAACTCCAAGTGAAGGCATGCTTCTCAAGAAAAACACTACTTCCTCCCATTCTTGCTCGAAACTCAACCTGGTTAGCCCATTGTGATTGATTGGCAATGAACTCAAACGAAGAACGCGGACCGTGCGCTTCCGCAGAATGGAGCAATAAAAGAAAGGCAAGGGCAAAGAGTAGACGTAAGTACTTCATATTAAGCAGCATTGTAGTGCCAATAAGACAAGTGAACATGGAAAAAGGTTGTCTCCGAGGAGTTAAAAAGTAAAATCAAAAAAAATTCAATCGATTTTATGGAATGTGATGATGAGCTGCATCTTAAAGAGGAGAACAGTTTCAAAACCTTTAAAATTTAAATCATGAAAAATGCAATCCTACTTTTGGCGCTCTTCCTTGGAGGAACCGTGATACAAGCGCAAAACAACTTCGGCGAGATCCGAGGAAAGGTTTTTGACGAAAACAATCAAGCCCTTATTGGTGCTAATGTTTTTGTTATGGCTGGCGAACAACAGATTGGTGCGATGACCGACATCGATGGAAGATTCATCCTGAAACCTTTGAAACCGGGCATCTATAACTTGAACATCTCCTTTATTGGGTATGTGACGAAAGAGATCAATGAAATTCGTGTTGATCCAGATCAAATCTCCTACATCAAAGATCAAAGCATGAGTGTGGCTACTTTTATGGGTCCGGAAGTGGAGGTCATTACTTACGCCATCCCGCTTATTGACCCTGAAGAAGCATCAAAAATCACTGTAAGTGCGGAGATGATTAAAAACAGTCCGGCGAAAAGAGACGTCAAAGCCATTGTAACAAGCATGACTGCCGGCGTGAGCTCCAGCCCTGATGGTCAGGAATTGTATTTCAGAGGTTCGCGATCCAATGCTGTTCAATACATGGTGGACGGAATGAAAATAACGGGGAACTTCAGAAGCCTTCCTGCGAGCGGAATCGGTTCCATTTCAGTTTACACCGGTGGGGTTCCTGCGAAGTATGGTGATTTAACAGGTGGAGTGATTGTCATTGAATCCAAGAATTATTTTGACCTTTACAACGAGTGGATTGCTAGTCAGAACCCATAACATTTGATCAAGAGAAGAAAACATATCACACGATTGAGCGACGAGTTGCTGGTGGCACAATACCGCGACACGCAAGATCAAAAGCTGGTGGGGGTGCTTTATGAAAGGCACGCCCATTTGGCCTTTGGTACTGCCATGAAGTACTTGAAAAACACTTCGGATGCTGACGACCTTGTGATGCAGGTTTTCGAGAAATTGCTTAAAGAACTCTTGGTGAAAGAAGTGAATCAGTTCAAAGGCTGGCTGTACGTTGTAGTGAAGAACGAATGCCTCATGCGACTCCGAAAAAAACGCGCACCGGAAGCGTTGATGAAGGACTTGGAAGATGATGGTCAAACGCGTATGGAAGAAAAAACGGCACTTGAAAGCCAATTGCTTGCCTTGGAAGACGCCCTTGACACCCTAAAGCCGCATCAAGCTCAATGTGTGAAGCTCTTTTACTTGGAAGAAATGTGTTATCAAGACATCGCAGAAAAGACCGGTTTTGAGCTGAAAAAAGTGAAAAGCTACATTCAAAATGGCAAACGAAATTTGCAGCTAATTCTAGAAAAACGATGAAATCCAAATCAACAAATCGCCCCGTTTCTGCTGAAGAAATACGCAAGTATCATGCGGGAGAATTGAGTTCGAAAGCGGCTCATCGCTTGGAGAGAATGGCGCTTGAAGATCCTTTTTTGGCTGATGCGATGGAGGGTTTTGAAGATCCGGAAGCCCTGCGTCATTGGAACAACAAAACCGGATTCAAAAGTACCTCTTCCAACAAGTGGGGATGGTACACCGGAGTGGTATTGATGGGCTTGCTTCTCACCTTGGCCATTTGGAGGTTCAACATCGCAAAACAGGAGCAAAACATTGAAAAACCGAACGCCGGACTCTTGGAAGCGCCCAACTCCTCAGAAAATCAAGAAAAAGATCAGCCCAAAAAAGGTGAAATGAAAGTGCTTGCCGTAGCATCCAACGACTCCACCATCGCACTCATCACCCAACAGGACGGAGATCAAGATGAGCCGATAGACGATGCCTACGTTTTGGTGGAGAACATCCAAGCTGGAACGGAAGCAACTCAAATCTCCGATGAAAAAGATGAACGCATGTTGGACACCGAAAAAATGCAGAAGATTGAATTGGAAACCGTCTTGAACCGACTTTCTGAATACAAAGACGACCGTGCAGAGCAAGTGCGGCAGCAAGTAGAACACGGTCTTGGGAATGAAATCTATCACGTTCGAACATATAAAGTGGCCGACTACCGGAATTTGCGAAAAGAGGTGGTTTCTTTGGAAGACTTACAGAAGAATACCGGACTTCATCCCGCTTTCGAAAACACCTACGTTGAGGAAAATAAGATCAACGAAGAGCCCACATTTAGCATTCAATACACCCAGTATTTGGACATGGCCCTTGCTGAGTTTGCGGCAAAAAATTACCCCACTGCAGCCAACATGTTTGCACTCATTCTCGATCAATTTCCTGGAGACGCGAACGGACGATTTTACCGAGCGATGTGTCTTTATGAGCTGCGAGATTTTGAAGGAAGTTTGGCACAACTTACCACCGAAGAAAATGATGGTGTGAGTGTATTTCGAAGAGAAAGTGCATTCTACACAGCCATGTGTCTCAAAAATCTAGGGAGAAGAAGCGAGGCGTGTGAAGCGTTTATCCGCATTCAAAGCGAGCAGGAATTCTACGCGGAAAAAGCTTTGAAGGAAGGAAGTGAAATTGGTTGTTTTAACTAAATGCCATCTACGCTCATACATCCTAGTGATGACTTAACAAAAAACTAACCTTTCGTGCTGATCTTGAGTGTGGAAGGTTTCGATTTTTTCACTAAAATTGACCTGTTTAACCAAATTTATAGCACCATGTCAAATAAAATTGATGATATCGAAGGAATCGGTCCGGCGATGGCCGAAAAGCTTCGTTCCGCCGGGATTCGCACCGTTGAAGGGCTTTTAAAAGCTGGACACAACAAATCGGGGCGAAAATCCATTGCCGCCAGCAGTGGAATCGATGAGAAAAAAATCTTGAAGTGGGTAAACATGGCAGACCTCTACCGCATCAAAGGAGTTGGAAGTGAAACTTCTGAACTTTTGGAAGCCAGTGGAGTGGACACCGTGAAAGAACTTCGCAACAGAAATGCGGCCAACTTGCACACCGCCATGAGCGACCTCAACGCCAAAAAGAAATTGGTAAGACGCGTACCCTCTTTGAAGCAATTGGAAAATTTTGTGGATCAAGCGAAAGGACTT
Organism: uncultured Comamonadaceae bacterium; assembly: GCA_964649515.1. Taxonomy (GTDB): domain Bacteria; phylum Bacteroidota; class Bacteroidia; order Flavobacteriales_D; family Sanyastnellaceae; genus CALKGK01. The sequence continues at coordinate 5,225 of CAZYPV010000085.1, read as the reverse complement.
GACCCCATGGTGAGTCATTAAGGTTCACCACCTTCATTTTAGCAAACTTGAGCGCCCTTTGATCCATTTTCAAAGGGCGTTTTCTTTGCAATTGTTCCACAGATGGATGGGAGCAAGTTGCTACCTTTGTTTCAATGAAAGCCTCCATCGACAAGATGAATTTGACCCCTTTTGGGGTAGCTCCAGAGTATGATCTTCATCTTTTGCGCTTGGACTTGCTTCACCCAGAAGCCCAGGGAAACAAGTGGTTCAAACTAAAATACAATCTTGAAAAAGCACGAAAAGATGGAAGAACAAGCCTTTTGAGTTTTGGAGGAGCTTGGAGCAACCATTTGCACGCATTGGCCCTCACCGGGAAGCGGGAAGGCTTCCAAACCATCGGTATTGTGCGAGGAGAGGAACCCAAGGTGTGGTCAAAAACCCTGCTTGATTGCCAATCAGCAGGAATGGAACTTCACTTCATCTCAAGGGCTGAATACAAGGAAAGGAATGAACCCTTTTTTAAGCAATACTTACGGGATCGTTTTGGCTCCTTTCACCTCATTCCTGAGGGAGGATCGAACTATCTAGGTTTGAACGGAACCATGGAAATTGTGAGCAGTGATCTGGCTTCGGAATACGATGTAATTGCTTGTCCGGTAGGCACTGGAACCACGCTTGCGGGCATTGCTTTAAGTTCGGGCAACACTCCTGTTTTGGGCTTTCCTGCCATTGCTCAAGGAGCTTATCTTCGGGAAGAAATCAAGCAACAATTGCTCTATTTTCTCTTCGATGAAGCAAGTGTTGACGAAGTGATGGAAGGCGTACATCTGCATTTGGGCGGACACTGTGGCGGCTTTGCAAAAGTGAACGAAGAGCTCATTCACTTTCAACAGCAGTTCCAAAGTGAAAATCGCGTTGAGCTCGACTTCCTTTACACCGCAAAAATGATGATGGCCTTGAGCAAATTGCTTCAAAATGGAGCTTGGTCTTTTGGAAAAAAAATACTCTGCGTTCATACAGGCGGACTCCAAGGCAATCGGGGGGTGAAGGGTTATCAACAAGCTCAAGACTAAAAATGAAACACGAAGCGTTACCACAACGAAGAAAAGCGCACTAATTTGCATCCCATGTCAAGATCTCCATTCAAAACCACCCGAGGCAGCTGGTCTGCCGCATTTAGCACCGTTGTGGGAATTACGCTCACCCTTTGTTTGCTTGGGGTTTTGAGCTTGATTGCCATGAAAGGCAATGCGTGGAAAAAACAATTGAAGGAGTCCATGACCGTTCAGGTTTTTCTTGAAAACGACCTTCCCACTGAAGAAATTGAACGTGTTAAAAAGTGGATTGAGGCTGAAACCTTTACCAAAGAAGCCGCTTACATTACCCAAGAAGAAGCCAGCGCCATGATGGAGAAAGAGCTGGGTGAGTCCTTTGTTGATTTCCTTGGCTACTATCCCATCCCTCCGTCCATCGACCTCAAAATACACAGCAATTACTCCAGTTTAGACAGCATGGAATGGATTGAGGCGAAGCTTTTGGAAGTGCGCGGGATTGAAGAAGTAGACTACCAACGCGTGCTTTTGGAGCGCATTGAAGAACGACTTCAAAAAATCACCATCCCGCTACTCGTTGTTGCCGGACTCCTCCTCTTCATTGCCATTGCGCTGATCAACAACACCATTCGTTTGAGCATCTTTTCCAAACGTTTCCTTATCAAAAGCATGCAACTCGTGGGAGCCACACGGCGATTCATTCGCAGGCCCTTCATTTGGCAAGGCATCTGGTTTGGTCTCATTAGCGGGCTTCTAGCCTTCTCCATTTTGATGGGCGCCTTGATCTTTCTTCAGCAAGAAAACCCAGAAGCTTTTGAGCAAACCGACCTCATTACCTTCATCCAACTCTTTGGAATTGTGGTGCTCTTGGGCATCTTGATTTCTTGGATCAGCACCTATTTTGCGGTAAATAAATACATCCGATTGCGTCAGGATCAATTGTATTAAGGTTCTTTTGCTTCGCGAAGTCAGGGGTATTGCTATCTTTGAAGCTCAATTCAAGCACATGAAAAACAAGTCATTCGCCTTTCAACGTCAAAACTACCTTTTCCTCATGATTGGTTTGGTAGTGGTGATTCTTGGATTCATTCTTATGTCTGGTGGAGGAAGTGAAGATCCCAACGAATTCAGTGATGCTATCTTCAGTTTTCGCCGAATTACCTTAGCGCCCATTGTGGTTTTGAGTGGTTATGGTTTGGTGATGTATGCCATCATGAAAAAGCCCAATTCCCAGAGCGAGAAAGAAGCCTAATCCCAGCGCATGAGTTTAATCGAAGCCATCATTCTTGGCATCATTCAAGGGCTCACAGAGTTTTTACCCGTGAGCAGTTCTGGGCACTTGGAACTGGGCAAAGAAATGCTGAGTGAAGATGGTGTACCCAAGGAAGGTTTGCTCTTCAGCGTTATCGTGCACGCCGCAACTGCGCTTTCTACCATTGTGATTTATCGCAAAGACATCCTGAATTTGCTCAAGGGTTTGCTCCAATTTAAGTGGAATGAAGAAACTCAGTTTGCCGCAAAGATTGTGCTTTCCATGATCCCCATTTTGATTGTTGGCCTGCTCTTCGAAGAACAAATTGAAGCCCTTTTCACCGGGAACATTTTCTTTGTGGGTTGCATGTTACTGTTTACCAGTGCCTTATTATTCCTCACCCATTTTGCGCCTCAAAAAACGGGGGAAATGACTTTTGGGAAATCGGTTTTGGTGGGGTTAGCGCAGGCTGTGGCCATTTTACCAGGAATAAGTCGTTCAGGTTCTACCATAGCCACCAGTTTACTCTTGGGTGTGAACAAAGAACAAGCAGCGCGTTTCAGTTTCCTGATGGTGCTTCCTCCCATCTTAGGTGCGGCACTTTTGAAATTCAAAAAATACTTGGAAGCTCCCGCTCAAGAAGTTGTGAGCGAACCCGTGGTATTGGGCGCCGGATTCATTGCTGCTTTCGTCGCCGGTTTGCTCGCCTGCACCTGGATGATTAAAATAGTAAAGCGCAGTAAGCTGACTTATTTTGCCATCTACTGCGCTTTGGTAGGTCTTGTTGCTATTGTTTACGGATTGATTTAAATCCGCACCCTTTTTGGGTTTACTTCATCGCTTTTTTCATGTTTTCGGCCACTACATTCCAGTTGATCAATTCCATGAAAGCTTGGATGTAATCTCCTCGTTTGTTTTGATAGTTCAAATAGTAGGCGTGTTCCCAAACATCAATGCCCAAAATAGGCGTTCCTGTTTCTTCCACAATATTCACCATCAAGGGATTGTCTTGATTGGGGGTGGATGAAATGAAGAGCTGATTGTTTGCATCGAGGTTTAACCAAGCCCAGCCTGACCCGAAACGAGTTTTTGCTGCCGAGAAGAACTGCTCTGCAAAGGCCTCATAGCTGCCAAAAGTACTGGCGATGGCCGCAGCCAATTCACCTTCTGGCTTGGTGGGTCCGCCCGGCTTCAAAATTTCCCAAAACATGCTGTGGTTATAATGTCCACCGCCATTGTTCCGAAGAGCGGTATCATCCACTTCCACTTTGGCCAACAATGTTTCAATGTCCATTCCTGCAAAGCCGGGAGCTTCCGCCACCGCTGCATTCAGTTTTCTCACATATCCCGCATGGTGTTTTCCGTGATGGATCTCCATTGTGATGGTATCAATCTTTGGATCCAAGGCGTTGTATGCAAAAGGCAATTTTGGCAAAAGGAAGTCTACATTCGGTGCTGCCTCCGCAGGAATTGCTTCTGTGATGTCGTTTGCCTCTTCAGGGTTGGAGTCTCCGCACGATGCGAGAGGGGCAATGATGAGTCCGGCACTGGCCAATCCGGTGAGTTTAATGAAGTCTCGTTTTTTCATAGCAATGGTCTTGTTTTGTAAACTTAACAAGAAGTGTGGACTTATGTTGGGTTTTGGGGGGAGAACTTGGTTTCGACTCCGCTCAACCAACATCGACTCCGCTCAACCAACATCGACTCCGCTCAACCAACATCGACTCCGCTCAAC
>CAZYPV010000085.1:0-1104 GCA_964649515.1 uncultured Comamonadaceae bacterium | reverse complement strand
CAACCTCGACTCCGCTCAACCAACTTCGGCTAAGCTAAGGCAGCATTGGCTTCGCTCGGGCAGCATCCGCTTTGCTTCGCAAGGGTTGCGTTTTTGCCCTTAGGCGCTAATCGTAAGATGTTCGTATCTTTGACAGACAAAACCTTAACTATGATCCGTTCTGTCCTTACGACGATGTTCGTTGCACTGAGTGCCGCGCTTTTTGCTCAATCCATCACCATCACTTCCCCCAATGGTGGTGAGGTTTACCAAGGATGTACTACACAAAACATCACTTGGAATGCCAGTGGAACCTCACAGTTTTATAGCATCGATTACTCTACGGATAATGGCTTGAATTGGACCTCCATTGCTACTTTTTACAACTCAGTGAACGGTAGTTATGCTTGGAACGTGCCCAACATCCAAAGTACACAAGCCTTGGTGAGGGTTCAGGACTCCAACAATTCCTTGGTTCAAGATGTGTCCAACTTCACCTTCAGTATGGCCGCTCCACTCATTCTTACCTCGCCCAATGGCGGTGAAGTTTGGGAAGGGGGAAGCAATCAAACCATCACTTGGGTGGCGGGCAGCACTTCGAATTACTACAGTTTGGAATACTCACTCGATGGCGGGAATTCCTGGACGTACATCGACGACTATTTTTACAATACCAACGGTATTTTCTACTGGACCGTCCCCAATACACCGTCAACCAGTGCCTTGATTCGTATTAGCGATTACAACGAAAATTGCAAGCAAGACCAAAGCAACCAACTGTTTGAAATATCACCTGCTACTGCTGTGATCACCGTCACGGCTCCAAACGGTGGTCAAACCTTGTTTCATAACGAGAATTACAACATTCAGTGGTCTTCCCAGTATGTTGTCTCGAATCAAGTACAAATTGAATATTCCCTCGACAATGGAAGCTCTTGGAACATCATTGCTACCATCACAGAAAACGACGGATTGTATCCTTGGGTGGTGCCTGTGGAAATTACTTCCAATGCGCTCATACGCGTAACTGACCTCGCAAACCCGAGTACCACTGACACGAGCAATAGCACCTTCAACATCGCTGAACCCTTCATCACCATCACCTCTCCCAATGGAGGAGAAGTG
>CAZYPV010000084.1:9545-12202 GCA_964649515.1 uncultured Comamonadaceae bacterium | reverse complement strand
TCTCTTGCCTCTTGTAAACGAATGTAATCTTCTTGCGGAAATTTCGCGTCAATGGGCAAGTAAACAAAGCTGCTCCCCCGCTCATCTCCCGGGAGTTTTATGGCGAATTCCACGAAGTTTGATGATCCTTTTTTGGTGGCGACGTTGGCTTCGTACTGCTCTGGAGCCATGATTTGTTCCAGAATATTGGCGAGTTGGATTTCACCCAAAGTTCCGCGCGTCTTCACGTTACTGAGTACTTGTTTCAAATCACCTACCCCCTTGGCCAGGGTTTGCATGTCGCCCAGCCCTTTTTGCACGGCTTCCAGTCGTTCACTAACGAGTTTAAAGCTGTCGTTCAGTCGTTTCTCCAAGGTTTCATGCAGTTTCTCGTCCACGGTTTGGCGCATTTTCTCCAAGCGTTTTTCATTGTCTTCTTGAATGCTCGTGAGTTTCTTCTCCACGGTTTCGCGCACACTACCGAGCTTTTCCTCCGTTTCTTTTCTGATTTTATCTTGCTGAAGGAGGAGCTCGTCGAACTTCCGTTTTTGGAGTTCGTTAAAATCCTGAACGCTCTGTTTAAAGGCATCTTCGAAGGATTTCAATGAGCTTTGTTGTTCTTTCCTGTTGTCTGTAAGCGCTGTCCTGAGTTCATCCCGATTAGCTTGGGCACTTTTCTGACTCTCCTCTCGATTGCGCACAAATTCATCACGGGTACTGCGATCAAGTTTTTGGAGCTCTTCCTGAAAGCGGTCCAACATGGCTTGGTTACCGTTGTTCCTTTTCGCTGTGAGTTGCAAAACAATGAGCACCAACAGTCCCAGCACAAGGACGAAAAGCAAGATTAAAACGATTTGATTGTATTCCATAATAAAAACAATGTAGTGATAAGAAAGGCCAGTTGTTCTTTTTGTTTCTGTGGCTGAAGGAGATGAATGGGGGCTAGGACTCAAATCCTCGGAGCTCACCTTCGAGCAGTCCGTACAGAAAGATGTCGGTATATCCGTCCTTTCCTTTCTGTGCTTGGCGAAGTACTCCTTCTTTTTTGAATCCCGCGGCTTCGAGCAAGTAAATACCGCCACGATTGCTGGGGTGCACGCGGGTTTCTACGCGGTTGAGTCCTATCACATGAAATCCGTAATTGAGAATGGACTGCATGGCTTCCATAGCAATGTTTTTCCCCCAGAATGGAGGCATCATTTCCCCTCCAAACTCAGCACAGCCGTGTTGAAGGTCGAAATTGAGAAAGCCGGAAGTACCAATAAAGTCGCCCGAGGCACTTAACTCCCCGGCCCACATGAGCTGTTCTTTTCGTAAAAAACGATCATTGACTTGATCAACGTATTCTTTTGCCGAAGCGATACTGTTGGGAAGATCTTCGGTAGTAAAGCGATTCACCCGATGATTTTTTCGCATCTCGTAAATCATGGGCACGTGCTCTTCGGAAAGGGCAGTCATCTTTAATCGTGGACTTTTCAACTCGGGGAAAGTGTCGAACCAATCAAGGGATGGAGAGGGAACGGTCATGCAATGAATCTTTTAGAACAATCAGGTTGCCCCAATATACAACTCGATTTCCATCCATGCTCTAAAAATTTGCCAATGCGCCATAAGAATCCATAAGCGTGAGGATTTATCCTTTTTATGCATTCCTTCATTTCCTTTCGATTTGTGCAGCTTCTCGGGCGTGCTCCAAACCGAGGTCAACCCAAAACCCCAACTCCTCTTCTCCTTTAATCTGCTCGGGATCGATCAAAAGTGTTTCTTTCATGCCTTTTCCTCCTCTTGGCGCAAAAATGCTGGATTCTGGTCGGTTCAACCCTTGTCCCATTCTTCCTTTCACCACCCTCACCAAAAATTCATCGCCCTTCACGCCAATACTTCCTTTTCCCAAATACATGAACATGTGAGTACCAAACATTTTTCGTTCACTGATTTGATCACCCAAAGGAGCGAGATGTGAACGGAGTCTTTCAATGAGTGCTTCGTTATATGCCATGGGGAAAAGGTAATAAAAGGGCATAAAAAAGGGAAGCCCTGAAGCCTCCCTTTTTCTAATCAATCTATTCTCTCTTTAATGAATTCCCTTAGAAACAAGCAGTTCCATAAACGGAAAGGAATTCAAGCAAATCTCCGGAGTTAATGAGTCCGTCAGCATTCAAATCTCCTGCACATGCTGAAGAAGAGCATTCTCCTCCAGGGGTGGTGAAATTGTTGATGATGAGGGTGGCAAAACCACAGCACGAATCAGAAGCATCGATTTCAAAACCAATGAGATCGCCACTGTTAGCCTCAAAACTGATGGTTCCACTCTGTTCTGGGGCTCCATTGATGTCGCTGAGCAGTACTTCAACACCATTAATGTAGTAAGCGATGTCATAAGATGCATCATAGTCAGTGGTGGTGTAAGACCAATCAAAACTCACCGTTCCCGTCTCACCAAGGGCAATGGTAGCTCGGGTAATGGGATTTCCATCATCATCTGCCCCAACGAGTACCATTTGTTCTGGACCAATGTTGACGGTGGCGTTGGAGTCATCGGAAATAACATCCCAATTGGGTGAACCGTAGAATCCGGTAAACCCGTAGGTATTTCCATCTTCGTCGATCAATGTACCACACTCATTCACGTAGTAGCAGAAGCCTCCACCACAGTTTCCTTGAGGGTCGTAGTTCAC
>CAZYPV010000084.1:2881-9445 GCA_964649515.1 uncultured Comamonadaceae bacterium | reverse complement strand
CCTTTGGCAAGGATCAATCCGTTACCAGGGATAAGTGAAATTTCGAAGCCACTGGCGAAAGGTAAGTTGAGCTCGTAGCAACCATCCGGCAGGCAAAGGAATTCAAAGCTTGAAGGTCCTTGAGCAACAACTTGGTTTCCTTGGGTGATGGTCCATTGCAACTCACCTCCACCGATGATGCCTTTTCCGAGTGGAATACTCCCGTTAAATGCAACAAGGGTATAACAATTATCGAAGCAGCAAGAGCCATCGTCCAGAGTAGCCAAATCAACATAATTGCACGCCGTTGGATCTGTACATCCCAAGATATCGCCCCCTTGCTGGGATTCTAAGGTATTGGCAACCTCTGTGAGAAATTGAATGGTTTTGGAATTGGTAGGTACCAATGCTTGTTCATGAGATTCTCCATTTCGCTGGGCGAAGGAGAATTGACAAAGAAAAACGCCTGCAATCATGGTTGCAATCGTTTGAAGAGTAATGTTCTTTAGCATGTTTTTGAGCTTAAGGGTTTTATATTCTGGTTGAAGGTTAATCAATCCTGTAAAAAAATTTGCTTGACTATTCATCCAAGCAAGTGTTGCCAAACAGTGATAGAAAAACGAGCAGATCTTGCGTAGAAACAACATTATCACCGTCAAAGTCGCCCGCACACATCATCAACTCTTGTTCACAAGTTCCATCGTCAGCAGTGGCAGCGGGATCATAGTTCATGGCCAAAACATAGGTACAGCCATACACCTCCACTTCGTCGCAAATGCCGTTGTTGTTAAAATCGTGAATGCAATTTCCATTGCAATCTTCATTTGGGTTTGCATACACACAGGAACCGTTTTCCAAATTGGCGCTGGCATTAAAATTACACGCCGCGGCATCGGTGCAACCTTCCAAAGCATCTTCCACCAAAACGCGCATGCTGCATCTTGAAAGTTCTACATCGGCCTGGTTTTTCAACACGATTGAAAAATCATACACTCCGGCTTGCTCAGGATCGAAAAGTGCGGCATCAGCTCCTGCCAAAGCTCCCCAAAATGCAAACCCCAAGTTTTCCGATTGCTGTCGGAGCGAACTTCCGCCCAAACCTATTCCTTGGAGCACATCGCTCAGTTCGAAGTTGTATGGAGTTGCTAGGGTGTTCTCTTCGGTTGGATCGAAGTCCAAGACCACACTGACCTGCAAATCTTCAAAGGTGTATTGACCAAGGTTAATGGAGAAAATCAAGTCCCACTTCGCCAAACCAGGCACGGGAGTTGGATCTAAAAAACTGGTTCGTGAAAAACCGGTAGTTGTAAAATAATCGCTTCCAACGGGGATGATGTCATCCACAAACCGTTCGTTCGCTTTTAATCCCATTTGCACAGGGCCATGAGTGGCGATGCTGGCATGTTCGTTTGAAATCCCGGTACCGATGGTGATGGGATCATCAAGGGTAGCATTCAATTCCAACTCGGTGGAATAAATTTCACAGGACCCGTCGTCAGTAATTGCATTGGGATTAAAATTGATTGCCCAAATGTTGGTACAACCTTCTTGGGCTTGTGCAATGGAGAAAAGTCCACCACAAAGCAGTAGGAGCATTAAGCGAGTCATTCAATAAGGTTTTTAGCGGTCTAAAGGTAAGTAAATCAAGCCGATAAAATTTAGACATAAGCATAAAAATGAGCGACTGAACACAATTATTGAGCGACCAAACCCTTTGGGCGAGCACTTAGCGCCAACAAAAAACGCCCTTCATGATGCATGAAGAGCGCTTTAAAAAGGAGTGGGGAGGCGGTATTAGCTTCCGATTTCCATCAATTCGATATCAAAAACGAGCTCTTTTCCTGCTAAAGGATGGTTGGCATCGATGGTGATTGTTTTTTCGGTTACATCAGTAACTTGAACGTGCATTTCTTGGCCTTCTGGGCTACCCGCTACCAATGTTTGGCCTACCTCTGGTTTGAGATCTGCAGGCAATTGAGCCCGATCCAAGGTTTGAATCAAAGCTGGATTGGATTCGCCATAAGCCTCTTCTGCTGGAATATTGAGTGTTTTCTTTTCGTTCAAAGCCATACCAAGCACACCTTGATCAAACCCGGGAATCATTTGCCCCGCACCGAGAACAAACTCAATCGGCTCGCGTTCAAGCGAAGAATCAAAGACCTCTCCTGAAGTCAGTTTACCCGTGTAATGTACTTTTACTTTGTCGTTTACTTTTGCTGTAGACATACTTTCTTTTTCGCGTCCCAAACTTCAGGACAACATTCGTAAATGATGGACTTTTTTTCGTGTTGATTATCAGTCCAATTCTTTAATTAAGACAAAGGTACGGATTCAAAGAGAACTTACTGGTTGAAGAAACGAAGCTCAAGTATTGATCGACCATTTTTCACACATCAAAGCAAAAAAAAACATCCACTCCGTAAATACATTACGTTCTTGTATTACATTTTTCGCGGTGAACTGATAAATGCTTGAGACCTATCCCGTCAAAAAGAGACCATCCTTGCCGAAAAGTGCAATGATGAGTTGGGATTTGATGGTAAATTTGAGCAACTGAATTGAATTAATGCGTTTACGACATGCCGCTTACCCAATGTTATTACCATCAACTCGATAGTGGTGAACTACTATTGATGCAAGGCACAGAAGTTTATATTGACCCTGATGTCTTCACCTTTGAAGCCCTCATTTCTTGGGCCTCTGAACATGCGATTTGCTCCACCATTGAGCAACTTGCCCTTACCCAGTTTCAACATCACGGGGGGCTCTCCGAAGCCTGTTCTCCCCACTTCATCGATTTGATGAATCAACTTAAATTCAAACGAGAGCAATGGTGTTACCAAACTCTTGAAGGCCTTTCTGATCCGGCTACTCGGATGCACGATCTCCTCCTTTCGTTCCGCGAGAAGTGTAGCACTGATCGGAAAATGTACTTTGATGCGATCGCTCTTCAATTCAAAAAGTCTATCAACAATGAATTGCACCGCTCAGTGCTTGCGAAAGATGCTTTCAGCCTTAAGGAACTCATTGCATGGTTCGAAAACCACCAGAACCTGCTCATTCGCTTTCAGCCCTTCCCAATGGAAGAGGAACGCATTGAAACCACCTCACGCATCGACCTGATGAAGGTTACGGACAATCGGACAATGCTCAATTGACGTGCAAATAGTAGAGAAATTGTATCTTGGGGACTGAACAAAAAGACTTAACCATTGAGACCGCTACTTTTACTTCTACTCGCAACTTTCCTGTTCCAATTTTCTTTTGCCCAAGAAGCTATTCAAGGCTTACCAAAAGGCCTGAGCACGGATGAAAAAAGGCAAGCACGGGAAAACAATTATCAATTTCCCAGTGATCGAGGAATAGAAACTCCTCCCGATTTCCCCAACATTCGAACGGCTGCTGAGTGGGAAGAAATTCAAGCGCTCACCATTGCTTGGCAAGGTTATACCGGCATTCTCAAACAAATTGTGGCAGCAAGTATCAGTGAATGTGAGGTGATTGTACTCAGTGAAGACCCTGCGTCAACGGAAGCATTTCTTCTAAATGGAAACTGGGGAGGCCCTGTAGATTTAACGAATGTGAGCATCATTCAAACCGACCTCAACAGCATTTGGATGAGGGATTACGGCGCCAATACGGTTTATGGAAATGAAGTGGATGATCTTTTTTTGGTTGATTGGATTTATAATCGTCCTCGTCCCGATGATGATGTGAGTCCGGAAGCCGTTGCCAACTACCTCGGACTTGATCTTTACACCACCACCGCGCCCCCCAACGATCTCATGAATACGGGTGGAAATTATATGTCTGACGGATTTGGAAAGGCTTTTTGTTCTGAATTGGTGATCGAAGAAAATCAAGGTGGAAACACGGGGTGGGGACCACAATTCCCCAACCAAAGCGAAGCCGAAATTGATGGCATCATGAACAGTTTTATGGGGATTGATGAGTACATCAAAATGACCATGCTCCCTTTCGATGGCATTCACCACATCGATATGCACATGAAACTCCTGAACGAAGAGACCCTCTTGGTTTCGGAGTACCCTGAAGGAGTGGCCGATGGTCCGCAAATTGAAGCCAATCTTCAATACGTATTGGACAACTTCACCACCAAATGGGGCACGCCTTTCAAGGTGGTTCGAATTCCGGCACCCCCGCAAGAGAGCAACGGATTGTACCCCGATCAAAATGGATGGTATTGCACTTATACCAATGCTGTGTTCGTCAATAAAACCGTTTTGCTCCCCACCTATTATGAGCAATACGATACCACTGCAATTCGCATTTATGAAGAAAACCTTCCGGGTTACACCATCGTTCCAATTGATTGTGACGACAGTGGTCAGGCCATCATTTCTGCTTCAGGAGCCATTCATTGCATCACGCAAAGTGTAGGCGTCGAAGATCCTTTGCTGATTAGTTACGAGCAATTGCCCAATACCAACATCGACGATCAAGACTATACCTTACAAGCCTATATCAATCACCGTAGCGGCATTGCAAGTGCCAACCTTTACTACAAAACATCCCTATTGGGCGCTTACACCTCCGTTCCAATGAGCAATATTGGCGGTAATGAATGGGAAGCAAACATCCCCGCTCAGCCCTTTGGCACAAGAGTTTATTACTATGTTGAAGGAAATTCTAACAGCGGGAAAAGCATGAATCGACCCATGCCTGCACCTGAAGGTTACTACTCTTTTGATGTGGTGAATGAAGTGTTCGGATGTACCGATATGGAGGCGTGCAATTACGACCCCACAGCAACTGTTGACGACCTCTCGTGCGAACTTGCGGGTTGTACGGATGAGAATGCTTGTAACTTCAATCCCAATGCGATTTGTGATGATGGATCGTGCAGCACCCAAATTTTCACTTTGACCATATCTACGGATTGTTGGGGCGAAGAAGTGACGTGGAACATTCTCGACGAGGAAGACAATGTTGTGGCAAGCGATCCTCCCGGAAATTATGCCGATCAAAGCACCTTTACTTCCGATTTCTGCTTGAGTCCCAATTGTTACACGTTCAACATTTTCGATTCTTATGGAGATGGGATGAACGGCTCGGCTTTTACTTGTGACATCGATGGCGACTATTCTTTTGAAGATGGCGACGGTAACATTGTTTTTGAAATGCTCGAACCCAATTACGGCAGCGGCACGAGTCATGCTTTTTGTGTGGAGGCCGAGACGGTTTTCGGGTGTACTGATGAAACAGCCTGCAATTATAACCCTGCAGCCACTGACGAAGATGGATCGTGTACTTTTGCAACAATCTATTATTTTGACGGAGATGCAGACGGGTTTGGAGACCCCGATAATTCCATCACCACGTGCATACCTCCCGGCAATCAATGGTCTGAAATTGGCGACGATTGCGATGATCAGCGATTTGATGTCAACCCAGATGCACCAGGAACCGGTGAAGGCATCGATAACAATTGCAACGGGTTGGTTGAAGGAAATGAAGAATTGACATTAACGCCTTGTCCGCCAGACCTCAACAACGACGGAATGATTAGCGCTCCAGACCTTCTCATTCTTCTCGGCAACTTTGGCTGTCAGGTCAATTGTATTGCCGACGTGAATGATGACGCCATAGTGAACAGTGCGGATGTGCTCATTTTGCTCGCGTTGTTTGGAAACACTTGTGAGTAATGCTGGATACTCGACGAGCACTAAAGCTCATTCAGAGCTACACATCATCGCTCACACAAGCGAAAACAGAAGACGAAGTGTGCTGGGAGCTCACCAAGAATGTGATTGCCCACTTGGGCTTCGAGGATTGTGTTGTTTATCTGTTTGACCCCATAAAGCAAGTGTTGGTTCAAAAAGCAGCGCACGGACCAAAAAACCCCATTTCACTTGACATCCTCAACCCCATCACCATCAAGCCGGGAGAAGGAATTGTGGGAAGTGTTTTTCTGGCTGAAGAACATGAAATTGTTTCAGACACCAGTCTTGATGAACGCTACATCATTGACGACCAAAGCCGTATGTCGGAAATTGCAGTGCCTTTGATGAGCCGTGGAAAAGCCATTGGTGTGATTGACAGTGAGCATACCCAGCGCGACTTTTACACCGAGGAGCACCTCTCCATCTTGATTACCCTTGCATCCATCACCTCCAACAAAATTGTGGAAACGCGCACTTTTTCTCGACTGGAAGAGCTGAACGAAACGCTGCACAAGAAGCAACGAGATTTGATAGATAAAAACGACGAATTGGGATCGCTCAATCGACAAATGGATGAATTGGTTTACCGCCTATCTCACGACATTCGATCTCCGATTGTTTCGATCATCAGTTTAATCCATGTGCTCGAAATTGCGCCTGAAAAACTGGGAGAATTGCTTCCTCATGCCAAAAACAATCTCAATAAGATGGACTGGATATTACGGAACATCTATTACTATTCTGACAGTTTGAGAAGAAGCTTGAGCATTGAAGAAATCCATTTTGAAGATTTGATAGCGTCAGCTACAGCAGCTGTTGGAGAGACAACGCAACATGAAATCAGTATTCAATTTGAAAACGACCCTGATTTGGCCTTGTTCAGTGACCCTTGGGCCATTCA
>CAZYPV010000084.1:0-2781 GCA_964649515.1 uncultured Comamonadaceae bacterium | reverse complement strand
TCTGAACAAGGGGTGTCCGTGAGCTATACCTTTGCATGATTTAATCATCAAGATTGCGAATGAGTTCATGCATTTCCTTTTGTAAGCTGAGTACCTCTTGCTTCGTATTACTCAAATAATGGGCAGATAACTTTTTTGTTACGTCAAGCAAGCGCAAGGAGGCGAGGATGCGGTTCAATTTCCCCATGGCAGCATTTCCTTCTTGCCAAAACTCCTCGTTGTCTTTCCCCTTGATGTTCATCATTAGCTCCACTCGCTGGTTAAAACTTCGAATGGAACTCAGGAACTCATCAACAAAAACAGGGCTCACCTTTTGGTCCAAACACATCTCAATAAATGAGCGCTCCAATTGTCGAGCCCGTTGGTACAGAACAGCGAGACTTTCTCTCCTCTTTTTTTTCATGATCAAAGAAGCGCAATTGTATCGGCTCCCATACCGAACTTATTGCTAGAAACGAGAGGAAACAAACCTTTTGACGCTTAGTTTCTAAACGCGGGCATTCCGTTTTGCGAACGTTGAAAAAAGTGCAGATTACGTTTTAAACCAGGTTCAGTTCTTCCACGGTTTTGATGCGTTTTCTTTCCAAGAAATCATCAATCGTTTCGAAATGCTCAATCACCCTTTGATCTTTGAACTCAAACACCTTTTGAGCCAGTCCGCCCAAAAAGTCCCGATCGTGTGAAACCAGAATGAGCGTACCATCGAAGGCCTTTAGCGCTTCTTTGAGCACATCTTTGGACTTCAAGTCGAGATGATTGGTAGGCTCATCAAGAATGAGGAGATTCACCGGTTCGAGGAGCAATTTCACCATTGCCAAACGCGTCTTTTCTCCCCCTGAAAGCACGCTCACCTTTTTATCAATGTCATCTCCAGAAAACATGAACCTCCCCAAAATATTTTTGATTTGGGTCCTGATCTCTCCCTTGGCCACCTCATCAACCGTTTGGAAAACCGTCAACTGAGGATCGAGAAGTGCTGCTTGATTTTGAGCGAAATAGCCCACCTTAACGTTGTGACCGAGCTGACACGTTCCTTCCACATCAATCTCCCCAAGAATGGCCTTGATCATCGTGGATTTTCCCTCACCGTTTCGCCCTACAAAAGCCACTTTTTCTCCTCGGGCGATGGACATGCTCGCATTTTTGAATACTTGATGGTCTCCGTATGCTTTGGACACTTCTTCTACTCCAACGGGGTAATCGCCAGAGCGAGGCGCCGGAGGAAATTTGAGTTTCAGGGCCGAATTGTCCACTTCATCCACCTCGATGATCTCAAGTTTTTCAAGCATTCGCTGACGAGAAGCTACTTGGTTGGTTTTGGAATACGTTCCTTTGAAGCGCTCGATGAAAGCCATGTTGTCGGCAATCATTTTTTGTTGTTCTTGGTGCGCTTTCAATTGATGAGCTCGACGTTCTTCTCTGAGCTGAAGATAATGCGTGTAGTTGGCTTTATAATCATAGATTTTGCCCATCGTCACCTCAATGGTGCGATTGGTGATGTTGTCCACAAAAGCCCGATCGTGAGAAATCACCATCACCGCATCGGCCTTGTTCACCAAAAAATCTTCCAACCACATAACGGATTCGATGTCGATGTGGTTCGTAGGCTCATCGAGTAGAATGAGGTCAGGCTTCTGCAGAAGAATCTTGGCCAATTCAATTCGCATTCTCCATCCCCCGCTGAATTCTTTTGTTGGTCGGGAAAAATCGGAAGGTTTGAATCCGAGACCTTTGAGCGCTTTTTCCACCTCGGCGTCATAATTGACCTCCTCCATTTGATAGAACTTCTCTCCCAAATCAGTCACCTTTTCAATGATGGCCATGTAGTCTGCGCTTTCGTAGTCGGTTCGAGTTTCCAGTTCTTTGTTCAAGCGCTCCATCTCTGCTTTCATTTCGAACACCTCTTTGAAAGCCTTCGCCGCTTCTTCAAACACGCTAGAATCGTCTTCCGTCAACAAATGCTGAGGCAAGTAGGCGATCACCACATCCTTTGGCGCATTCACCTTTCCTTTGCTCGGAGATTGAACACCGGCAATGATTTTCATCATGGTTGATTTACCCGCGCCATTTTTCCCCATAAGAGCAATTTTATCTTTGGGATTGATGACGAAGGATACCCCGCTAAACAGCGTGCTTCCGCTAAAGGAAACCTCAAGATTGTCGATGTTGATCATTTTCCGAGCATTTTTCGAGCGCAAAGATAGGTAAGTGCTGGGCGATTCTTGGAGGTATTGTTTGGCAGAAGTTTTTCACCCCACAATAAAACGAAAGAAGGATGCGTTCAACCCAAACAAACATCAAGAGCATCACGAGCTGATCGCCAACCGAGTGTTCCAAACATCACGGTGGTAAGTAGTATGTGGGAGCAAAAAAGCTTCAAAAATGAATCTCGCTACAACGATCGTTTGCTCTGTTTTAATTGATTGAAATGAGCAAAAAAGAAGAGCCAAGACATTGCAAAATCTGTAATTATCAACTTGGAGAGCGAGATTTTGACGACACCTGTATCGACTGTGCGGTTTTTTACCAGGGCGGCTTACTTGACACCTACAAAAAGAACAAGGAAGATCGATCTCCGATTGAAAAAGTTGAGGGCTGCGCCGGGTTTAGGTTGCTGGCGCAACTGTTGAGGCGCTTTCGCGGTGAGGTGTAGTTTGCTGACGCAGGTTTTTTTAATTACTGCGCTACAAATTTCTTATCGAAAATTTCGCAAATCAACATTCGTCAATCCTTGTTCGATATTTTTTTGATTGAAGAACAAGGAACATCGATTAACGATTT
>CAZYPV010000083.1:0-12940 GCA_964649515.1 uncultured Comamonadaceae bacterium | reverse complement strand
GCATTAGTTCCCCTGTTCGTCAGCCAACTAAACCCAAGCGCAGCGCCCTCCACCCGAGCGTAGCGACCTCCACCCAAGCGCAGCGCCCTCAACCTTTTCAATCAAAGGGAATATCGAACATCCCACCTAAACCCCTTTCCTCAATTTCCAATGCTTGGGATAGTAATTGTTGTTGCGATTGCCCATCCCTTTTACCCAGCCAAGCCGACTCCCCTCATAGCTCATCATTACCCAACCCTTGGCATTTACCTTGGGATCTTCCAACTGAAGAAAACGTAGAGCTTGTTCATAATCGAGGGAAAGCGCTTTGAAATTGGTGGGCATGCTTTTTAGCAGGCATAAATCATGAGCGGGAACCCATTTCCCCGATTTTTCAACCCCCAAAGCGAAACCGGCTTGAAGAATGGGAATGCGCACTTGTTTTGCAAGGTCCAAAAGCGGGATCATGTTGGGGTCCAGCGCCCGCACCCCTTGCTTGTTTTCGAAAAGGGAATAAGATGCGATGTCGATTTCGGGGAAGCAGTTTTTCACGTGCTCTTCCTTTTTTCTTGAGAGCAGTTCAATGCCTTTTTTTCTGGCGGCTTTTAAACTCCAGGCGTCGTTCTCCTGCTTTTCCAAAAGGCAAAAATACAGGCCTTCACCGTGCTGTGCCCCCGGCGTGAATAAGGATCCGTGCTCAAGATCAAAAGCACCAAAAGGGGAGCCGTCCACTTTCAAGGAGCAAAAACCGTGTTCCTCAATCAACTTGCGCACTTGCGCTTCATTCTCTTCTTCCGCCATGGTGCAGGTGCTGTAGAGCAGTCGTCCACCCGGCTTCAAGCATTGAGCGGCATTGCTGAGGATCGTGGATTGCCGTTCTGCACACATTTTGGGTAGGCCGGGATTCCACTCGTCAATGGCAATTTGATCTCGTCGAAACATCCCTTCACCAGAGCAAGGAGCATCCACCAAAATCAAATCAAATTGCGCACCCATTTCGGCCAAATCGGCGGTGTCGCAGGAGCTTACAATGCTGTTTCCGTGTCCCCACTTGCTGATGTTCTCGCGCAAAACATTCGCCCTGCTCGAAATGATTTCGTTGCTCCACAGCACCCCTCGTCCTTCCATGGCGTTCAGAGCGGTCAAACTTTTACCTCCCGGTGCGGCGCAAAAATCGGCAACGAGCGGACACTCAATCCCTGCCAATGCGTGTTGAATGAGGGCGTAAAGGTGCTGGGAGGAGGCTTCTTGAACGTAGTATTGTCCGGCGTGCCAATGCGGATCATGCGCAAAAACAGGACGCTGATCCAAAATCTCCGAGAAGGGGTTGGCGGTGAGTCCTTTCGGTTTTTTTTCAGAGAAAAAATTGTGCTGTATGGCGGTCTGAAGATCTCGATCAAAGCCACTCAAAATGCGATCAATGTGCTGAGGGTACTGGGAGCGGATGCGGTCCAGGAATGCTTGCGGTAGTTTAGAAGTCGTCGTCGTCATCGATGGGTTGATCCTTTTTTTCCGAGGCGGATTTTTTGGCTTTGTCCTTCTTCCCTTTGAACAAGGAGCGCAGGCCCCCGTCGCTGCCATCCTCTGCTTCTGTATCGGTTTTTACTTCGATGGTCACGCTGCCGTCAGAATTGGTTTCGGAGGATTTTTCGTTGGCAGAATTTGCTTTTTCTTCCTTTTTCTTGAATGGGTTGAGGTCTTCTTTGATGATTTCTTTCAGGGTTTGTTTTTCTTGCTGAAAGTCTTCTTGCCGTTGTTTTTTATGGGCGAGCCTGTCGTAGGAGAATTCCGGATTTTCAGTACTTCCACTCATCGACAAAAAGAAGCGATTTCCGAGTCCGTCATCCTCTACTTGGCCATATTCCGTAGCACTTTTGTCCACAAGCAGGTCTCTCAAGTAAAAGCCCAAGCTGTAATCGATGGCCTGATCAAAGCGATGAACCCCTTCCACACTCAGGTTCATGGCTGAAGAGGGGATATCCATTTTTGGAATGGTGATGGCGCCATTTCGAATGCTGATGTGATTGCTGATGGTGGAGAAATAAATGTGCTCAAGCTCTTGTTCCAAAGCGTCGATGTCCACAAAGGGAACCACAACCTTGTTTTCCCGAAGATAACCGGGAACTTCCATCAAACTGCTGAGGGCAATGAGTTCTCCGTTGCGCATCCTCACATCGGCTTCCACCAAAAGGTCGTTTTCTAGAAAATTCCATTGACGATCAAAGAAGAGGGAAAAGTTGGTGGACACATCGCATCGCCCGTGAATGTTTTCCGCCAAAATGGTTTGCTGATCGAAGTTCTCAAAGTCGCGAAACAAGGCTTCCAGATCCATGTTCTGAATTTCGGCCTTCCCAACATAGCTGTACTTCGATGCGGATGAACTGAAGGTTCCCGAACTTTCAATTTTTCCATCGGCCAAAAATGCAGCGAGCTGTTGACAAGTGAGCTTACCGGGTTGGTAGGAGAAGGACGAAACCAGTTCCGTAGCACGAGCTTCCCGCCATTGCACTTGATTGGCTTTCAAACGGAGCGTTGCGCGCAGACCTCGTGGAAGTTCAAAAGGCGTTTGGTTCTCCGAACTTTCAGATCTCTCCTCACCACTTTCTATCCAGTTGTTGAGGTTGATGTTTTGAGAGAGTACGCGCCCGTCCACCACAAGTTCCGCTTCATCTCCAAGGTATCCCATCAAGTGGTTCACTTCAGCATCGATCAAGAAATCACTGTCGCGATACTGACCACTCAGTCCGTCAATGTTCACAACACCGTCTTGCATTTTCACATTGCCATTGAGGTTTTCGTAGGCCTTGGGGTCTTTCCCCACAGTGATTTCCAAGTCTTTGATGCTCACTTCACCGTTGATTTTGGTGAGGGATTCGCTGTACTTCCATTCGGGAAGTTGTCCTGAGATGTGAGCGTGAAGTGTGAGCTCACCATCGTGGGCTTGAATTTCTTGTAGATCAAAAAACTCCGAGAGGTCTTTGGCCTTGCTTTCCCCATCCAAAGTAAGGTTGATCCAAGGGTTGGACAGGTTTTCCAAAGCGCCTTTCAATGCCCACTCTCCGCCATTCAGCGTGGCCTTGAGGCTGTTCAGTTCCAATCGTTCTTTTTCTCCAAAGGTGTATTGAAAAAAAGATGTGATGTCTTCCAACTCAATGTGCTTCTCTTGGTGTTCAAAAACGCCTTTTCGCACTCCACCAGAAATGCTTACCAAGGGCTTTTCATTTCCTCCGGCTGCTCCGGTGATTTCGCACCTTAGGTCGGCTTCACCCCGAATTAGATAAGCACTCAAGGAGCTTTGCACCCTTGGAGGTAAGGAGGCCAATACCTTCGATAGTTTGAGTCCTTTTCCTTGAGCGGTAAATGCGCAAAGCACGTGCTCTTCGGTGTTTTGAAAGCTCCCTTTCCCTTCAATTCGATTTTCATTCACGTCCAAATCGCTGCTGTGAACGATGTATTTGTCGTCCGCCAACACCACTTCAAGATCCATTGTTCCTTCAATGGGAACGCGGTTCAGCCATGCGGTGCCGTCTACTTCGATCCAAGCCATGGGCGCGTCAATGTCAAAGTCAAGCCGCAAAGCTTCGTCTTGGAAGGTTCCATCTGCTCCAAGTGCATCAAACTGAAGATCGAGGTTCAAATCGGCGGGAGCATCACTCAAAAGCAGTCGTGTATCTTTGAATTGAGCTCCTTCCAGCGCAAAGGTAAAATTGCTGCTGTCGGCACTGGCGTCGTTTTTCCAAAAGGTGTAGTTCACGGCGCCATCTTCTCGTCGCTTCAACTTCACCAAGGCTTCATTGATGCTCACTCCTTGAACTTCATATTTGCCCTGCAAGAGTTCGATAAGGTTGAATTCAAGGGCAAGTTCTTTTGCAAAAATAAGGGTGTCTCTTTCTTCAAAGGTGTCGTAAATGAGGACGTTTTCACAGCTCAAAGCGGCGGCTGGAAAGTGCTGTAGTAGCGACAATTCAATGCTTTTTACATCCACATCGCTAACCAGGTGTTCTTGAATAGCCGCCAGTGCATAAGCTTTGATTTCTTCCTCATGCGTATTGGCATAATACACTGCCCCTCCAAGTGCAATACTTAGAACCATGATGCTGTAAAAGGCGGTATTTCGGAGGAATTTCCACATGGCTTTTCGAACGAATGAAGGTATATCAAAAACGTTGCCGCAAGCTTTAAAGTGTGTGAAGTAGTACACAAGTTCATGTGGAAAGTGGCGCCATATTCATTTGAAATCAACAAGTACTCAAGTTTACTTCCTGTTCACTGCGCTACTGTCGTTCTTTCACCCAAGCCATAAGCTCATCCAATCCCATTTTTTCCATGTCCTTTGCAGAGAGCGCCAAAACCGTTTCTTCTCCTTTCACCTCAAAAACTGCGGGTAGTTGTTCATTTCGGTAGGCTTTGTGGACCTCCCATTCATCGCTGTGCAAAAACACCAAATCTTCGGCGTGTTCCTTGATGAATGTGTCCCAAACGGGTCTAATTTTAAATACTCCATGGGTAATGTCACACAAGTGGCAAGGATAGGTTTTTGGCGATACGATCTTGTGCATCATGTCGAGGTAGGCGTTGAATTTACCTGCTTTTGCGTTGTAGATAAAGTAGAGCATGGCGGGGTTCCAAATGGGCGGCTTTTGAAGGTGTTTTGTGAGGGTTTTTTTCGGGCTGAAGGATTACTTTTTGGCCATGGTTTTGAGATCGAAGTGTTGATCAAAAAATTCATCGCACCAGAGGCAAACACTCTTGAGCTCTCCACAGCGCTTTTTGGCATGCGCTTCACTAATACCGATGCTTTCTCCCATGGCTAAGGGGTTTCCTTCGTTGATTTTTTCAAAGATGGGGTTACCGGCCAGGGCGGCAAGTACGGTAGATATCCTTTCACTTCGAGCATCGCCAAGGGCTTCTTTGGTTCCCGGACAACACGGGTTGATTTTCCAAAGTTGAATGGATATTTCTTGAGGAATTTCATCACCACCACTCAAAAAGCCAATTCCACCAGACAAGATGGAGCAGAAATTATGGTCGGGATTCTTCAGCCAAATGTTTTTCTGAAATGCTCTCCCTCGAGGCCAATTTCCTCCAAGCCACATTTCTTCGCTCGCCCCCCAGTATCCCCAACTGAGCGGATAGCTGTGCAGGTAATTGTCCTTCTTCACCAAGGGGTCTTTTTCATCACCATTCACCCCCCGAGATTCAAAAAGATCGGCCAATTCCATGAGCCTTCCCCCAGCTTTTTTATGGTATCGGTCAATACTCGCAATGTCAAAACGGGTCACTCCTTTTTCAATGAGTTGGTCCAAGATTTCACCGGTGAGCAGGTCGCCGTTGGTTTGAAGCATGATCTGGGTTTCATTGCCATACTTGGCTTTCAAGCGGTCCAAGATGAGGTAGAGTTTCTTCTTTTCAGCAAGGGGTTCCCCTCCACTCAGAATCATCCGGTCAACTTTGTGAGGGAGGTTTTCAATGATGGCGAGGCAGTCTTCTTCTGAGATTCTACTGCCTTGCGGACCACTCATGTTGTAACAGTGGTCACACTTGTCATTGCACAATTGTGTGAATACCCAATAGATGGATTCGATGTGTTCAAAGTCCTTCATTTCTTGTTTTTTCCTTGGAGATGTTGCTCCAAAAGTTCATTTCTTCTTTTGCGCCAGAATGTTCATTGGCCATAAATGCGGCCTTGCTTGCAAACAATTTCAATTGCCCCTCGCGCATGATGCCCCATTGGTTGCCAACCAGTAATGCTTCTTTCAGTTCATGGGTTACAAACAGTGTGGTAAGTTCCCATTTTTCGGCACTTTTGAGGAAAAGGGCTTGCATTTTTGTTCGGGTGGTGCTGTCCAAACTGGCAAAAGGTTCGTCGAGCAACAATACCTTCGGCTGCGTTAACAAGGCCCGCCCAAAATTCACGCGTTGCTTTTGTCCGCCAGAAAGCGCTGATGGATACTTTGCCAAGTGGTCAACAATGTCCAACTCTTGCGCAATGGCTTCCACTTTGCTCCTGATTTCTGATGCTTTCTCCTTGCGCATCTTTAAGCCAAAACCCAGATTTTCCGCTACTTTCAAGTGAGGGAAGAGGAGGGCTTCTTGACTCATATAGACGACTCCACGATGGTGAACAGCTTTTTCAAGGGTGTTCTGTCCGTCGAGCAAAAACAAACCGCTGTCCGGATCTTCGAGTCCGGCGAGGGTTTTCAAAAGGGTGCTTTTACCACAGCCACTTTCCCCTAGAATGGCTAAAGTGCGCTTCTTTTCGAGCTCGAAGGAAACATTGCTAAAAACTTCGTGCTCACCATAGTTCTTACTCCATTGGCTTACTTTCATCATGGCTGTATGGCTTGGTTTTTCGATTCTTGAAATTGAGCCCAACGAAATTGCCGCTTATTATCGAGCACGGGCAAAACGATGGAAAAGAGGAGTACAAGCGGAAGAATCATCAATATCCCAGCAAGCGCAGCAGGATGGGGATTGGCTTCTTTCAGAAAGGACATGCTCAAAACAGTGAGCGTGGGTACTTTCCCAATGCCCACAAGTTGGGTCATGCCGTATTCAAACCAGGACATGAGAAAACATTGCACAAAGGTTAAGAGCATCCAAGGTTTTGCGAGCGGATAGAGCAGGGCTTTTCTTAGGGCTTGCGGACTCCCACCCAAGCTCGATCCGAGATGAAGGTAAGAACGGGTTTCTTCGGTCCAAAAATTACTCATAATCAAAACCGAAAAGGGGAGGATAAACAGTGCTTGAGCAATCATCACCCCGAAAAAAGAGGCACTCCAACCCCACAAAACAAAATAATATTGAAGCATGGCTCCAAGCACAACCGGAGCAATCAAATAGGGATAAAAAGCAACTTGAAGCCAGGCAGATTTGCTGCGTTGAGCGGCCAATTCCCGAGCCACCACAAAACCAAAAATCAGTCCGCCACTTCCCATCACCAAACCCAAAACAATGCTGTTCAAAAAGGCAGTGGAAAGCGATGGATGGGCTTCAAACAACTGTGCCCACTGCATAAAGTTCCATTCCGCTTGAAAAAGAGTGGGGTAGGTCCAAGTTTGTACTAAGGACAAGTAAACAAGGGTGGCGAGGGGCAAAAGCGCAAAAAGATACCAGCCCATTTTCGTTAATCGAGTCATGAGCGGAACAGTTGAAGTTGACGTAAAAAGAGCTGCAATAAGAGCAAAATACCAAGGGTGTAAACTACGGCCATGCAATGTCCCAAAGGAACGTCACTCAGTTGAAATTTGGTGAGCTTCTCGGTGATGAAGATGCCTAGGGTACGCGGACTGCTTTTCCCTAAAATGAGTGGAACTTCATAGCTGCCCATAAAGAAGATCGCATAGAGCGCAATGAGGAGTCGAGAACGATGCACCAAAGCGGGAATCCAAAGCTGGAAAAAGCGTTGAAAGCCATTTCCACCAAAATTTCGAGCAAGGGCATTCATTTCGTTCAAACGCATGCTTTTGGCTTGAGCAATGAAGAGCAAGGTGAACAAAGGCATTACCAAAAACAGATGCACCACAAGGATTCCCACGCTCCAATCGTCATTCACCAAACGGGGAAATTGCTCCAATTTGGAAATAAGTCCCGCAGAATGAGCGAGTCGGCTCAGGATTCCTGCCGGACTCAATACGTAGTACCAAGCAAAGCCGGCAACAATGGGCGCAAACAAGAGCGGAACAATGAGCATAGGGAATGCTCCTTTTGCCCCTGTTTTACGAAGAAACATTTTGGCCGAAAAGGCAGCAAACACCACCACCAAGACCACCGAAACCAATGAAAGGGTGAGGGTGTAGATGAGGCTGCTCCAAGCATCTTTTGACGAAAAGAGTTTTTGCCAATGTTCTAGGGTAAAGCCATCGTTCATCAGCCCAAAAAAACCGAAGCTATAACCCAAAGAATAGCCCAAGCCCAGCACCAGCGGAAGCAAAGCAACTCCTAAGAAAAGCCATAAAACGGTATTTGACTTCCACTTTTTCACCCTTCAATAACGTATTTTCTAAAGTCTTCAAATAGGCGAATCATGTATTCTGGGTCCGGCTCCATGAGCGCTTTTTGCTGAATTTCACTGCGCAAGGGGGCATGCTTCCTCCCCGGAATGTTTTCAAATTGCTGCTTCCATTCCTCGGGCAACAAGTCAATGTTGAGCACGGTTCCATCGCCCCAAACGGTGGGGTCCATTTTTCTCAGTTGTGCTTCTGGGGAGATGAGAAAATTGATGAATACCTCAGCGGCGGCTTTCTTTGAACTCATGGCAGTAATTCCCATGTAGTGTGAATTTTGGATGCTCCCATAATTGGGCACATAGGCCCGAGCACTTGCGGGAAAGAGGCCTTGCGCAATCTTATTGTCCACTTCACTGTCGTTATTGCTCATGGTAAAATCCAACTCTCCATTGGCAAACAAACGGTGCTGCTCGGCAAGGTCGTTGGGAAAGCTCTTCCCTTCATTCCAAAAGTAGGCCTTGTTTTCATTGATGTACTGCCACAACAGACTGCTTGCTGCTTTGTATTTCGCTTCATCAAAAGCCCCGTTCAACGCTTCACCTCCGCCAGCAAAATCAATGAGCCAGGCTTTGAGGAGGGTCATGCCCGTGAAGTTATTCCCAAAGGTAAATTTTCCAGGATGTGCCTTCACCCAATCACTCAATGCTGCCAAGTCCATGGGAACGTTCTGAACGCGAGCGCTATCGTAGATGAGGGTCATTTGTACATTTCCCCACGGACACTCATATCCTTCTACTGCTTGTTGAAAATCGGTGCCAATGAACGGACTCTCCCAGTTGATCCATTTAGAATGAGGAAGGTCTTTCGAAAACGGTCCGTGCAGCGCTTTGATTTGACGAAGCTGATAGAAGGTTTCCCCATTGATCCAAACCACGTCCACTTCGCTTTCCTCTTTGCCGGCTTCCAACTCCGTCATCAAGGTGCTTACAATTTGGTTTCCTTGTCCGGGCACAATTTCCAACTCAATGCCAAAGCGTTCCCTCATTTCAACTTGCACGAAATTTTGCATGTATTGGTTGATAAGGGGATCACCAGGCCACATCATCAAGGTGAGTTGTTCACCTCGAACGGCAGAAACTTGTTCTTCCCAATTTTGGTATTCCACCGTGGGCGTGGTTTCTGGAGGGTTTGAACAGCCCAAAAAGAGCGCAGCACCGCAAATGAAGAGAAGCGTACAAAAGGGTATGTTTTTCATTAGAAGAGGAATCTTGCAGAGAATTGAAATTGTCTTGGTGGCGCGGCATTTCGCTGAACAAATACCCCTGAACTTGCGGGGCCCACTTGAATTTGGTTGCTCTGTGTGGCATTGTTCGAATAGCCACTCAAGTTTTCAGCGTTGAAAAGGTTAAAGACATAAGCTCCAAATTCCATTTTCGATTTTTCACCAAAAGGAAGGGTGTAGAAGAGGTTCAGGTCGAAGGTGTTAGACCAAGGCAAACGGTCGCTGTTTCGCTCTTCACCTGGTGCACGGTCGCTGTTCCCAACGTAGGCATCGCCAAAGGCCCTTCCGTCTCCGTTCAGGTCGGTGGTGCCGTAAATGCTGGCGTCTGGAATGCGGTTGATGGGCTGACCGCTCTGCAACAAAGCACTCAAATGAACACTGAGTCGTTTTGTGGGAAAATAAGAGAATATTCCATTGATGAGGTGGGTTCGATCGTTGATCGACGGACCCCATTCTGCTTCAAAATCATTCCCATCCATCGCCCTGAAATTGATGTCCTCGGTGTTGTTTTCGAGGTAAGAAAGGGTGTACATCAAACGGAAGGCATAAGGGTCTTCTCCTCGCTCTTTTTGAAAGGTGAAATTCAAGGCGTAGTAGTTCGAACGACCAGCACTTTCGGTCATCACAACGTTACGTGCAATGTCGCGCAAAGTGTCTCCTCCAAGAATGGTATAATTTCCCTGACTGTCAGTAAAGATAGGTACAGGCCTGCTGGCATCGGCATCTGCCTGGGTTTGCACCACAACATTGGCGGGATCGATGGAATAAGCCTCGGGCGCATTGAGGTTGCGCAAACGGAATAGGTTGTAAGAACGGTTGTGCATCACGTCAACATAAAAAGAGTGCTTCTCATCCACTTTTTGCTGATACCCCAACATGAATTGATGACTGTAAGGGTTGTCATATCCATCGGGATTGAGAATGCGCAATTCGTTTTGAAAAAGCTGACTGCGTTGGTTTTGAAGATCGGTAGCGAGCGGACCATCGAGATAGGCGGCGTTGGGGTCGTTCGCACTGAGGTTCCCTTCATTGGTGATGGACTCAAGATTGCTGTCCTCAGGAAGAATGCCTTGCTCAATCAAAGCGCTCAACTGTGCTTTGTAGCCCTCGCTGTTGGAGTTGAATTGCAAAGCATCACTGTGCACAGCATACAGTATTTTGTCGTAGTAAATGCCATAGCCAACACGAACACTGCTCTTGTCGTTAATGCTATAATTCAAGCTCAAGCGTGGTGCGATGTTGTTCATGTCTCCTTCATCACTTCCGCCTTTGGAGAGGTTGTCGTAATCGTAGCGAAGGCCAATATTGGCATTCAATCGCGGATGAATGGTCCACTGATCTTCAATGTAAATACTGAAGATGTTTTGACGATCCTCAAAGGAATTGGGCCTCAACTCTACACTGTAATTCAGCACCTCAATATCCGAGGGAAGATCTTGAGGAAGGAGTCCTGTACCGGGATTGCTGTTCTGTAAGGATGCGAGCTGATTTTCATTCAACTGCACGGTGTAACTACCGTTGGGGTTCCCGCCACCGAAAAGCTCGAAGTTGGACGATTTGATTTGCGCCCCAACTTTGATGCTGTGGTTCTCACGCAAAAAGGTGAGTTTTTGTTGAACAACTTGGGTGTTTTCTGTGACATCAAATACGTATCCTGGGTGACCTAAAACCGCCATGGTCAAGCCTTGAGGATCGAGCACACTGACGTTCGGACTGTTTTCATCTTCGGGAGTGGCGTAATTCCATCGGAATCGCCCGTAAAAAAAGTTGCTCTCGTAAATGAAATTCGTTCTTCTTAGGGTGTTCTTGAGCGCAACATTCACGGCGTTTCGGGCTTGAGTATTTCCCGCAGAAGGAAAGTTTACCCCACCTTCCAAACCGCCTCCTTGTCGCTCAATGCTAGACAATCCTGTATTCACGCGCAAAGAACTTTCAAAACGCTCACTCCATCGGTGATCGATTTTTCCAGAAAGGTAGGTGAAGGTATTTCGCCCGCGCACCGTTTCATTGATGCCCAATTGAGGCACGTTCAAAAGGTTGTCTTTGAGGTCCAGAGTATGCTCAACATTGAGGTAGTAAAAGGTTTTATTCTGGGTGATGGCGCCCCCAAGTCCAAAGCCCACTTGGTGCCTTTGAAATCCATCCTTGACCTGATTTCCCGATAAATCGCGAAGGGCAAATTCACTGGGTGAATCAATCACGGCACCGGGCCTGCTCATGTAGAACACTTCCCCGGTATTTTCATTGGTCCCCGATTTTGTGGTGATGTTGATGATTCCATTGGAACTCAAACCGTGCTCTGCACTGAAGTTATTGGTAAGAGCGGTGATGTTCTGGGTGAATCCAACAGGCATCGCGAAACGCTGTCCGCCCAGAAAATTTTCATTGTTGTCCATCCCATCGATTTGATAATTGGTGTAAAGCGGGTTGGCACCATTGATGGCGATGTTGGGCGCTTCGGGGTAAAAACCGGTGGCCTGTGTGATGTTGGGCAAACGGTACAAAGCGCGGGTAATGTCTCTCCCTTCAATGGGCAGCGCTTCGATTTCACGAGCGTCCAGTGTAGAAGCCACTTCCGCATTGATGGAGTTGATGCTCACGTAATTTTCGCCCCCAATCACTGCCGTAGCGATGCTTTGTGTTTTCTCTTGTAAGGTGATGCCAATGCTCACGGTTTGCCCCGAGATGAGTTGGACTTTTTCTTGGGTGAAGGGATGATAAAAGGCACTTGGGAGCACATCAACGCGATAACGTCCGGAAGTGGACAATCCGTGCAACTGCACTTTTCCATTTTCATCACTGGCGATATCTAAGGTGTAGCCCGTGGATGGGTTACTTACCCGAATGCCCAGAAAGGGGATGGCTTCTTTGTTGGCTTTGAACAAAGAAATTTCTAAAGAGGCTTGGGCCAATGCAGAACCCACGAATAGCGCCGATAAAACGGCAAAAAGAATGCGTTTCATGAAAGAAATGTAAAAGCAGGACAATCCCTGCCCGAGTTGAAGTGTTTTGGATTTAAGCTTGTGCAGTACTGAGAATGAGCAACGCTGGCGGACCACGAAGTACTTTGACTCCCGCATTGGCTATACTTTCCATCGAAGGAACACGAGCTTGGAGCGATTTCATCGTCGAACCAAAGAGGACCTTCAATACGCACCATAATGAAGACCTTACACTTGCTGTTTTATATGCCAGAAGAAGGTCTGAGAGAAAATTCAAATCGAGGCAAGTTCCCAATAAGTGTTGCGAAGATGTTGCACTCATCAAAGCTTCAAAAAGGCTGGATTTTTGCCATGGAAGCGCCTCAAATTGGGCTTTGTTGAATTGATTTCGGCTCAATGCAATCAAGTAGGCTCCTCCACGGGTATTCGGACCAAGAACCGTTTTCCCTTCGTCCAAAGCGTGAAGGATTTCAGACCATTGAATTTGACCCAGTTCAAAGGTGTCATTCCCAAGAGCAATAACACGTTCGTAACCGAGATCAAACAAAGCGGAAAAGGCGTTCGAAAATCGCTCACCAAAGCCTTGCCCTTGCTGAAGGGTTTCATCGAAATAGTGTACCTCGAGGCCACTTGTTTCGAGCATTTTCAGCGTGCTCTGAATCAATTCCTTCGAAATCTCGCGGTTCAACTGCGCGCCATTTTTGGTCTTGACCCAAGATTTGGCTTGTGCTTCGGCACCTACACTTCGGCTAAAAAACAATATGGCGGTTGAGGCTCCCTTCATTTCA
>CAZYPV010000082.1:1496-13067 GCA_964649515.1 uncultured Comamonadaceae bacterium | reverse complement strand
GGCTTCGCCTTTGGGGTCGCTTCGCTTGGGTTTAGACGTTTGCGCGGGTTGTTTAGGAATCGCACGAGACAGGAAACTCAATTTACCAACTCGTCTCCGAGTCGTTTATGTGCTGAATAGATGAGCTTACTTTAAATTTATTTGAACCAAAGCGGACATACATTAAAGCAAATATTTCTTTTCAGCCTTAATCATGAGTTAGTTGATATTCAAAGCTTTCCTCGTTTCTAAGATTTTCTCAACCTAAGCACTTTCGTTTTTTCGACAGAAGTAAATGAGCTCTTCTTCCATCAAGCCGTAGCGTTTTTGGAGTTCTGGACCAATTTGTTGGATAAAGTCATCTTCAATCACCTCAAAACCAGCCGCTCTGAGCTTGTTGCCATAGTCTCTTCCATAGAGACGCAAATGGTCTGCCTGCCAAAAGTGTTTTTCCCGTTCGCGAGGATCGGTAATGCTTTTGTCTTCATAGGTCTTTGGGTTACTGTAATCGATGGGCACTTGAAAAATGCCCCAACCTCCGGGCTTCATCACTCGAAAGAACTCTCGCATCACTTGAGCATCATCCTCCACGTGCTCGAGGAGGTGATTGGCCATCAGCACGTCAAAACTATTGTCTTCAAAAGGGATTTCATGCACATCAAAATGATGATCTGCCCAAGGTGAAATCAAATCTCCCGTTACATATTCCAAGTTGTCCTGCTTTTTGAACAAGCGGAGGAAACAATACTCCGGAGCCATGTGCAACATCTTGATGGGAGCGGAGAAAAAGTTGGTTTTCTCTTTGAGGTAAAGCCAAATCAAACGGTGACGCTCCAAGGCCATGGAATCGGGAGAAAGGGCGTTGGGTCGCGGATGAATTCGTCCGTAAGGCAACATCTTACGATAGGTAATGCCCGTGATGGGGTCTTCAAAACGATTTCCTCGATAGAACAATGAAAGCAACTTCAAAAAGAAATGAGCCACTTTTTGAATTTGATGGCGCGGAACAAAGCGAGTAATGAAGGAAATGATTTTGTTCATGAAACGGGGCAAACAATGGTTGTTTTTATCGGAAGGCGATTTCTTCTGGTGGGCAATTTCGGTAAATTATCGCAAATAACGGTGTTCTGGCAGACCAGCTTTTGAGATACAAAAAAGCCGACGCTCGCAATGAGCATCGGCTTTTGAAATATCTGTTCGCTTCCCTTATTTCAGGATAACCTGAAGGCTGGTAGCTTTATTATCAATCATCAAACGCAATTGGTAAACGCCGGCAGATGCTGCACTCAAATCGTAAACCATGTTGTTCACACCTGAGTTAGCTGATTCGTTGAAGCTCATTACCGTTCTTCCTGTGATGTCCAAAACATCCAACTGAACCATTTCTGCACTTTGCAAGTCCAAAGCTACATTCAAGATCCCTTCACTTGGGTTAGGATACACTTCAAAACGATTCAATCCTTCAATCTCCTCTACTCCACTTACAATCGCTGTAACTTCAACACGATCAGACACACAAGTCGTAATCGCGGAAGCCACTTCCCAATCGTAGAAGAAGTAGTAGTATGCCAATGCATTTGCTCCTGTGGCAGTACTGTTGGTGATTTCACCCAAGCTTCCTAGCGCATAAGGGTAATCTACCATTGCTGGAGGTGCATTTCTGAAGAGTTGTGGGTTATCGTCAGCACAACGCAGTCCGTATCCTTCTCCTTCAGCAACTTCGAAGTTCAAATCAACACGTGACTCTCCGTCTGGAACCAAAGCAGTTACGGCATCCAATACATTTCCATTTTCATCAATCAATTCGATTGTTCTGTTGGCCTCACCGTTGGCATATACCTTCACTGAAACGAGGGTCATGTCTTCAAAAGCATCGAACTCCAACCAGCGGATGCTGTTGCTGTGGAATACACCCTCACCAGCATTGCTGAAACGTCCACCGAACTCAATATCTCCACCAGCGCTGTTGAAGGCTTCTACCCAGTATGAAGTCGTTAAATCCAATGCATCTGTTGTGAAGTCTTCTCCGGTGAACAAAGGAGTGGTATCATCTTCGTTGGCATACCAGTTCAAGTTGGCATCAGCACCTTCGAAAGTTGCGGTCTCAGAAGGCACAATTTCAACATTGTTTACAACGGGCGCAGAAGGAGAAGGGAGAACGGTTACTGAAACCATTTCAGAAGTGAGTTCATTTTCACAATCATCTACGATCGTCACCATGAAGTCGCCCGACTGGGTTACCGAAATGGCTTGATCCACTCCTCCGCCGGTCCATGCATACTCCGAAGCACTGCTCGAAATCAAGTCAACACTTCCTCCTTCACAGAATTCCAATTCTCCAACCACAGTGATCGTAGGTGCAATTGATTCACTCACTTCAACCGCTACACTTTGTGCAACTCCTGCACAACCGAGTTCATCGTAAACAATCAAACCGTAATTTCCAGATTCAGACACTGTAATGCTTTGATCTGCAGCGTCGTTCGACCAATCGTAGGTAAATCCTGCAGGTCCTGTTAGCGTTACAGACTCTCCCGGACAGAGGGTAAGGTTTCCATCTACGGCGATGCTTACATCAGCCACAGAACATGGCGCTTCCAATACGTTGTGATAGGTATTGATTTCTGGATCTTCAAGAACAGTAGTAAAGCCTGATGGCCATTCAACGATAGCTTCAGTAATGCTTTCTGACTCGCCGATACCAAACATGCAGTGGAAAGTGGTGTTGATCCCGTAGCTTTCTCCCGCTCTTACTTCTCTCACTTGAACGCCCCAATCGCCGTAGATTTTCACTTTAGCTCCTACTGCGTTCATGTTGGATTCAATTCCTTCGAGGTCAAAAGCCACCCAGTTATTGTCTCCACCATCGTTCAACCAAAGGATATCTTCGTTGTTGTAATCCGGGTTTACATAAGTGTTTCCGTAGCTTGCATAAACGTCCACCCATCCATCTTTGTTCATATCACCAGTGGCCAAAGAGTGCATGGTATCATTGTTTGGGAAAACGTTGTTGATTTCTGAGAAAGTACCATCTCCATTGTTCTTTTGGTAAGCATGAAGTCCACCAGTGTAAATCAAGTCAACAAAACCATCGTTATCAAAATCGGCCATTTTAGCTTGCAAGAAGAATCCTGGGATGTCCAAGTTTGCAGCTTCAGTAATGTCAGTGAAATAACCATCGTCATTTCTCAACATTGAGCATGTATTGGAGTGGTTGGTGAGGAAGCAATCGAAATCACCATCGTTATCGATATCGGCAAAATCGGCTGTCCAGCTTTGTTCGTAAACCACCAAGCCTCTGGCCAAGGCTTCTTCAGTGTAGTTCCCATTTCCATCGTTCACCCACAATTGATTGATTCGACGAGGATCGTTGGGATCATTTACCCCTTGACGACATTTAGCGATGTACAAATCAATATCGCCATCATCATCAAAATCAGTCCAAACAGAACCGTAATTTCCAGAGTGGTCTGTATTGTAAGGAGCGAAATCATAATCCATCAAATCGATAGCAGTTGCATCAAAAACCAAAGTGTTTCCGTCGTTGGTCCAAATTCTTGAAAGGGCATCATCATGACAACCAAAAGCATCGAGGCGACCATCATTGTTGATATCGGCCAAGTTGCACGCTTGCATGAACATGCTTCCATTGTTCAAAGCTTCTTGAGTGTAAACACCTACTTCTGAGATTTTCACCAAGTGCACCCCGTCATAGGATCCTCCTGAAAACACATCACAGTGTCCGTCATTATCACAATCTCCAATGGCAAAACCCCATTGGTTCGCTCCAGAAATTTCTCCGTAGTCCACCTCTGTTAGTCCGCCACCAACTTGGTAGAGCACTTTCAAGTGGTTGGCATCATCCAAGGTTACGATATCGTCAAACCCATCGTTATCCATATCTACGATTCCTACTGTACCTCCAGAGTGGTAGTTGTCGGGAAGCATGGAATTGCTGTTGGTGAAGGATTGAGCAGAGCTCAAGGCTGGTAAGGCCAAGAGGGCTAATCCCAAGAAGTAAATTTTCTTCATGTTTTGATTTTTAAAAGGTTTCGGTGCGTCTTGCAGGTAACACAACGCACGCACAATATACAATCTATGGAAGAACGACCCTAACTGCTATGAAGTTACATTTTTAGAAAGTTGAACTCCTGACTTCCCAATGAGAATAGGATTGTCGTTAATTCTGCCTTCCTCTGGACCATTTTCCAATTTCAGTACACCGCGCGGACAAACTGCGGAACACACACCACAACCAACACAAGAAGAGCGCACAATGTTCTGACCCCGTTGTGCGTACCACCTCACATCAATTCCCATTTCGCAATAGGTAGAACAGTTTCCACAAGAAATGCATTGACCGCCGTTCGTGGTGATTCTAAATCTGGATTTGAAACGTTGAACGAGTCCGAGATAAGCTGCGAGTGGACAACCGAATCGGCACCACACGCGGTTTCCCATCACCGGATAAAAGCCCGTTCCAATCACCCCAGCGAAAACCGACCCGATCATGAAGCCGTAAGTCGATTGCACATCTTGGGTTTGAACGCCCAGCACCTCTTGATCACCACTAAAGAAAGTGTAGAGCGTAACTCCCGTCATCACCAAAGCGAAAACCAACACTGAATGAATCAAATAACGTTCGATCTTCCAGCTTTTTATGCTTTTATCGCTCAAGTGTCGGTAAGGATCTCCCAGCGTTTCGGCCAAACCACCGCAACCGCAAACCCAGGAACAGTACCAGCGTTTTCCGAAGAAGTAAACCATGACAGGAACCCCGACCAGAATCAGCACGATTCCCCAAACCAACATGAACAAGCCCAAAGTTCCATTGGAAAGCATGGCATCCAAGTTCCATTGGAAGAAGAAATCGTAATCCAAAGGCCAGATGTTTTTGAAATCGTAGTAGGGCTGATTGAAACGCACCAAAATCTCTGGAATCAAGAAGGCGAAACAGATTTGAAAAAAGAGCACAGAACTCGTTCTGAACATTTGATAGCGATTGTGTCGGTACTTGATGAACATCCTCACTCCCATTACCGTCATCACCACACAATAGAGAAAACCATAGAGGAACCACTGACTCGCTGGTCCGCGATTGAGCGCCAAACTCAAAGGATCGGTAACGATGATCCAATTGGTGATGAAGTCGGGAAAGAAATACAGTAGAATGTAAAAGCTCACCAACCAAGCGAAGACCACCCATCCGATCCAACCTCGATTGGTGGACGATTGATGGAAGT
Organism: uncultured Comamonadaceae bacterium; assembly: GCA_964649515.1. Taxonomy (GTDB): domain Bacteria; phylum Bacteroidota; class Bacteroidia; order Flavobacteriales_D; family Sanyastnellaceae; genus CALKGK01. The sequence continues at coordinate 7,845 of CAZYPV010000082.1, read as the reverse complement.
AGTGATTGTTTTTGATGCCCTTTTTGCCCAGCAGAATGACATTGGGCAATACCCACATCAGGGACCCGATGATTCCCAAACCGAACGTCAGGAACAAAAACAGCCCCTTGTTTTTTGCAACCACACTTTGATTTGCTGTTCCGACCAATTTTGAGCTCAGCGCCATTTTGCCTTCGTAGAGCACATCGTCCCAACGCTCTTGTTTTTTGGCTTCGTCATTGGCAGATTCATAGCCATCGCGAATCACCAAAGCCATTTGAAATCCGAATTGAAAATCGCGGTTGTACAATTCATCTTGGAAGTGATCGTCCAGTTGGGCAAACTGCTTTTCTGAAAGGAGTTCTTTCACCTCATCTTCGCTGATCTTGAAATCACCCAACAAAGCGCTAGCAATAAAAACCAGGAGCCCAATTCCAAAGATAACTCCCCCTATGTGTTTGATGATTTTCATTTCAATGAGAATATTTGTTTCCAACTCTTTTTCTTGAGTGTGAGCTGGGTATTGAACGCTTTGTTGTAGGCTTGTATGATGGATTTTTCGTCGCCTCGAAATAACTCAGGATCGAAATTGGCATTTTTAAGGTTGCTGATGACGTAGGCGACATCGCGTTCTTCGGTGAGCCATTGATCGAGGAGCTCGTGTCGGAGTCGGATACCGAAGACATTCAATCCAATGAAGCGTTTCGTCGATTGATCAAACACCATTTTCAAGCACTTCTGTCCTGAAGGATGTTCCCAATAAAAGTGGTCTTCACCATCTCTCAACTGAGCATCTACTTTACCGTAAGTTTGGTATTCGATATCAAAAAACTTCGCCGAATTGAACCAGTGTCCGGGCGAATAAGCACTTCGATTTCCGCAAATGGTTTGTGCTGCCGTTTCTCCCATCATCCTCCCCGTGTACCAGACCTGTTCAATCGCTCTTCTTCCCGGGATGGCCGTTTTCATTTCAGCGCAATCCCCCAGGGCATAGACATCTGGAATGTTGGTTTCCAGAAATTCATTCACCACAATTCCCCGATTCACCTCCAAGGGGGTATCTTTCAGAAAGGCAACGTTTGGCGAAACCCCAGCCGTTAATCCGAGGAGTTGACATTCCATCACCCTTCCATCCTTTGTTCTTATTTGCTTTACTCGACCATCCTCACCGGCAATCGCTTCTTCCAACTCTGTATTGAAATGAAGGTGAACATGATGACTCTCGATGTGTCTGCGAATAAGATCTCCCTCCTCTTTCGGCAAAACACCTCCCCAAAAACGATCTTCACGAATCAGGAAATGCACCTCAATGTGTCGAGTAAGTAGCATTTCAGCCAGCTCAACTCCAATGAGTCCGCCCCCCACAATCACCGCCTTCTTCACCTTTCTTTCGGAAGGAGGGCAAAGTGGTGGATGAGTGTTTTCTTCGAGCAATTGCAGGTCTTGAAAACTATACAAACCTTGCACACCCGGCAAATCTTCACCCTTCCAAGCAAATTTATTCGGCCTTGACCCGGTTGCGAGCAACAGCACATCGTAAGCCAAATTCACTCCGCTTTTGCTCTTGGCTACTTTCTTTGTAAAATCGATGTTTTCGATGCGGTCGTGCACCAGATCGATGCGGTTTTCATCCCAAAAATGATCTTCATACGGCTTTGTTTGCTCGTAGCCCATGTGTCCCATATAGATGTACATCAGTGCCGTTCTTGAAAAGAAATGCTTCGTTTCTTCAGAAACCACCGTGATCCTGAAATCGCTTTGTTTTCTGATGTGTCGAGCAGCAGTGATTCCAGAAATACCATTACCAATGATCAGGACGTGCTTCATGATGGGATTTTGATTGAGTAACGAAAGTAGAACAGGATTTTGAGGAAGGAATCACGAAGTAGTAACAAATGCCACTAACTAAGGCAGACGCAAGCATTCGCTCATAAAAGTTTGCATTCTTGTCGCAAGTGCACGAGAAGAACCGCTCACACCGTTGGCCATGATCGCAAAGGCGAAAAGTTCTCCATCGTCGTCATAGAACCCCGCGTAGCAGCGCACACCGTCTAAATAACCGCTTTTGTAGTGCAGGTTGACATCCTGTTTCGAAGTCCGCATTCCCTTCATCAAGATTTGCTTATTGGAATTGGAAGCCGCAGAAAGAACCAGTGCTAAAGACCTTGCGGAAACGCCATTTCCTCTGCTCAAGCCACTTCCATCATGGATCCTCAGCTTGTTTTCATTTGGATGAATGGCCTTTTGCACATATTCCAGCAGCACATTTGTACCCGCTGAGAAACTCCCTTCACCCCTCTTTTTCGCGCCCAAAGTGATCAAAAGAGCATTTGCATAGAGATTATCGCTTTTTTGAAGGGTATGTTGAACAATTTGTGAAAGCGGTGGAGAAACAAAGTTTAGGGTGCGGTCTTTTTCTGATGGTGAAAAAACATTCGATTGCCAGCGTGCCTTTCCGGACCATTGAACACCTTCCTCACGCAATGCATCTCGCAACAATGACTCAAGAAGGAGCAATCCTGAAGGCAAGCCCCCTCGAATGGTGAAGTTGCTCCTCGAATGGGGAATCTCTCCCTGTAAAAAACGCTCCTTACTCTCAGGCAAACCATAGATGTAAGCTTGATCCTTGTTGCTACTCGACGCCCTGACGTTGTTGACGAAAACCAGGTTGGGTAAATCGGGAATAGTCCTTTTGAACCCCGCCTTCTCCCCAACATTCCCGCTGGAAAACGAAACAGTATATTCGTTATCCAAAAATTGAAAAGCTCCAGCCGCTCCACCGTAGTAGTTTGCTACATCTTCCCAAGCCGTGCTGCCGGGAAGCCACGCCCGTTGAAATTGATTGGGGTGAAGAACAACATTGCCCTGCCAAACACCTTTTGTTCCCTCTGCGAGAATGGCATCAACCAGAGTTGAAACCACCTTTTCTGGCGTATTTCCATCAGCAAAAACCCTTGAACCAAAACTGGGATCTCCCGAACAATTGATATGTAAGTTGAGGGAATCTTCCTTCTTTCGGAAGTAACACGAAGTATTCCAAACGAACTCGCTACCAAGCATCTCCAAGGCCGTTGCACAAGTAATGACCTTAATGGTTGATGCCGGAATGAAGTTTTCCTCTGCACGATCTTCGAACAGCACTTCATTGTCTTGCACCTTCACAGCGCATACACTCATTTGACATTCATTCGGGACATGATTTTCTTTGAATTCCATCCATCTCATGAACCATGATGCATCGTTTTGTGCTTCCGCGGAGAATTGCACGATCATTGCAAAGGAAAGGAGGTAAAATTGTAACTTCGTTCTCATATGAAAGCTCTTCTTGCGCTAAATATCTTCATTCTACTGCTCTGTTCCAATCAAAGTTTTGGCCAAAACGCTGCCGACGATCGAAAGCGGTCGAGCATGAAGCGATTACTTGCCCTCTCGGAAGCACAAGAACAGCAAGTTGACTCCATTTTCAATGCATTTTCAAAAGAATTTCAAATCTTGGAGGAGGATTTGCGTCAAGCCCAACGCGACACCACTTTGAGCGAAGAGGATTTGATTTTGAGGATGAACGTTAGCACGCAAGAGAAAAAAGACCTCAAGGCACTCCGGGAGTTGGAGCTGAAAAATCTCCTTGGTCCGGATCAACTGCTGATTTACGAAGAGCAAATTCAACCTCAAAAGCCTCAAGTATTGCATTTCGGAATTCACAACCGTGCCGATTGTAATGTGTGCAAAGAGTAATCCTTGTTCATCCCTCCTTCACCTTCAAATCATCCCCCATGAACCCCGAGTTGGACGATTATTTTGAGAACCTTAAGCAATGGAAAGAAGAACTGCAATTGCTTCGAGACTACCTGAATGATTCCCCATTGGTAGAAGAGCGCAAATGGAAACAAGCATGTTATACCCATCAAGGAAAAAACATTGCCATCCTTGCCGAGTTGAAGAAACACTGTGTATTGAGCTTTTTCAAAGGATCACTTTTGCTCGACCCGTCAGGCATACTCTGTTTCCAAGGAGAAAATTCGAGATCAGCCAAAGGACTTCAATTCACCAATATATCGGAGATCAAGCAGCACAAAGCGCTTATTCAATCCTTCATTTCAGAAGCCATTCTTCTCGAAGAAATGGGAGCCAAAGTAGCCCCTCTCGCAAAAGAAGCATTGGAGTATCCTCAAGAATTGGAGGCCTGCTTCAAAAAATCCCGGGAACTCGAAACCGCATTTAAAAACCTGACTTTAGGCAGACAGCGGGCCTACTGCATGCATTTCGCCTCTCCCAAAAAAGAAGAAACCCGCTATGCTCGAATTGAAAAATACCGTTCTCGTATCCTGTCGGGAAAAGGTATGAACGACTGCATTTGCGGACGATCGAAGAAAATGCCCTCGTGTGACGGATCTCACAAGCAACTGAAAGACAATGGCTGAAAAAAAACTCGGCCTGCGTGAAAACTGGCAACAGTTCTCCCTACTTGTTTTGATCAATGCCTTTGTGGGCGGAATGGTGGGAATGGAACGCAGCATCCTACCCCAGCTCGCCAAAGAGGAATTTGATCTCGCCTCAAAAACCGCCATCCTGTCTTTCATTATCGCCTTTGGCTGCAGCAAGGCATTAGCCAACTTTCTCACAGGAAAATGGGCCAACCTCATGGGAAGGAAAAGACTTTTGATTTTAGGCTGGTTATTGGCGCTCCCCGTTCCTTTTTTACTCATTTGGGCCGAAGAGTGGAAGGTGGTGGTATTCGCAAATGTGCTCTTGGGATTGAGTCAAGGATTTGCTTGGAGTAGCACGGTGGTGATGAAGATTGACTTGGTGGGCGAAAAACATCGGGGTTTGGCCATGGGTTTGAACGAATTCGCTGGTTATCTGGCCGTTGGTTTATTGGCTTTTATATCGGGATATGTAGCTGAAAAATTCGGAGTGCGGCCCTATCCATTCTATTTGGGTATTGGCATGTCGGTTTTCGGACTAGCTCTAAGCTGCCTCTTCGTGAAAGACACCCGTTCACACGTTCAATTGGAGGACAAGGACGATACTAAGCACAGGCTTAAAAACGTATTTCTCGAAACCACCTTCACCAACCGCACCCTCAGTTCTGTTACCCAAGCAGGATTGGTCAACAACCTCAATGACGGCATGATCTGGGGTTTGCTCCCACTTTTCCTTTTCTCCCTCCACCATGAGACGGAACAAATAGCCCTTGTTGCAGGAATCTACCCCACGGTTTGGGGAGTTGGTCAGTTATTCACCGGGAAGATGTCGGACCACCTCTCCAAAAAGAACATGCTCTTCACCGGAATGCTCCTACAAGGCTTGGCCATCTTGTTCATTCCTTTGAGCACTCAGGTCTCGGTGCTTTGTTTCCTATCTGCTTTGCTCGGCGTAGGCACTGCCTTAGTTTACCCCACCTTTCTCACCACCATTTCCGCTGTTTGTCCGCCACAACAACGAGCGGAAAGCATTGGTACCTTTCGTTTGTGGAGAGACCTGGGTTATGCCTTTGGTGCCATCATTTCTGGAGTGATTGCGGACATTTTTGGGCTAACTACCGCCATTTATTTCATTGCTGTTCTCACCATCGCCTCTGCTTTGTTACTGCAATTTAGGATGCCAAAAGAACAGGAATGAGCAACGAAAAAGATAACCATGCATAATTCCAACACCGTTCAACCCTATTTTCATTTCATTGGAATCGCTTTGTTCCTGTTGATTGCTGATCCTTGCACCGCACAAGTCTCTGCCAACCAACTTCATTGGCAAGAAGTTGAACTCCACTTGATGGAAGAAAAAACGATGTATCCCAATTTCGAAATTCGTGGAGAATGGATTTTGCGTCGGGCAAGAACGATTCAAAGTATCAATGACCTGAGTATCCGACAGCAGAAGAAAATCAAAAAGCATGCAGCAAGGTTTGATTGTCGATTCGTGTTTATCCAAGCAGATCGTGGCGACATCTGGCGAGGGCTGATTTATGTGATGGGGAATTAGGAGGAGTTATGGTGTTGGCAGAAAGATCACAGATATAAAAGAAGAGGAATCAATGACAAATTGTTTGAGCGCAGTGTTGGAATTGAAGGTATTTTTCGGGTGAATTGATTCTGGTTAGGGCAGGCGACGGTTTTTCGTGGTAAAGATTTAGCCTGTATAGCGGTTCGTTCTGATGTGATTTTATTAAAAAAACGTTCAGTGACAAAAGGAAGGTGTTCATCCACAAATTGGCCTCAAAAACATTTTGAAGCCACCATGAACTTCCCGAATTTCGAATCGCTGGTTGGGGGAGGGGGCACAGGGAGGGGCCCGCTAGGGCTTGGTGAATTTGGGTTTTTCTGCAGTTTTCTGCAATTTCTACAAACTTTTAGGGCGCATTTATCAAGAA
>CAZYPV010000082.1:0-1396 GCA_964649515.1 uncultured Comamonadaceae bacterium | reverse complement strand
CTCCCTCTCCTCCTATCAATGGCTTTATTTGACTATTTTGCAGGCAAACTTTGTCCGCTTATGCTTACCCAAATACTACAAAAATGCGCTCCTGTTCTTTTCCTGTCTTTTCTACTATTGGCTTGTGCGAAGCCCGCCCAGAAAGATTCTTCCTGCAGCCCGGCGGTGCTTACGGATTACGTTAATCCGTTTATTGGGACGGGCGGACACGGTCATACTTATCCTGGAGCTACAATGCCATTTGGCATGGTGCAATTGAGTCCGGACACCCGTCTTGACGGTTGGGATGGTTGTGGGGGCTACCATTATTCCGATTCCATCATCTTCGGTTTTTCGCACACTCACCTCCAAGGAACGGGCGTTTCTGATTACGGAGATATTCTTATCAGCCCAACAAACGGACAAATAAAATCAGGCAAAAAGTGGCATGAACGCTACAATTCCTCATTCAAAAAAGACACCGAAAAAGCTTCTCCCGGCTACTACAGCGTGCATTTGGATGATCAAAATTTGCACGCTGAACTCACTTCAACCACAAGAGTAGGAATCCATCGTTACACTTTTGACAATGAGGGGGATTCTTGCGTAATTTTCATGGATATGCGTCATCGCGACGAACTCCTCGAATACAGCTTCTACCCCTTGAACGACAGCACCATCGTTGGTCATCGGGTTTCAAAAGCGTGGAACGAAGCCCAGCACGTCTATTTCGTTGCTGTTTTTGACAAGCCCTTCATTTACAATGATCAAACCTACGAACTCACACAAACTACGGATCCTGAAACAGGAAACTTAGTGGAAGAAATGGAGTTTGTCCCCATCTTTCCGCTCGACTTTAAATTTCAGAAGGAGTTGATGGTGAAAGTGGGAATTAGCGCGGTGAGTATAGAAAATGCTATTGCTAACCTCGAAGCCGAAGCACCGCATTGGGATTTCGACCAATACCACAATGACGCCGTGCTCGCTTGGAATGATGAACTGGCAAAAATCGAAGTTAGTGGAGGAAGCGAAGACGAACTTACCAAGTTTTACACCGCTCTTTACCACAGCTACACCGTTCCCAATATGTTTTCTGATGTCAATCACATCTACCGAGGTACCGACGGATATCTCTATCAAGACGAAACCGTAGATCGCTACACCGTGTTCTCGCTGTGGGATACTTTTAGAGCCACTCACCCACTGTACACCATCACCCAGCAAAAAAGAACGAACGACTTTCTCTATGGCTTTTTGGGGATGTACAATGAAGGCGGACAATTACCCGTGTGGGAATTGGCAAGCGATTACACAGGCTGCATGATTGGCTACCACTCCGTTTCCGCCATGGCCGATGCCTATGTCAAAGGCACTTGGGAACCACACAATCCTGAATACATGCTCGAAGCGATGATTC
>CAZYPV010000081.1:0-13140 GCA_964649515.1 uncultured Comamonadaceae bacterium | reverse complement strand
GCTTCTCGTTCAAAGCGGTGGCAAAGATATGTGAACACTTCCTTTCCTGCAAGAACTTTTTTCAAAAAAATAAATCTCCCTAAAAAAGTGCTTGACCATCAAAAACTTAAGCTCAAAATAGTTTTTGACGTTTGATCAAATACTGCAATAAGATGGGGTTCACTCCTTCGTTTACTTGTGCTTCAACAAAGTCAATTCCATACTGACCGCATTTCACCTTCAAGTTAGTTCGGAAGGCTTTCATTTGCTCGGTGTATTGCTCTCGGATGTCTACCGGGTTTACTTTTACCTCTTCCCCACTCTCGGCATCGACGAAGGTGTATGGTCGGTTGGCGTAATCGAAATCGAGCTCGGTTTTCTGATCGCTCACGTGGAAGACGATGACCTCATGCTTATTGTGTTTCAAATGCTGGAGTGCCGCAAAGAGTTCATCCTGCTTTTCACTGTTGTCCATCATGTCACTAAAAAGCATCACCAAACTTCTTCGATGCGTGCTTTCTGCAATTTCGTGCAGGGCTTCCACGGCGGAAGTGCTTTTTGAAGGGGGCGAATTTACCTCATCGAGAACAGACTCCAATTCACTGTACAAATAGTTGTGATGAGCGTTGGACGACTTGCATGCGGTGTGCAAGTTCAGTGACTCTCCAAAAAGGCTCAAGCCCACAGCATCTCTTTGCCTTTTAAATAGTTCAATGAGCGCTGCAGCAGCGTAAACCGAAAACTTGATTTTATTGAACTTGTCGCCATCTGGTTCCACGGGGCCTGGAAAATACATCGACGCACTGCGATCAATCACCAACTGACAGCGTAAATTGGTTTCTTCCTCATAACGCTTAACAAACAGCTTTTCCGTTCTGGCGTAAAGCTTCCAGTCAATGTGGCGGGTTGAATCTCCTTTGTTGTACAAGCGGTGTTCAGCGAATTCCACAGAGAAGCCATGAAATGGACTTTTGTGCATCCCTGTGATGAAGCCTTCTACTGCTTGCTTTGCAAGAAACTCTAACCTACTTAACTGTTGCAGTTGCCTGCGATCGATATTGATGGGCATGTTGATGCTTTAGAACATGTAAGGTATAAACGAAAAAAGTCTCTCCCAAGTTCGGAAGAGACTTTTAAATGCTTTTTTCGGCTCCTGATTAAAGGAGGTTATCAATTTTCTCTGCGAGTACGTTCTTGGGAACTGCTCCAACAGATTTGTCAACCATCTCTCCATTTTTCAAAAAGATGATTGTTGGGATGTTGCGGATACCGAACTTCGCCGAAATTTCAGGATTGTCGTCAACATTGACTTTACCAATCACTGCTTTTCCTTCATACTCGTTCGACATCTCTTCTACGATTGGTCCAACCATGCGGCATGGTCCGCACCACTCTGCCCAAAAGTCAACCATCACCGGTTTATCAGATTTCAATGCAACTTCCTCGAAGTTCGCATCTGTGAATTCTACAGCCATAATTCTATTCTTAGATTTTGAATAATTCAAATGTAAATGTCTCAAGTGGCTCATCAAAATATTTGCCACTCCTATTTTCATGTCAGTTTGACACCTTTTATCAACAACGAGGAATTCTACCTTGTTACTTACTTGGTATGAATGAGATAATCGAAGACTTTCAATTCTTCAATTCCATTCAAAAATTCATTGCTCAACGTTACCCGAGTTGTACGAGAAGGCATGGAAATCCCCACTCCCAAGTCTTTGATCTGAATGGTGAGTCCACAACTTCCTTGATGTGTTTCACAGAGTGTAGCTACTTGCTCTACCACATCGTCGCTCAACATTGACAGGTCGATTTGAAGGGTGATTCTTCGTGCTTTTTTCTCTCGAACATCGGCCAGCAACTCAACGGTATTGATCTTGAACTCCAATTCGTGTTCGTTGAATCTTTTGGACTGAACTCTTCCTTGAATAAAGAGGAACCATCCATCCACGAGGTAGTTTTTGAATTTGATGTAATCGTCTCCAAACAAAAAGAATCGTTCCCCATGCTCATAATCCTCAATTTGGAACACGCCAAAAGGTTTGCCATTTTTAGTGGTACGGTGGGCCACATCGGAGAGCATTCCTCCAAAACTCAAATCGCCTTTTTTCTTGGCGGTTTCTAGATCATTCAACACTTTTAACCCGCCCTTGGTACAGAGGTGTTGCATTTCGAGTTTGAACTCATCGAGGGGGTGGCCCGAAATGTAGATTCCTACCACTTCTTTTTCTCTGCTGAGTTTGTCCATAATGCTCCACTCCTCGGCTTCTGGAATGTGGGGTTCGGGCAATTCAACATCTTCACTTTCTCCAAACAGACTCACTTGAGCAGAATCCAATCCATCTTGGTGCGCATTTCCGTAACGGATGGCATTTTCAAGCAAACTCCTCCCCTTTTCATCCAATCCAAAATATTGAGCCCGGTTCAACCCAAATTCATCAAAAGCTCCACCCAAAGCTAAACTTTCGAATACCCGCTTATTGCAGTCTTTCAGGCTTACTTTTCGAGCAAAGTCGAACAGGGATTGGTATCTCGACTCCTTCCTATTTTCAACAATGCTTCGCACTGCGCCTTCACCAACCCCTTTCATGGCGCCCATTCCGCAACGAATCGCTCCTTGATCGTTCACCGCAAATTTGTAGGCAGATTCGTTCACATCAGGCCCCAATACATCAATGCCCATGCGCTTACATTCCTCCATAAAGAAGGTCACCGACTTGATGTCGTTCATGTTATTGGAAAGCACGGAAGCCATGTACTCTGCCGGGTAGTTGGCTTTGAGGTATGCCGTTTGATAAGCCACCCAAGCATAGCAAGTGGAGTGGGATTTATTGAAGGCGTAGCTTGCAAATGCTTCCCAATCCTTCCAGATTTTTTCGAGAATTTTTTTGTCATGACCGCGAACGTGTCCTTGATCCAAGAACTGCGGTTTCATCTTGGCTAGAAGGTCGAGTTTCTTTTTACCCATGGCCTTTCTCAAGGTATCGGCCTCCCCCTTAGTGAACCCTGCGAGCTTCTGACTAAGCAGCATCACTTGCTCTTGGTAAACCGTAATTCCATAAGTCTCTTCCAAATACTCTTTGCAGGCCTCAAGATCGTAAATGATGGGCTCGGTTCCGTGTTTTCTTCGAACGAAGGAAGGGATGTACTCTAGCGGACCCGGTCGGTACAAAGCGTTCATGGCGATGAGATCGGCAAACTTTGTGGGCTTGAGGTCTTTGAGGTACTTCTGCATACCGGCCGATTCATATTGGAAAATCCCCACTGTTTCGCCACGTTGGAAGAGTTCATAGGTTTTTTCATCGTCCAGGGGGAAACTGTCTGGATCGAGATCAATCCCGTGGCGCAGCTTCACATTCTTTACAGCATCCTTTATGAGGGTTAGGGTTTTGAGTCCCAGGAAATCCATTTTGAGCAGACCGGCATCTTCTGCCACGGCATTGTCAAATTGGGTACAGCACATGTTGGAATCTTTGGCGGTAGCCACAGGAACAAAGTTGGTAATATCATCCGGGGTAATGATCACACCACAAGCGTGAATACCCGTATTTCGAACCGAACCTTCCAATTTTCTCGCGGTGTTCACGGTTTCTGATTCGAGGTTGTTTTGCTTGGCGATTTTGATGAGCTCTTGAGCACGGTTAAAATCGTCCTGATTGTCCTTCAATTTTGACATGAGTGCTTTGTCGTCCAAGCCAAAAATTTTGGACAGACTGATGTCCGGAATCAACTTTGCCAATCGGTCTGCTTCCGACAAAGGCAATTCCATCACTCGTGCTGTGTCTCGGATGGACGACTTGGCTGCCATCGTTCCATAAGTGATGATTTGCGCCACTTGATTCTTCCCGTACTTTTCGATCACATAATCGATCACTCTTTGCCGACCCTCATCATCAAAATCGATATCAATATCGGGCATGGACACCCGGTCTGGATTCAGGAAACGCTCAAAAAGCAAATCGTACTCAATGGGATCTACGTTGGTGATTCCAATGCAATACGCCACCGCTGAACCTGCAGCCGATCCACGACCGGGTCCCACAGCAACATCCATCTCTCTCGCCTTTGTGGTGAAATCCTGGACAATCAAAAAGTAACCAGGATACCCTGTTTTTTCGATGGTTGCTAGCTCAAAATCAAGGCGTTCTCGGATTTCATCCGTAATCTCTCCATAGCGCTTTTCAGCCCCCACATAGGTGAGGTGACGAAGAAAGGCATTCTCTCCTCGTTTGCCTCCATCTTCCGCATCTCGTTCGTCAACAAAAACCTCAGGAATATCATATGCAGGCAAAAGGACGTCTCTTTGGAGGACATACTCTTCGCACTTATCGGCGATTTCTTGTGTACTCAGAATGGCTTGAGGGAGGTCGGCGAAGAGGTGCTTCATCTCATCGGGCGACTTCAGGTAGAACTCGTCATTTGGAAAGCCAAACCGGAACTCTCTCCCTCGTTTCCCCACATATTTTTTCGGTCTGCTTTGATTTTCTGCATCCTTGACGCAAAGTAAAATATCATGAGACGCAGCATCTTCTTTTCGGGTGTAATAGGTATTGTTTGCAGCGATGTAACGCACACCGTATTTTTCGCAGAAGCGAAGGAGCGTGTCGTTCACCACTTGCTCCTCTTCCAGTCCGTGTCGATTCAGCTCGGCATAAAAATCGTCACCAAAGTGTTCTTTGTACCAAACAAAAGCTTCTTCCGCCTGCGCTTCCCCCACATTCAAAATCAAACTTGGAATCTCGCCCCAGAGTCCACCAGTGAGCACAATCAAATCCTCTTTGTACTTCAGCAATTGTTCTCGATCAATTCTCGGCACATAGTAGAATCCGTCCAAAAAAGCCAAACTAGAAAGCTTCGCCAAGTTGTGATATCCCTTTTTATTTTTCGCTAAAATGGTCGTTTGGAATCCATCATCCTTCACCTTTTTGTTGGCGTGATCTTGACACAGGTTGAATTCGCACCCCACGATCGCCTTAATTCCCGCGTTTTTCGCAGCCCTTACAAAAGAGAAGGCGTGCATCATGTTCCCATGATCCGTAATCGCTATGGCCGGCATGCCCATGTCTTTGGCATGATTGACGATGCTATCAACATTGGAAGTAGATTGAAGAATTGAAAATTGGCTATGCACGTGCAAGTGGATAAAGTTTTCATCTTTCAAGACCTCCAATTGGGCCTTGCTTCCACCACCTTGATCTACCTCAATCTCAATATCCGCTACATCAAAATTGGCCTTTTCCAGTTTTGGAGCTTCGTAATGAATGGCATTTGGCGCTGCTAATCCCTCACGCTCGATAACTCCCGCTTTCACCAAACCGAAAAAACAACGACTCGTAGCATCCACATCGTACGCCGCATCGTGCGCATCTCCGAACCCTTCACCAAACAATTTTTCGTGAAGTTGGGTCAGCGTTGGCCATTTGAAACGCCCCCCTTTTCCTCCAGGAATCGCGCAAAACTCTGTCCCTTCATTTTTGGTGTCGATGCTTGCTTTGGCCATAAAAGCAGACGTATCAGCACCCAAACGCACCAATTCTGAACCCAAGATATTGATATCGAACTCAATGTTGTGGCCCACTACATGTGTAGCCTGGTCGAAGTCTTTTTGAAACACCTCCATCACCTCTTCAAGCGACATCCCTTCCTCCATTGCTCGCTCTGTGGTAATGCCGTGTACTTTAACGGAATTGAACGGAATCGTAAAGCCATCCGGTTTTACAATGTGGTTCCCTCTGCTCACCAAATTCCCTTCGCCATCGTGCAATTGCCAAGCCAGTTGAACCAATCGAGGCCAATTGTCGGTATCAGTAATTGGAGCCTGGTAGCTCTGAGGTAAACCAGTAGTTTCGGTATCGTAAATGAGGAACATGGGCGTAATTTCGGGAGGATAAATTTAGGGCTTTCTTGTGGTTGAAGGAAGGATGATTTATCAACAATTTTGAGCCAGTCCTGCACAAAAAAGTTATTTGAGTGAGGGATTTGCTGGAACACTGGGATCTGCTTTAATTTGTTGAACTACTTACGAGAATTTACTGCACAATCTCCACAAACGATGAGTCTTTATAAATTGATCCATGCCACAGAAACCCATATTCGTCAGCGCTTTGAAAATGAAGGAACTGGCCATGATTGGTGGCACATCGAACGGGTGAGGAAGAATGCTTTGCACATCGCGAAAGAAGAAGGGGCCGATCTTGAAATAGTGACTCTAGGGGCCTTGCTTCACGACATTGCTGATCACAAATTCCACAACAACGATTTTAGTGCTTTACCTAAAGCCACTCGCGAATGGTTGGAGTCTCAAGGCGCAGCATCCACCGTGGTTGATCGCCTCGAGCAATTGGTAACTGAAATCAGTTTTAAAGGCGCCCAAGTCAGCACAGCAACCAGCAGTATTGAAGCCGCCTGTGTTCAAGATGCCGACCGACTTGACGCCATAGGAGCCATTGGCATTGCGCGTGCTTTTGCATATGGAGGAGCACACGGGAGATTACTCCATCACCCAGAACATCAAAACACCATGCACAGCACGGCCAAAGCTTATGCTGAAGATGAAGGCCCCACCATTGCACATTTTTACGAAAAACTCCTCCTTTTGAAGGATCGAATGCAAACGTCAACCGGCAAAAAGCTCGCCGAAGAACGCCATCGATATATGGAAAATTTCCTCCAACAGTTTTATAAAGAATGGGAAGGAAAAGCCTAATCACCTGAGCGAGAACTGCATTTTTCATCGATTAGAGGCAGCACTTTTGGGTACCAAACAGTTATGAGCACCGCTTGGACGATATTTATTTTGTGGTAAAAGTGCCCATCGTGTTCATCAATTGAGAAAAAAGACGATCTTTGCACTCCCATTTTGGGGATCAATTATTAATTAACGGGGTTTCGGACCCTTTTTAAACAATTAATTATGTCTGTAAAGATTCGTTTACAACGACACGGTAAGAAAGGCAAACCATTTTACCACATAGTAGCGGCTGATGCACGTGCAAAGCGTGATGGACGTTTCATCGAGAAGATTGGAACCTACAATCCAAATGTTAATCCTGCAGCGATTAACTTGGACACTGACCGAGCACTATACTGGATTACTGTTGGTGCACAACCTACCGATACTGCAAGAGCAATTTTGAAGTATAAAGGAGTGATGTACAAAAACCACCTTGACAAAGGAGTGGCTAAAGGTGCATTGACTCAAGAAGAGGCTGATAAGCGTTACGCCGCTTGGTTGTCTGAAAAAGACGCTAAGATTGAAAGCAAAGTGAATGCTTTGGCTTCATCTAGCTCAAAAGCAGAAGCTGATCGTTTGGCCAAAGAAAAAGCCATTTCTGATGCACGAGCTAAAGAAATTGCTGCTGCTAACTCTGAATTACTCGAAGAGGAAGCCGCTGCTGAAGAAGCTGCTAATGCTGAGGAAGCGCCTGCTGCTGAAGAAGCACCTGCTGCTGAAGAAGCGCCTGCCGCTGAAGAAGCGCCTGCTGCTGAAGAAGCGCCTGCCGCTGAAGAAGGTGGAGAAGAGCCAAAAGCAGAAGCTTAAGCTCATTGGCAACAGCCATAAAACATTTTTTAAAGCCTTTGAAGTTTTGTCTTCAGAGGCTTTTTTAATTTTACGATATGAATATTAAGGACTGTTTTGAGCTGGGTTCGGTAATCAAGCCCCACGGATTGAAAGGTGCTGTGAGCATTTACATCGACGCCGATGATCCTGGAGTGTACGCTGATCTCGATGCTGCTTTTCTTCAACTTGGAAGTTCGCTCGTGCCCCATTTTATCGAAAGCATCGATCGAAAATCTGTTAACCAATTCAAAGTGAAGTTTGAAGGTTTGGAAAGCGAAGAAGATGCCCGACGCATCAGCAAAGCAAAAATTTTCCTTCCGCTCAGCGCCTTACCTCCACTTGAAGGAAAACAGTTCTACTTTCACGAAATCATTGGTTTCACTTTGGTCGACGAGTCCTTTGGTCCGGTTGGTGAAATCGTTGAAGTTTTGGAATACCCAGGTAACATCCTCGCCCGAACAATGCACGAGGGAAAAGAAGTACTTGCTCCTATCAACGACCAAACCATTCTAGAAATCGATCGAGAAGCGAAGACCTTTCTGCTTCGAGTACCTGAGGGTTTGATCGACATGTATTTGTCTGATGAGGACGGGGAAGAAAAGGACGACATTTAGAACGAATTTCACGTTAAGGGGAAGTGAAGAATATCATTTAACCCACCTCCTTTTTCATTCAATAAGTCGTTAACAACTTCAAAAGTATCCGCTCATTTTCTTGACCGCTTTCCGTTAAGTTTAACACAAGCATTGAACGCAGTGCAACTTTAAACGAACCGGGCAATCGCCACAATGAGGGCGCTCTTGCCGCAAAAGCACGATTATGGCTGAAAAGAAATTGAAAAAGATCTACGTGATCGATACCTCTGTTCTCCTCTACGACCACAATGCCCTTCATCACTTTGAAGACAATTACGTCGCCATCCCCATTACCGTTTTGGAAGAATTGGATCAGTTTAAAGTTGGGAACGACACCAAAAATTTCGAAGCTCGGGAGTGCATCCGCATCATCGACCGATTGGCCAATGAAGAATCGCTTCAAGACTGGATCCCCATTCAAAATGAAATGGGCGGACACTTTAAAATTGTGCTTCAAGGTGAAAAAATAAAAACCGACGCTGAGAAAGTATTTGCCAATAAGAACAACGACCACCGCATCTTGAACGCAGCGTTTTTCCTTCAGCAAGAAGAAAAAAATGCCAAAGTAGTGCTAGTAAGTAAGGACATCAACCTCCGACTCAAAGCCAAGGCCCTCAACTTGCCCGCCGAAGATTACAAAACAGGGAAAATCAAAGATCAGAAACATCAATACTCAGGGAAAACCCTCATTGAAGACGTTGATGCAGAAGTGATACGAAAGCTTTACACTTCGGGAAATACGCGCAAAATCACCACGCTTGGAGAGGACCGGAAAAACAATCATTTCTATATTCTGAAAAATTGTTCAAGTTCAGCATTGGGGTATTTTAATGAGAAAGCGCGCAGTATTGAGCGGGTAGACAAAACCTATGCTTACGGGATCAAACCTAAAAATGCGGAACAAGCCTTTGCACTTCACGCCATTTTGAACCCAGAAATCAATCTTGTTACCATCTCTGGAGTTGCGGGAACAGGGAAAACCCTACTTGCACTTGCAGGATCTTTGGAACAAAAAAATAGGTATGAACAAATCATTCTTGCCCGACCCATCGTTCCCTTGAGCAATAAAGACATCGGTTTTTTACCTGGAGATGCAGAAGAAAAAGTGAATCCCTACATGCAACCGCTTTGGGACAATCTCAAATTCATCAAATCACAGTTTGGAGAAAATGAGAAAAAATACCGCGCCATTGAAGAGATGCAAGCCGAGGGCAGAATTCAGATTTGTCCGCTAGCCTATATCCGTGGACGAAGCTTGTCCAACGTGATTTTTATTGTGGACGAAGCGCAAAACCTCACCCCTCATGAAGTGAAAACCATCATCACCCGTGCGGGAGAAAACACAAAAATCATTCTCACCGGAGATGTGAGGCAGATCGATACCCCATACCTTGACGATCAATCGAACGGCTTGAGTTATGTGATTGATAAACTGAAGGGCAAGGATCTCTATTGCCATGTCACCTTGGACAAAGGAGAACGATCTCAACTTGCCAATTTGGCCAACAGTTATTTGTGATCAGTGAAAAGAGGGGTGTTCGGTTTTTGAAGGGAAGGTATAGGCTTTTTGAAGGGGAATGTTTGGTGGTTTGTGAGCTTTATGTGCTTTGGAAGATGGGGAGTGCTGGGTGTGGTTATAGATGTTGCACTTCATCAGATTCCATGGTGTTGGTGCTTGGCGATGCTACCGCTTTGAGAGTAATAAAATTGCGTTAAAACATTTTTTTTTAATTTTTTCCGCCACTTCAAAATCCCCGGCGGGGCCCTCCGCCCTCCCCGCCGCCACCGGCCATGACTCAAATTTCAAGAGAATACCTGAAGAAAACAAGGCATTCAATCCCCACTTTGTAGATGAATACGCTGAGTTTATGAATGCGCAATAATCAGCGCTCGCTCCGCCATCCATCCAACATAAAACCGTTCCGTTTTTCTATTTCAATATTTCCTATTCACCATCAGCAACTTCATCATTTAGTTTCCTTAATGGGAGGCATGAAACAAAATAAAAAAGCCCCCATTTGCACTTGCAAGTGGGGGCTTTTGTTGATTAACCAAAACCAAATGAACCTAAACTAGTACTGCTTCTTTCGCCTCGAAGAAGCGGAGTATTGCATCAGGATTGCTCCTTAGAGTAGCCAATTTCGCATCGCGGACAAACCAAATTTTCTTCTCGTGCTTTTAACTGAATTCCCAAAAGGTAACGCTCGCTATAAGCTTGAATCCAACCTTTCCGCTCTTCGATGTTGTTTGTGGTGATGTTCTCCAACTTCATCGCTTCAAAAAAATCACCGCCGTATTCCTGTCTTCCCCAACAATTTGGGCATAGTCCGTTTGGAGCTGGTCTTTTTTTGAGTTGGACGTATTGCAAAAGCTCATTAAGTAAATTCATGGCAGTGTTTCTTTTTGTTTTGGATGAATGAAAACAACTATCTCAAAGAAGTTGCTGTGTTTTGTATTGTTCGATTTTCAATTCGAGTTCTGAAGCCGGCCTTAAACCATTGAGATGCTCCACTATTTTACCCGATTGAATGAAGAAAAGGGCTGGGATGCTCCTTACTTGAAATTCTGCTGCCAATTCGGGATTCTTATCCACATTCACTTTTACGATGTTGAAACTTTCCTGGTGTTCTGCGGCTAACTTTTCAATGCTTGGAAGCATGGCTTGACAAGGACCACACCAGTCTGCATAAAAATCTAGAAGCAAAGGTTTGTCTTGAGCAATGAGCTGGTCATAATCTGCTCTGTTCTGTATTTCTTTCATTGTTTTTCGTTTTGAAAGCGAGAGAATGAAGCAGTGTATCTACTCCATTTCCTCACCACATTAGACATTGTTATTAAGCTTCTTGGACTTCAAGAACAGGTGCTGCTGGAAAATCTACTTCGAACTGAGTGATGTTGTGGAGGTAGTTTGAAATGATTTTATCGCCAATGAGCATGACAACATCGATCATTTTTGCTTCATCATAACCTGCGGCAAAAAAGTCGGATTTTGTTTCTTGACTCACTTTTCCTTTTTCCTTGGCCACTTTGAGAGTGAATTTTGCCAAAGCGTCCAATTTCGCATCGAAGGTGGCGCTTCCCGTTCTCAGTTCGAGAATTTGATCGTCGTTAAAGCCGTTCATCTTTCCAATGGCGGTGTGGGCTGCTTGACAGTATTTACAGTCGTTGTATTGACTCACCACCAAGTTCACTACTTCGCGTTCTTTGGCACGAAGTCCTGATTTTCTGTTTTGCAGGCTCAAGTAATCGCCCAATGCAGTTTCATTTTTGGCATAGTATGCGTAAAGATTGGGCACGAAACCTAAATTCTTTTCAAGATTTTCAAAGATGGCTTGATTGTTTTCTGATACTTCTGTTTTCGTGGGGATGGTAAATTGATCCATGACTTAAGTTTTTTGAGTGATTAATTTTTGTTTGTTAAAATCTACACTGCAAAGATGGACCAGAAGTAAGCCTCCAAGTTAGGCGCACTTTCCCGACGGCTTGTCAATTTTTCCCGAAGCAGAAAAAAATCAAACTTTAAGGGCATTCCGCCACTGTGAAGGAGCAGTTCCTTCCCTTTTTTTGAAAAACCGTGAAAAGGTTTGAACATCATTGAAGCCGAGTTCAAAGGCGATTTCCGAGACGTCTTTTTCGGTATAGCCTAATAAACGTCTTGCTTCTAAAAGGATACGGTCTTGAATAAAATGAAGCGGCGACTTCTCGCCCATTTGTTTAAATACGTTGGAAATGGTTTTGGGCGATTTGAACATCATTTCTGCGTAGGCTGAAACGCTGTGTTCTGTTCTAAAATGACTCTCCACTAAGAAATTGAACTCCCGAACCAGTTCGTTTTGTTCCTGGTTGTTTTGAATAAGATTCCCCGTTCGTTTATACACTCGGGTGCAAAGAATCAATATCCTCTTGAGCATCATTTGCAGCATTTCCAATTGAAGGTCGTCTTGGAGCTCAAATTCATTTTCCACCATTTGCCAAGCCGTGGAAAGTACTTCAAGATCTTTCCCATCCACATGTATTCTTGGAACCTCTGAAGCCCCATAGTAGAGTATCCCCTTACACCCTACCTCACTGTCGTGATCGAGAATGCAGAAGAAAGGTCGGTTGAACTGTAAACGTTTGGCTTTAGAAATTTGAGGGTTTTTCAATCGGTGAAAATGGGTGAGGAAAAGCAAGTCATTTTTCTTGAATTGAAGTAACTTTTCGTCCACCAGCACACTGCTTTCATCATCCAAAAACCAAAGAATACTCAAGCGGTCTTCTCTCCCACGAAATACTTCCTCTGTATTGGCCGCGCCAAACTCAATCAGTTCAAAGAATTCTCCAGTGTTGCCATTAAAAACCATGCTTGAAAGATCAACAAAACAAGCTCAGCAAGCAAATCAAAATCCTCGTTCAGCGCCTACTCTTTCCTCAACCTCAAATCATAAACTCAAGGCTTCAGTAAGTTTCTCAACGGTGATTGGCTTAACGATGAAATGGTTTACCTGATTGTATTTTTTTGCTTTTTCACGGTCGATGGGATCAACAGAACTGGTCATGATAAAAATGGTCACGTCTTTACTCACAGGTAGTTGAACAAATTCATCCAAAAAGTCCCAGCCATCCCAGACGGGCATGTTGATGTCGAGCAAAATCAATTCAGGCAAATTGCTTCCCGACTTGAAAATGGCTCTAATTTTATCGAAAGCGTCTTTTCCATTGTTGAACACCAAAACGCTGTTACACAAGTTGGCAATGCTGATGGCTCTTTTTGCGCCAAATACGTGAATTGGATCATCGTCGATGATGCAAGCTAAGTCAATTTTCTTCATGATGTTTCAGGTATATTCTGAACGTGGTTCCTTGGTTTACTTTACTATCTACTTCTACTTTACCTCCCAGTGCCTCGATTTGACTTTTGGTGATGAATAAGCCTATTCCGCGAGATTCTTCGTGGTGATGGAATGTTTTGTACATCCCAAA
>CAZYPV010000080.1:1730-13359 GCA_964649515.1 uncultured Comamonadaceae bacterium | reverse complement strand
AGCACCTTCAGAAAGAATTAAAGCAAATTGAAAACGACGGTTTGTTCAAAAAAGAGCGGATCATCACAAGCCCACAAGATGCTGAAATCACAGTGTCAACAGGCGAAAAGGTGCTCAATTTCTGTGCGAACAACTACCTCGGGCTTTCTTCCCACCCACGTGTGGTGAAGGCGGCTAAAGATGCTATTGACTCTCACGGTTTCGGAATGTCATCGGTGCGCTTCATTTGTGGAACCCAAGACATCCACAAAGAGCTCGAACATAAAATTGCAGAATTCCACCACACCGAAGACACGATCCTTTACGCGGCAGCCTTTGATGCCAATGGAGGGGTGTTCGAACCGCTGCTCACTGCAGAAGACGCGATCATTTCAGACTCCCTCAACCACGCTTCCATCATCGATGGGGTGCGCTTGTGCAAAGCTGCCCGCTACCGCTATGCAAACAACAACATGGAAGAGTTGGAAAAACAACTCATCGCTGCGAAAGATGCCCGGTTCAAAATCATTGTGACCGATGGGGTGTTCTCTATGGACGGCTATGTGGCGCAAATTGACAAAATCTGTGATTTGGCCGATAAGTACGACGCCCTCGTGATGGTGGATGAATGTCATGCCACCGGCTTCATCGGAAAAACAGGAAGAGGATCAATCGAATTGCGCGACGCTCTGGGTAGAGTAGATATCATCACAGGAACCCTCGGAAAAGCCATGGGTGGAGCCATGGGTGGGTTCACTACAGGACGAAAAGAAATTATCGAAATGCTTCGCCAGAAATCTCGACCATACCTCTTCTCCAACTCCCTGGCACCGAGCATCGTAGGAGCGAGTATTGAGGTGTTCAATATGATCAATGAAACAACAGAACTGCGCGACCGTTTGGAATGGAACACCAATTATTTCAAAGAGGGAATGCGTCGGATTGGCTTGGACTTCAAAGACGGAGAATCGGCCATTGTTCCTGTAATGCTGGGCGATGCGAAGCTTTCCCAAGACATGGCCAACATGCTTTTGGATGAAGGAGTTTACGTCATTGGATTCTTCTATCCCGTGGTGCCTAAAGAGCAGGCAAGAATTCGTGTTCAGCTCTCAGCGGCGCATACCAAAGAGCATCTCGATAAAGCCATCGCAGCATTCGAAAAGGTAGGCAAAGCACTCAATGTCATTAAATAAGAAGAAATTTCTCGTTGTTGGTCAAGGGCTAGCGGGAAGCTTAATTTCTTACCTCCTTCACAAACAAGGAGCTAAGGTACGGGTGGTCAACGAAACAGATCCCAACAGCGCGTCCATGGTGGCCGCCGGAATGTGGAATCCTTTGTCGTTCCGAAGAACTGTTCCTACCTGGTTGGCGCCTACGATGATTGAAACCATCCATAAAGTCTACCCAGAAATGGAGAAGGACTTGTCGGCAAGATTCTTCTTTCCACGGAAAATCGTGCGCTACTTTCCAAACGAAGACTATCGTGCGCAGTGGCTAAAACAAGCGGAAAAGCCAGAGGTATCGGATTTTCTTTTTCTGGGTGATGATAAATTGAGCGTTTTAAAAAGCTTGCCCTCCAAGGTGGATATGGATCCTGACTTTTTCGGGGTAGTTCGGGAGGCGGGCTATGTGGATCTTCCCGAGATGATCAAAGCTTGGAGGCACTTTTTGATGGAGCAAAAGGCCTACATTGAGGCCGCATTTACGCCCGACATGCAGGAAACGGACGAAGCACTCATCTTCGCAAACGGAGTAGGAGCCCTAAACACCTTGCCTGAGCTCGACGATATCCTCAGGAAGAATAAAGGAGAAGTCTTAACCCTCAAAAATGAATGGAAAGGCGATACCATTCTCAACAATGGAAAATGGCTCCTTCCTCTCGAGAACGGGAATACGAGGCTAGGTGCGAGCTACGATTGGCGTTCCTCAGCTTTGGAGAAGAGCGAAGAGGTGAAGGACTTCCTGCTTCAAAAACTCGACAACTTGATGCCCGGTCATGAAAGTGAAGTGCTGAAGCACGATGTGGGCCTCAGACCAACGACGAAAGATAGGAGACCTTTAGTAGGAGCAATACCAAATCGAGAGAAAACCTATGTCTTTAACGGTTTGGGCACAAGAGGAGTTTTAATTGGTCCATATTGCGCTCTCGCCCTGGTAGCGCATTTATCCAACCATTCAGAAATCCCCGCAGAGATGGACGTTCAGCGCTTTTTTTAAGCCTTTTTTGAGGTGAATGAAGCCACTCTGAAGAAATAAAGTTTCAAAAAGTTTTGA
Organism: uncultured Comamonadaceae bacterium; assembly: GCA_964649515.1. Lineage (GTDB taxonomy): Bacteria > Bacteroidota > Bacteroidia > Flavobacteriales_D > Sanyastnellaceae > CALKGK01. The sequence goes on along the minus strand of CAZYPV010000080.1, from coordinate 11,106 downwards.
AAGTATAATATTTATTCACTTCCTTTACATCATGAAATTAACGGAAGCGAAGGAAAAGTTTATTGGAAGTTGGGGAGCCTTGGGAACCAATTGGGGCATCAGCAAAACCATGGCACAGATTCACGCGCTTCTTTTGGTGAGTCCGGATCCCGTAAACACCGAAGAGATCATGGAAACCTTAAGCATTTCACGAGGAAACGTCAACATGAACGTTCGCGCACTCATCGAATGGGGATTGGTAGAAAAAGTGCACAAATTGGGAGAGCGCATGGAGTTTTTTATAGCTGAAAAAGACATGTGGAAGATCGCCACGAGAATCACCACCGAACGACGAAAAAGAGAATTAGAACCCATACTTCGCATCATTGACACCCTCAAAGATGTTGAAGATATGGAAGCCGATAAAAAAGCCTTGAAAGAATTCAAATCAACCATGAACGACCTCGATCGCTTCACGAAAAAAGCAGATAAACTCTTGTCGAAATTGGCAAGAGCAGACGAACGCTGGTTTACTGGCGTACTTCTTAAAATGTTCAAGTGAGCATTTTTTTTACAAAATAAGTTTCAAAAATTATTGAAAATATGAAAAATTTACACAACGCAGTTCGAATAGGTCGGTGGATCATTTTCGGCATCGTATTGGCCCTCTTCACCACGATTATTGGTGGATTTCTAGGAATGATTGTTCTGGGAGCGGTGGACATCCTTCTTAGCATCATCATCGCCTTTGCATGCAGACACCAATGGAAACCCCTCGTTAACCACCTTAGCGCTTATTGGCTTGGAGCAATCGCCGTGATTTTGGGCTTGTACCTCTACAGTGAAAACAGCAGCATTGTCCCAGAAGAAGTCGTTTTTGTGGCTTTCCCCTTCATAGCTATGGGTTTGAGCGCTTATTTGGGGTGGATGACCGAGAAGCTAAAAACAGCGGGAATGGAACAACAACTGAAACAGGAAATGGAACTCAAAAATGAACTCCAACATGAAAAAATGGATTGAAATGATCATCTGGAAATGGCACTTCTGGAAACATAAAACCAGAAGAAGTTTCCTCAGCAATATTCAACTTTAAAAAAGAGCAAAAGTCCTTCCAAACGCTGAAATGGAGGGACTTTTTGATTGATTCTAAATAGCGATGAAATCCGCTTTTTCTCGAACAATATCCCTACTTTTGTGTTCTACTTTTATCACTCAAAAAGACCAATATCATGTTAGCTGAACGCATCGAAAAAGCATTGAACGCTCAAATTAGAACGGAAGCAGAATCCTCACAATTCTACCTCGCGATGGCCAGCTGGGCAGAAACGCACGGCTTGAACGGAACGGCAAAGTTCCTCTATCAGCATTCCGACGAAGAACGTATGCACATGTTGAAATTGGTCAAGTTTGTCAATGAACGTGGCGGACACGCAGAGGTGCCGGCGCTGGCACAACCTCCAAAAGACTTCGAGTCCATCAACAACATTTTCCAAACTCTTCTCGACCACGAAACAAAGGTAACTGCGGAAATCAACAAGGTGGTAGATATCTGCCTTCAAGAAAAAGATTACACCACACACAACTTCATGCAGTGGTACGTTTCTGAACAAATCGAGGAGGAAGCACTGGCAAGAGAAATCATGGATAAATTGAAGCTCATTGGAGCAGATAAAGGTGGCCTTTACCTCTTCGATCGCGATTTGAGCCTGATCGAACCTGAAGCGGAATAATTCATCCTTTACTTTTCGGCACCGTTTATGCACATGCCGAGGTGTAAAAGACCTTGGTGTACATGACCCTACTCGCTAATTTTCAAACGATATTGCTACCATCAATTGGTGGAACCTTCCAACTATGAAAGCATTTATCGTCATCGGTCTAAGCATGGTCTTGGCTCTTCTCCCGCTAGAGCAGAATGAGCTGGATGGCGAAGATACCGTGGCCAACTTCAAAGCGGCTTTCCTATTTCAATTTGCGGTTTCCAACAACTGGCCCCCTTCCAACGCCAACGAGAATTTCGTTGTAGGCATCGTTGGGGGAGAATCTGTTTTTAACGAACTTGTGGATAAATACGCAAATAAACCGGTAGGAAGCCAGAGTTTGGAGGTGATCATGCTTGAGAAAACTCCAGACATTGCCCAATGCCAAATGATCTATATCTCCAAAGCATTTTCAAAATTGCAAGGAGAATCTGCAACCCGAACTTGGATCAAAGGTGCAGAGAACTTACCGGTACTCGTTGTGAGCGATACCGAAAAGGGGCTAGATTGGGGTGCAGCCATCAATTTTAAAGTAGTGGATAACCGAATTCGATACGAGATCAGTACTGCCCAAGCAGAACAACATGAAATCACCATCGGATCAAAAATACTATCATGGGCGGTTCAAGATTAATACATACCTTCATCGGTCTCTTGATGTGCTTCATGCTGAATGTGGCATCGGCCCAAGAGGTATTGCCAATCACAGAAAGCGCGGTAAAGGCCTTTCAAGAAGGCAATATCGACCAAGCCAAAGATCGGATTCACTTTGCCCTAGCTTCCGATGTCGAAAAAAATCACCCCTACACCTGGTGTGTGAAAGGCTTCGTTTATAAAGAGATCTATAAAAACAATGCCCAAAGTGAGGGGAAAAGTCCAAACAGAGAGATCGCCATCGAGGCCATCATGAAATCCATGAACCTGGATGTCGAAAAGAACTATTTTGACCTCAACGATAAAGCACTCCGCTTCTTGGCAACGTCCATCTACAATGATGTGGTGCTCAGCACACGCAGCCTCACAGAATACACCCTCGAAGAACCGGAGCAGTACTACAAAAGATACAAAGAAATCATGCGCTTCCTCGATCCAGAGGTGGATTTCAAACAACAAGATCTCGAGCTTTATCGAGTTCTCGCAGAGGCACATCACCGCATTTATTTAAAAGACCCCGAAAAGAATTCCATCTATTTCGATCGCTGCGCAAGCTACTATGAACAAGCTTTGAAGGTGTCGCCAGAAGATACCCTCTCCAACTACAATCTTGCCATCCTTCACTACAATAAGGGTGTTTACAAAATCAAGAAAATCGACCACTCCACCGAGATTTTTGAACTCATCACCATTCAAGATGAGTGCATCGAATTGTTCAAACAGTCTTTGCCTTTCATGCTCAAAGCTCACGAGTTAGACCCCTATCGCATCGAACCACTGAAAGGTCTGAGAGCCATTTACAAAAGTTTGAGCGAAGAAGAAGAGGAGGAAAAATACCGCGCCTTGCTCGAAAAATACATTCAAGAGGGCATCATTAAAACCGAAGAAGGAAAACAGTGAGATTACGCATCACCATACCATGGAAAATTGGCTTTGGTTTTGGGTTGTTCATGTTGATTGTCGCAATCGTTTTTACACTCACTAGGAGTACCCTTCAACAAAACAAACAACTCAACGCTAAGGTCCAAGAGGTGTACACACCCAGCTTAGAGGCCATCGAAGACCTCCAAGAAAGTGTGGCCTACTCCCGCGTGCTCATCAAACACTGGGCTTTGGTGCAGAGCAGACCAGATGAAAAAGAGCGGAGAGAACTGGCCACCATCATGGATCAAACCATTCCATATCAGCAATTAGTGATTGATTCCATTGGCGAATCGTGGGACAAACGTGCCATTGAAATCAAAGACAGTCTGTACATGGAGATCGATCGACTCGATATCATCTATGGGCAAATCAGGTCTGCCCTTTCTTCTTTCGAGGCTTACGACGATCCCATTGTTGTCATGGAAGTGAATTACCAGTTCCTAGAAGGAGCGAGCTTGGATCAAATCAACACTTCCCTGGATGATAAAATGGCGGCACTTCAACGAGAGATCAGAAACAACGCCGTGGAGGTCAACCAACAAATTGATGCCCTAGGGGATCGTTTGGGATTGATTGTAGGCAATCTCGCCATTTTCGTTTTGATCGCCGGTTTACTCATCGCGATTTTTGTGTCGAGAAGCATCACCAAACCCATTTCCGAATTGAAAAGAACCCTCCTCTATTTAGGGAAGGGGATTTACCCGAAAAAAAACATTCGCGTATCAGATGATGAAATTGGCGATATGGCTTTTGCCGTAAATCGGCTCACCGACGGCTTGGTGAAAACAAGAGAATTCTCGAACCAAGTGGGGCAAGGAAACTTTGGAGCTTCTTATCTGCCGCTCTCGGAAGACGATGAGCTCGGACATGCCCTCTTGAAAATGCGCGATGACCTCGCTGAGAACGAACGCGTTCTTGAACAAAAAGTGATCGAAAGAACCAATGAAGTGGTGCAGAAGAAGGAGGAGATCGAACGACAAAAAGAAAAGGTGACCGAACTCTACAAAGACCTCACCGATTCCATCAACTATGCCAAGCGAATTCAACAAGCAATCCTACCACCGGAAAGCGATATCCTTGAGATCTTTCCAGAATCGTTTGTTTTTTACCGACCCCGAAACATCGTTTCCGGAGATTTCTATTGGTTCAAGTTAGCGGGCAATAAAAAAATGTTTGCAGCGGTTGATTGCACAGGACACGGTGTTCCTGGAGCATTCATGAGTTTGGTGGGCTATAACGTACTCAATCAAGTAACAAAGGTTTTTACCCAACCGGCTCAGGTGCTCAACAACCTAAACCGACTTTCTGCGGAAACCTTGCGCGCCAATGGCTTGGGAGACGATAACCTCACCGATGGAATGGACCTCGCTCTGGTGTCCATTGATGAAAATAAAAACCTCCTTCAATATGCGGGGGCACACAATCCACTTTTCATTATTCGGGGTGAAGAATTCATTCAAATTCAACCCGATAAATTGGCCATCGGTGCTTTTGAGTATGGTGAATTCAATTACACCAACCACGAGTTTGAACTTCAGGACGGGGATATGATCTATGCCTTTTCAGACGGCTATGCTGATCAGTTTGGCGGACCCAAGAACAAAAAGTTCATGAAAAAACGACTTCGGGAATTGTTCATGGAGATCTCAAGTATCGAGGATATGGCAAAACAAAAAAGCGTCCTCGCAGAACGCTTTTTTGAATGGAAAATGTCTTATGACCAGGTAGATGATATTCTCATCATTGGAGTGCGATACCGGGCCTTACCTGCAGTTTAGCTAAAGAAGCTGCGATCTACGACGTGGGTCTGAACGGGGTTCAAGCACATTACAGCAATCTGAGCTTCGTTGGTAATCATTTGTTGCTCATAACCTCCCCCGAGGATGCCCATTAAGCTGTTTTCATAGAAATTCATGATGGTAATCAAATCGGCATCCACGCTCTTGGCGTATTCCACTACTGCGGGACCAAAAGAACTGCTCTTCTTCTCTGTAATGTGAACGTCAAATTGAATGTTGCGCTCGCTCAAAAAGCTTTTTGCATAGTTGATGTTACGGTCCAACTGGTTCTTGAAGTATTCATCTGTTTCGCCCGGAGATACCAAGTAAACTTTACTATCGAAATACGCGGCCATCGAAGCTACCAAGTTCAGTTTCTGCTTGGTCTCTTTGTGCAAATCCAAAGGCACTACAATGTCGTCATAACCGTTCTCAGAGATGCCTTTTTCTTGAACAATGATGAAAGGAATGGTGGAGTCGGTCACAATACGAAGGGCTCTGCTCCCTGTGAGAAACTGCATTCCTCGTAATCCGTGGGTTCCCATAATAATAAGGGTAGCGTCAATTTCCGTGGAAACAGCATCAATGTCTTCAAAAATGCTTCCAATGCGCACCATGGTTTCCACTTCAATGCCATACTCCGCCTTCACACGTTGAGCTAGCGTTTCTAACTTCAGGCGGGTTTCTGATATGAATGACTTGTCTGCAATAACATGCAATACGTAAATGTCTGCACCAATAGCGCGGCTCACAGATACAGCGTGCTGCAATGCAGTGTCTCCTACGCTGGTGAAATCAGTGGGTACTAAAATCTTCTTGCTCATCGAAGTGGTTTTTATGGTCTCAATTTAGGAACTCCCAAGAAAATGACTGCACCTTTCTTCGATTTTTTAGATCAAGCTCCACTGTCTGCAAGTGTTGGCGCAATTACTTCTTAGATCGCCCGAAGGTAAGAATAATCCTACTTTCTCAAGAGCAGGATTTCCTACGAATTTTGAAAAGCACTGATTTACATTTGATTACTGAAATTGGTCAGCAGGTGTGAATTCTTTGGGAAACCAAGTATGTCTCGCACCCTTCACTTTAGCAAGTATCCCTGCAAGGACCATTTACCCTGTTTCTCACGTGAGGCAGGGTTTTTTTGGCGATATCCAAGGAAGATGGACTTTTCTCATTTAGCTTTGCTTCGTGATTGAGCGATTGAAATACTATTTGAACGGCTTGAAAAGGAAGCACTCCATGGCCATCCTCAGTCTAATGGTAGGACTGATCGCTGGCTTGGTTGCCGTTCTACTTAAAAACCTCGTTTTCGGCATTCAATGGTTGATTCAAACCACTTCGCAAATGAGCGCATTGAATTGGCTTGCGGTCATTACTCCTTTTTTCGGGCTACTCATTACAGCATTCTTGGTGAAAAAATGGATCAAAGAACATCCAGGTCCTGGCATTCCTGTGGTGCTTCAAGCCATTTCTAAGCGAAGAAGTACCCTCAAAAGAAAGCAGATCTACGCAGCTTTTTTCACCAGTGCAACAACGGTGGGTTTTGGCGGTTCTGCTGGTCTGGAGGCACCAACGGTTCAAACCAGTGCAGCCATCGCCAGTAATCTTGGGGGAGCTTTGCATTTGAATTACAAAACAAAAACCTTGCTCTTGGCGTGTGCTGCGGCGGGTTCGATGGCGGCCATTTTTAAGGCACCCATCGCGGCCATTGTTTTCGCCGTAGAGGTGATCATGATTGATCTCACTGCTGGAAGTCTGGTTCCCTTGTTGATGTCGAGCATCGCTGCTTTTCTCACAACGCACCTCTTGCTCACGGAAGGACAAATTATTGATTTCGATCAAAGGGCGAGCTTCGATATCAAGCACCTCCACCATTATGTGATCTTGGGCATCACCTGCGCCTTCGTGTCAATTTACTTTTCCAGAATTTATATCTTCATTCTTGCACGCTTTAAAAAGATCAAATCAAGCAAGGGAAAGATCATCATTGCGGGCTTGTCTTTAGCATGCATTCTACTCATGCTCCCGAGTATCTATGGAGAAGGATACGGGAGTATCAATGCTTTTTTGGCCAACGATCTCGGTGGAATGGAAGGTCCACAATGGCTTCAAGAAATCATGGGTGGTCCTTTGCTTGTGGTGTTTATTTTATTTTTTGTTCTCTTGCTGAAGGGTGTAGCAACGGGAATCACCATGGGTGCTGGCGGTGTAGGTGGCGTTTTTGCCCCGGCACTTTTCATGGGTAGCACTTTGGGAATGCTATACTCCAAAACTTGGGCGCTCTTGAGCTCGGGAGAGACGCCCACCAGTAATTTGGTGCTGGTAGGAATGGCTGGTTTGGTTTCAGGGGTGATTCGTGCCCCACTCACGGCCATTTTCCTCATCGCAGAGCTTTCTGGAGGTTATGGCTTGTTTGTTCCTCTGATGATTACTTCGGGCTTGGCATTTTACATCGCACGTGGCATCGATAAACACAACATCTACACCAATGAGCTCGCACAACGAGGAGAACTCATTACCCACGATAAAGATCAAGCGGTACTTACCTTAATGAAACTGCAAGAGCAAATTGAAAACGATTTTTTGCATTTGAATGCAGATGCAAGCATGCGCGATTTGGTCAACTTAATTGCAAAAAGCAAAAGAAATATTTTTCCTGTACTTTCTCCGGATGAGCGACTCTTGGGCATCATCTTGCTCGACGATGTGCGGGAAGCGATGTTCGATCAAAGCTGTTATGACGATACTCCTGCAGTGCAGTTCATGTCCGAAGCACCCGCGAGCATTGAGCTTCAAGAAGGGATGGACAGCGTTATGCAAAAATTCGATGCCTCCGGTGCTTGGAACTTGCCGGTATTGGATCAAGGCAAATACATCGGCTTTGTATCCAAATCCAAGCTTTTCAGTGCTTATCGCGCTTGGTTGCAGGAGGTGAATTCTGAGGTAACGAGTGTACTGTAATGGTAGTTTAAGCTTTGCCTTCTTCTGGGATCGGCGTTGCTTCAAAGAGCGCTTTTACTTCTGGCTTTTGTAACTCAAGAATGGTGAAAATACCAAGAAGGATTCCAAGCACGCCGGTTAAGCATTGCAATACGGCCATCACAAAGATGAATTGGTGATTTTTTCGCTGTTGAATAAGCTTGCGTACCCGTAAAGTAAGAACACCGAAAACAATGGTAATCACAAAACCAAGGGTACCGATGATCATAAAGATCCACCCAGGGTGAAAGACGGGTGATGAGCTATTGGGTACATTCATCATTTGACCTTCCAAAGCAGAAAGGCCGGAGAAAACAAATCCCATTCCGGCGTAGATCAAAAAAAAGAGCGAAAAGGCCAAGGTGAGAATACCCTTAACAAGATAAAGAACAGGAAAGGTATCGAGCTGGTGCGGTGCTGTATTCATACTTTGAGGAGATGATGCTTATGAAATGGGTTTTCCAAAGTAAGTATTTTTATTGAGACACCATCGCGAAAAAAAAAGCGCCAAACTTGGCGCTTTTCAATGTTTTTGATTGGGCTATTGCAAACATCCCTGATCGATCATCGAAATGGGATCGTTGTTCGGGAAACATAGACCGGAAGGCAAATCCTGTGGCGTATAACGCATCAAATTGGCATCGTACAAAGCATTCTCAATGAAATTCACCAAGTCATTGATTTCTCCGTCGGTCAAACCAAGAGGAACAAATTCTTCAGCCAATTGGCTACTTGGTACATTCGGGTTTTCAGAAACCGCGTTGTTTTTGTATTCAACCACTTCACGAACGGAATGGAAAGTTCCTCCATGTCCGAAGAATGGGCTGTCTTTCAAGTTGTAAAGTTGCGGTGTTTTGAATTTATAGTTCTCCTCAGGGTTCCCAGTGAATCCACCACGACCAAGGTTGGCTGCATTCGAAGAACTCGCTCCTCCATAAACACCGGGGCCATCCATGTCGGCCATTCCGTAACCATAGAAAGTCATGCTGTTCAAAGCCGGACCAGTGTGGCAGCTTCCGCAATTGGCTTTTCCGAAGAAGAGAGCAGCTCCACGCTTCTCACTATCGGTCATTGCAGTATTTACACCTCGCAACCAATCTTGCCAAGGGCTTTGGTTGGCCAAAATGGTTCTTTCATAAGCCGCTATGGCTAATCCTGCAGTCCGTTGGGTATATCTTGTTTCTACTGGCCATTCCGGAAAAGCAAGGTCGAACAAATCTTCATAAATACTGATCTGCTCACAAAGCTCTTCATCCACCAAAAGACGGTGAACGGTGAGTCCTGCGATCGCTTGAATTTCTA
>CAZYPV010000080.1:0-1630 GCA_964649515.1 uncultured Comamonadaceae bacterium | reverse complement strand
TCTTCATCCACCAAAAGACGGTGAACGGTGAGTCCTGCGATCGCTTGAATTTCTACACCAGCATTACCAAAGTTGTTATTGAAAATGGGAGTTCCCATCGCCCATTGGTCCTCGGTTCCTTCATTGATTCCCTGAGCACCAAACTGGCCATTCCACAACATTACCTCTTGGTAAGCAGCATTCATGGCTGAAGGTGTTCTGATAGGCTGAACATCCAAGCTGTCTAAGCTGTACAAAGGATTGGGCTCCCGTGCTTCCCCCGCAATACCAAATCCAATTCCACCGTCTCCAATTCCTTGTTGCATGTTGGCCTGAAATCCAGCTTGAGCATGGTGGCAACTTGCACAGGAATAGGTGAAAAGCCCTTCGTCTTTTTTCGCTTCCCGTCCAATGGCTGTTTCGTGAAACAACAATTTTCCAAGGTGTACTTTAGAAGAGTTGATAGGATTGAGCGGATCCTGAGGAATGAGTGAATATTGATTGCTTTCTGGAAGGATGAAGTAATTTAAACCTTCTCCATTGGAGGCATCCATCAATGCATCTTTCAATACTTGATCGTAATTTGTGCCTTCGCCAGTAATCGGTTCGTCCACTTGCTTGCGGCAAGATGAGAGTCCGAACAACAGTACCGCAGAAAATGCAATACTCGCTAGATGTTGTTTTTTCATTGTTAGTAGGTAAGTAATTTGTCGTTAGTTGGCACAAATATACAAAACATCGATGAATTTATACCATTCATGGAGCATTTAGGTAAGTACGGCAGATGTCAAAAAAGGTTTCAGGCGCTTCTGCATGCACCCAGTGTCCTGCTTTTTCAATGCTGAAAAGGGTAGCAAAGGGGAAATATTCCTTAATCAAATCTTCATCCTCTTCTAATATGTAGTTGGACTGACCCCCACGAATGAAGAGCGCGGGCAGGTTACTTTGCCCAGAAACGGGCTGATCCACCATGGCTTGAATTTCACGATCAATCACGGGCACATTGAAGCGCCAAGCGAGTACACCTTTTTCGATCCAATACAGATTCTTCAACAAAAATTGCCGAACTGCGGCGTTGGGTTCGAAGGCCTGGAGGTGCTTGTCCACGCCACTTCGAGAGGCAATGGCTTTGAGGTCGGCAGACAATAAACCGTCCAAGATGTCGCGGTGATGCACAGGGTAGGATTTGGGGGCCATGTCAACAATGATGAGCTTTACCACGTCTTGGTCGTAATTGCAAGCGTGCACCATGGCTGTTTTCCCTCCCATGGAATGCCCGAGTATGCTCACGTTCTCCAGAGCATGATGATCAATGAATTCGGCTAAATCAGCGGCCATCAGCTCATAAGAAAATTCATCGCTGTGGGGTGAATGACCATGATTCCTTTGGTCAACCAGAAAAACTTGATGCGTTTCCGCAAATCGGCGTGCCAAGGTTTGCCAATTGTCTCCAGACCCAAAGAGTCCGTGCAGGATGATTAAAGGGTCTCCTTCGCCCATTGTGGTGTAGTGCAATTTCATTTTCCCAATGCTTTTTGGTAGGCTTGAACGGCATTTTCCAAACCAATGTATAAGGCTTCAGATATGAGCGCATGCCCAATACTCACTTCATCCAAATGCGGTAGAGATTGAGCAAAATACCCCAGATTTT
>CAZYPV010000079.1:0-13538 GCA_964649515.1 uncultured Comamonadaceae bacterium | reverse complement strand
GCATTTTTAAGCTGAGCGGTGATCTTGTTGTCCGATTCACTGGGCTTTAAATTTCCACTGGGATGGTTGTGCACCAAGACGATGGCAGAGCTTTGAATGCTGAGGGCTTTTTCGAAAATAACTTTTGGGTCGGCAACAGTACCTGCGAGTCCGCCAGAAGAAACTTTCTCTTTACTCAATACGAGATTGGCGCGATTGAGGCAAAGGATCCAGAATTCCTCGTGTGCGAGATCAACGAGCAAGGGCCGCATCAGTTCGTGCACGTCTTTGGAAGAGCTGATCTTGGTTCTTTCTTTTGATCGATGGAGGTCCAGCCTTCGTCCAAGTTCAAAGGCTGCGGCAATGCTGATGGCTTTTGCCGGACCAATGCCCTTGGCTTTTTGGAGTTGTTGGATGGACATGCGACAAAGAATGGAAAGATCGAATTGATGCAGTTCCAAAAGTTGGTGAGCGAGTTCACTTACGCCCATGTTGGAGGTACCAGAACCGAGAATGACAGTCAGGAGGTCAGTGTCGGTAGCAGAGGCGATGCCGTGTCGAAGTATGCGCTCTCTTGGTCGGTCTTCTTCTTGAAGCAATTGAATGCTTGAGGCTCGATATTTTTCAGTCATAAACAAAAAAAGCCCCCATTAGTGGGAGCTTTCATGTTATAAACATAACTATTTTTAGAGTGCCTTCACATGCAAAGTCAAGCTCGATTTGAGGTTGGCTGCTTTATTTTTGTGAATGATGTTCTTCTTTGCCAATTTATCCAACATAGAACAAACCTTTGGCAACAATTCTGCTGCTTCCTTTTTGTCCTCAGTGCTACGCAACACGCGAACAGCATTACGAGTTGTTTTATGCTGGTAACGGTTTCTTACTCTTCTCTTTTCCGTAGAACGAATTCTCTTGAGGGCGGATTTGTGATTTGCCATGTTTTTTTCTTTATCTTCTCAAATAGGGCTGCAAATATACTAACTTTTTTATTCTTTCATGTCCTCTAGCCCAATTTTTTTACCTGAAACTTTTTGTAGGTGGATTCGTACTAAGGGGAGATAAGTTATACAAACTGATACACTTAAATCCATCCATCCTTATGCGATTTATGGCTTTGCTCCTTTTAGCAAGCCTTTCGCTTCAAGTGCCAGCACAGTCTGAGCGCTCTGTGGAAGAGTTGTATCTGGAGCTCAAGGAAAGTTTGAGCGACACCTCAAGCCTCCGCCTTCAGCTCGAAATAAGCGATCAATTGCTTTTCTCTTATCCTGATTCAGCACTGAAACACGCAGAAGATGCTTTGAGCTTGGCCCATGAACTGGAAAGACCCTTGTACATTGCTGAGGCATACAATAATATAGGTATCGTAGCCTCGCTGAAAGGAAAGAACCTTACCGGACTCGAGAATTTTCAGCTCGCTTTGGATTATTTTGAGAGAGCGAACGACCGAGAGGGGGCTTCCAAGATTTTAAATAACCTCGGGGCGATTTACAGCTACATTGAAAATTACGATGAGAGCATCCGACATCATCAAGAGGGGTATGCCATCGATATTGAAATTCAAGATTATCACGGTGCGGCGATTTGTTTGTACAACATTGCCCTTTCCTACCTCAGCTTAGAACAATATGATTCGTGCATGCACTACACGCATGCACTTGAACGTTTTCAGGAACTGCATGGAGAAGCGGTCAATCCTTCTGCGATTTTGGGAGAAGTTTATTTGGCCAAAGAAATGCTCGATTCTGCAAAGTTGCACATGAATGCGGCGTTGAAGGGTAGCTTGGATGAGCAAGATGAAATGGGAGCAGTTCAAAGTTACATTGGTTTGGCCAACATCGCACTCAAAGAAAAGAACTACAATAACGGTTTAGCCCTCCTTTATACTGCTGAACCGAGTTGTGAGCGAAATGATTTTATGGATGCCCTTTTGAGCATTCACGACTTGAGAGCGAAACTGTATGAAGCCAAGCAAGAGTATGAGAAGGCCTTTGTTTCGAGTAAGGCGTATTTGAGTTTGAAGGACAGTTTGGACCGACTCAATAACGTGAGCCGAATCAACGAATTGAATGCCAAGTATGAATCGGAAAAGCGGGAAAAGGAAATTGCGGAGAAATCGGCAGAGCTCATCCAACAACGGGCTTCGGAGGCCAATCAGCGCAAGGTGTTTCTCATCGTTGGTATTTCCATCATGATCGTATTGCTGGTGCTGGTTTGGAGCATCATCAAAAAAAGAAATACCAATCGCATCCTGAACCAACAGAATTGCGAGATTAAAAATCAACGGAGGAAGATCATCAGCAGCATCAATTATGCGAGGAAGATTCAAAATTCCATCCTCATCCCCGAACAACAAATTCGCCGATTCCTACCGGAGTCCTTTGTGTTCTTCCAGCCAAAAGACATCGTGAGTGGTGATTTCTACTGGTTTACTGAAATTGGCGATCGTTTCATTCTCGCTACGATTGATTGCACCGGACATGGCGTTCCAGGAGCGTTCATGTCGCTCATCGCAAACGCCAAACTGAACAAGGTGGTGAATGAAAAACGGATTTACGACCCGGGCTTGATCCTTAGCGAAGTGCACCACGAAATATACCGTTCATTGAATCAAGCATCCGAGGAAAACGATCGGTCTCAAGACGGTATGGACATGAGCCTCTGCATCATCGATCAAAAGGAACGCACCATCAGTTTTGCGGGTGCTCAAAATGGAATTGTTTTGGTGAACAAAGGAGTAGCCCATGAGGTGAAGGCCGATAACTACAGTATTGGCGGACACTTTTTTATGAAGCGGGCAACGTTTACGACGAAAACCATTCCTTACCACCACGGTACTTATCTTTACATGTTTACGGATGGTTTTGTTGATCAATTTGGTGGAGAAGAGAACAAGAAGTTGAACAAGCAGCGCTTCAATGAAATGCTCATTGCTTTGAGTGAATCCGGACTTGGAAAGGCCAAATCAGCCATGAGCGAACGCTTTACCTCGTGGAAAGGGAACAATGAGCAGATCGACGATATTCTGGTGATTGGTGCTCGCTTGTAGCCCATTTCATGGTATTTCAACCCCTTTTATTCCCATTTTACTTCGCTGTTTGTGTACTTTTGAAGGGCATGAGAGCAGTAGAAAAAATCATTACCAAAGACGGTTCACACTCCCTTTGGATGCCCGAGTTGGATGAGACCTATCATTCCCGACATGGAGCGCTTCAAGAAGCCAAACACGTGTTTATTGAGGCGGGTTTGTCTTTGGTGTTGAGCGAGGGGAAATTGCCCAAAGTACTTGAAATAGGTTTGGGTACAGGATTGAATTGCTGGCTCACTTTTCATCGCCTAAAATCCCTTGAAACACCTTTGGAATATACCGCTTTGGAGGCTTTTCCGCTGGATTGGGAGTTGGTGGAAAGCATGAATTATGCATCGGAAGATCGAGAATTATATAAAGCAATTCACAAAGCTGAATGGGAGCAGTCTGTCCTCCTTCAGCCCGAAAAAAAACTCCTCAAAAAAGCACAAAAACTAGAAGATTGGAGCGAGCACGGAAAGTTCAACGTGGTGTATTTCGATGCCTTTGGTCCGAACACACAGCCCGAAATGTGGGTGCCCGATCAGTTGCAACGCTGTTACGATGCTTTGGAAGAAGGCGGTGTTTTTGTGACCTATTGTGCGAAAGGACAAGTGCGCCGAGACTTGGTGGCTTGCGGTTTTGAAGTTGAACGCTTGCCCGGACCTCCGGGAAAAAGAGAGATGCTCCGTGGAAGAAAATAGGGACGGAATTCGCCGCTTTAACCTTCGTGTTTACATGCTTTTGATGGAAGGTGATTGCTTGCTTTTGTCTGACGAAAAGATTCTTGGAAAGCCCTACACAAAATTCCCTGGAGGAGGATTGGAATTTGGAGAAGGCTTGGAGGAGGGCCTAAAGCGAGAGGCTTTGGAAGAGTTGGGACAAGCGATTGAAATTCAAGGACATTTTTATACTACCGATTTTTTCCAGCGCTCGGGATTCAGAGATTCAGATCAATTGATTGCCGTTTATTACCGTGCACGTTTGAAAGGGAAACCTAAATTTAGAACCAGCGCAAAGAGGTTTGATTTCGACCTTTCCGATCCCGAAAAGGAGTCGTTTCGATGGATGAAATTAACGGAAATGGACAGCAGTGATTTGTCTTTTCCTGTTGATCGGCATGTTCTTTCCATGCTGAAATCTTTGAACACTTGACCATAACGGTGCAGCTTATTCACCAGCGAAGCCCAAACGTTTTTGCACTTGATCTTGCAGTAAAGAAAAGAGTTGGTAGGGCTGATGGGTTCTCCACTCGATGTCGTTTAGCTTTCCACCAAGCACAAAATAGCTATCGATGTTCGCTTCTTTGAAGTCGTCAAGAACATGTTCTCTGAAATCCAACATGCAAATCCAACCGTCCATATCGTCCACTTCGTCGAACCACTCTTCATAGTAGAGGTCGTCACTCGCATGAAAATTAAGCACGTTTTCTCCCACAAGAATGAACTTGCTTATCCCGAGATAGGTGAAGTGCTCAATGATGTTGCGCTTGAAAATCATGATGTCGTTGTGCAAACAGTCGTTCCATTCGCCCATCATTTCAATCACCACAAAACCGAGTTCATAGTCGGCAAAAATAACCTTGATGAACAGGGTGCTTGACCCCATATTGTCCCATTGCGGGTGAATGTAGTGATCGTAAATGCGCTCAGAGAACTGGAACTCGCTGTATTCTTTCTCAAAGAAAGGCGAATTTTCGTCTTCAGCGCTGTTGTATAATTCCGACCAACGGTAGTAGGGTTCGATGTTGTGCACGATTCCTCTGGCTTAATGAATGTTGTTTAATGCTTCCCGAACGCTACCGTGCTTCAGTAAAAGAGCCTTGGCCGCGTCTTCTTTCAAATTGCTTTGTTCCATGATCATTCGGGTTCCCCTTTGGACCAGTTTTTCATTGCTTAACTGCATATCCACCATTTTGTTTCCTTTCACTCTTCCCAATTGAATCATGGTTGCAGTGCTGATCATGTTCAGGATGAGTTTTTGAGCAGTTCCCGCCTTCATTCTGGTAGATCCCGTGACGAATTCCGGACCCACAATCGCCTCCATGGGGAATTGAGCGGCTCGGGCAAGTGGACTACCCTCATTGCAGGTGATGCCTCCGGTGAGGATGCCGTTTTTGGCACACTTTTTCAAAGCGCCTACCACGTAAGGTGTGGTTCCTGATGCGGCAATGCCCACAACCACATCCTTATCGGAAAGTCCATATTCCATCAAATCTCGCCAAGCACCATCTTCATCGTCCTCTGCATTTTCAACGGCTTTTCGAATGGCTGCATCACCACCAGCGATTAAACCAATCACCATCTCGTGAGGTACTCCAAAGGTGGGCGGACACTCACTTGCGTCAACAATGCCGAGTCTTCCGCTGGTTCCTGCCCCGATATAAAACAAGCGACCACCCGCTCTCATTTTTTCGACGCAAGCTTGAACAAAGGCTTCAATCTGTGGAATGATTTTAGCAATGCTGTGGGGCACGCTTTGGTCTTCTCGATTGATGTTGAGCAGCAAATCGCTCAAAGGCATGGTTTCGAGCTCGTGGTATTTGGAGTCTTGTTCGGTGGATGGTTTATTGACCTTCATGCTGCAAAAATAAAGCATATTCGAGGGAAGTGAATCACCTTCAGGCCCAAAAGTGTGTAAAGACGTGCCTCAAGAATGAGGACAAGAACCTTAAAATTCATTTACTTTGACAAAACAGCGAAAATCAATGAGATCATTTTTCCTTTTGGCCCTTTTTTCGGCCTTTTTTCTTCAAGCAAAGAGCATGAGCCATTTCGAAATGGCAGCAGATACCACCGATACGGGCTTGTTTGGGAACGCTCAGGTTTCTGCCAAAATGATTGCGGCAAAACATGAGTTCAATGAAAACAACATGCGTGGGGCGCTTACCATTTACCGGGAAGTGCTGGAAATGGAACCGAGAAATGAGTCTGCTTTGTACTGGACAGCACGTTGTCATTACGAACTAAAAAAGTATCGCTTGGCCCAGGAATACTTGGATCAGGCTTTGGAAGTGAACCCCGAGATTGGTAAGAATAATGAGTTTTTTCAAGGTAAAATCTATCAGCGGCTGGCCCTTTTGGATGAAGCCATTGCCTCTTATCAAGCTTTTCTGAAGGAGAACGAAGGGAAACGTTCTTTGGATGTTGAAGATGCAGAACGTTTTATTTCAGAATGCAGGTTTGCCAAAGAAATGATGGCTAAACCGGCAGAAGTGAGCATTGCTAATTTGGGGAGAGAAGTGAATTCTCGGTATGACGATTATTCGCCCTCCATCACTGCGGATGGGAAGCTTTTGGTATTTACCAGCAGAAGAGCGAGTACAGTGGGAGCAGAAATTGATGAAGGTTCAGATTACAAATTCTTTGAAGACATCTTTTACAGCGAATGGAATGCCGAAACCAAAACATGGAGCGATGCTGCTGGCTTGGAAGGAGAGGTGAACACCCCAACGTATGATGCCGTTTTATCGATTTCACCCGACGGAAAACAAATCTTCGTTTACAAGAACAATCTCAACTCCGCTGGAGATATTTTCATGAGCACGCTGAACAGCAATGACAACAGCTGGAGGGCGCCAGAAAAAATGCCTCGCCCAATCAATACCTCCTATTTTGAAAGTTCTATCAGCATTACTCAAGACGGACAAAAAGTGTACTTCATCAGTGAGCGTGGTGGGTTTGGCCAAGGAGATATTTATGTTTCTGAAAAACGAGGAAGCGCTTGGAGTAAGCCAGAGAATTTGGGAGAGATCATCAATACCCCCTTCGACGAAAAATTTGTTTTCATCCACCCCAATGGAAAAACGCTCTATTTTGCTTCTGACGGACACCAATGTTTGGGATCGTATGACATTTTCAAAACGGAATTTGTGAACGGACAATGGAGTATTCCGATCAATTTGGGTTATCCCATCAACACGGTGAATGAGGAATCGACCTTTTCACTGACGAGCGATAACAAAACCATGTTGATTGCCGCGGAGTATGGAGATACCTTCGGGGAGCGCGACATTTACCAGATTGATGTGAGCAAGTATCCATTGATCTCTTCAGGGTATGAAAGCAGTGGTTATGGTACTTTGATCTTGAATCTCGAAGATGCTGAAGGGAAAGTGAAAAAAGGAGAACGGTATGAAATTCGAATGAAGGGAAGTCAGAGGGTCATTACAAGTGGAGAAAGTGACAAACTCGGACTCATACGCGTCAACCTTCCGGGCGATCAGGTCTATCTCGTAAGCATCAAACACAAAGGTGGCGACGAGGAAAAGGAGATCGTCCTTCCGTTGAGCGAATCCAAATCCACTGTGATTAAAGAAACCTTTATTTTGAAATGAGGTAAAGTCCGAAATTGCTGAATTCGGTTGCCTTCGGATTTCCTTCTGGCGTGAAATAAACGCTGCGTTCTTCCAGCGGAGCGAGGGTTAGGAAATTGTCTGTCCAAGTGCCATTGCAATTCGCTACAAGCTCCAATCCATAGACGAAATGAGGAGCTTTGAGATCCAAGCGATATCGTCCGCCTTCCTCAATGGCCTCCATTTTGATAAAATTGGATTCAACTTGGAGCATTTTCATGGGGACGAGCGGGTAAATATGCTCTTGAATAACCTCGTCGTTCACGATAAAGAACAGTTGCGCGTAGGCACTTCCCTTAGGAATTTCCTCTAGAGAAAAACTTTTCACATCCAGATACTCCAGCTGTACTTCTTTTTTTTGCGAGCTGATGAGTTCACCGCTTTGGTCGAAAATGGATAGCATCAATTCTCCGTGGTGGGCATACGATTCTAAAGAACTGATACCGTATTGAAGTCTTCCTTCTTTCCAAAGGAATTCAAACGCAAAAGCATCGTTTTGTCTTCTCGCTTCATAATGCAACGGTTTCCATTGTTGTTCACTATCCAAGCTGCTCCATGAAATCGCCGGCCAGCAATCGTTCAATTGCCAGTATAAAGACCCCATGCATTGTGGTGCGAAACGCTGAGCATTCATTCCCATACCTATACCCCTTGCTTGTTGAACTCGAGTGAGGTAAGCATGGGCAGCGGTGCCTTTGACTTTCGGAAAATCACGCTCCAGTCCTTCATTCATGATAGAAAACCCTCTTTCGTGCTTTTGGTGGGCCTCATAGTTGGGGTTGGAAGGATCTAGTAGTCCCTCAATTCCGCGTTTTAGGGAGCTTTCTTGGGGGATGGATTGAAACCCAAATTCACTCATGAAACGAGGCACTTGTTCTTGAAAATGTTCAAAAGGATAGCCATCGTGCCACACCCACCAATCGTGGGCATCTCCCTCTTCCAAATAACGTTCATCGCCTCTTCCAAAAGTAGGAGAGGAGGGGTGGTACGGAACTTCGGAGAGCGATGTTACTTGTGTCTTTAGCAGGTCTTCGAAAAGGGCTTTGTACTCTTTTTCAATTTTGGCTTGCTCTTTTGAACTCAAGTTGTTTTTCCAACCCCATCGTTCCCAACCTTCACTAACTTCATTGTTTCCGCACCAAAGGGCCAGGCATGGATGCGGATTTAGGCGTAGTATTTGGTCCTTACTTTCGGCCAACACATTGTTCAGGAAATCCTCATCTCCCGGATACATTGCACAAGCAAACATAAAGTCTTGCCAAACCAGAATCCCTAGTTGATCGCAAGTTTCATAAAAGTAATCTTGCTGATAGATCCCACCTCCCCAAACGCGAATCATGTTCATGTTGGCTTCACGGCAAGAACGAAGCAATGTTCCGATTTGCGCGGTATCTGTGAGGTATTCTTGCATGTTCAAAGGGATGAAGTTGGCCCCACGGGCATAAACGGGAGCTTCATTTACGGCAAAATAAAAGCTCTGTCCCCATTCATCTTTTTCTTCGATCAACTCAATTGAGCGAATGCCAAATTTTGTTGAGGCCTTGACTAAAGGAGTGTTGCGGGAGTTCAGTTTTCCCTTGAATACAGCGGTGTATTGATGTTGCTTCCCCAAATCCCAAGGCCACCAACGTTTTGGGTTTGTAATGCTGAAAGGGTGCTTAATTTCATTGCTTCCTTCTTGGAGTGTTTGATTGATTTTCGTGCTGTAAACCACTTCTCGATTTTCGTCAAAAACACTCAAAACTCCAGACATTTCGAAGGATTGCGTGCATTCGATTTTGGCTTGCACCTCCATTTCTGCCACTTCAGAAGAGCTCGCTTTCGTTTTGACATTCAGTTGTCGAATGCAAGCGTCGTTCCAAGCAATCATTTTGATGTTTTGGTGCAAACCCATGTCCACCACTTCTGGTCCCCAATCCCATCCATAATGAAACTGTGGTTTTCTGCTAACGGCTCTAATTGGCTCGCCGGGGAGCGGTGTATTGCGCTCATCAATGCGTTTTTGCCCCTCTTTGATTGGACTGAGGAACTTGATTTCGATTTGATTGACGAATGGATCGAGGTGTTTTTTGGCATCTGAGATGGTCCAAGTTCGGTGGTAGTTGTTGGCTTTGAGGACCAAATTTCCGTTGATGTACACTTCAGCGTACGTGTCTAAACTTTGAAATTGAAATTCGATGTGCTGATAGTCGTAGAATTCGCCAAGGTTGAACTTTTGAGAGGTGAAAAGCCAATCTTTTTCGCTGATGTTTTGGGTTTTTTGAGCGTTGTTGTTGAGGAGGGGATCTTCAATTTCACCAGCCTCTACCAGCGTTTGAATCACACTGCCCGGGAGTTTTGCTATGAAGCTATTTGTAGCACCAACCTCCTTCATTTCCCACTTTAAAGTGAGGTTTCGTTGCTCTTGGGCGAGCGTTGAGAGGAAGGTGAAAAGGGGGATGATGAAAATGAGGGATCGGGTTGTTCTGGTCATAAGAGCAATATACCAAGAAACCTTTTTTATCGATGGAAATTCGAGTCACAATCGAACACAGCCCTCGCGGGCCCTCCCTCCCCCGCCTCCTCCGCAATTCGAAACTAGGGAATTTTCGCTTGCTTTTTTCAGCAAGTTTGTGAATGAACCCCCTGAGTTTGTATCTGCAACACGATTCACGTTTGAATCCCTCAAATACCCCCGAATTGCCACAATTCAACGACTCACAAATACCACTGAATTGTGCTGACCCTATTTTGATATCAATGACAAGCTAAATAAAAGGAAGCCTTGACGTGGAATTACTTTGTAAATGATGCCCTTCTTTTTACGTATTAAAACGACAAAAGACATTCAAGCTCATGTAAAAAACAGAAAAGGTGGCTAGCACTGTAAAGCTCCACTCCAAAAATGATGAAATCTTTTTGACTGTTTTGAAATTGGGTTGTGCATGCAACTTGGCGATGCACGGTGATGTGATTGCTCATTTCTATAAACAATCATTTCTTGGAGCCTGAGGGAAATAAAGAAACTACCCTTTTGATGTCCACAGTTCCCACGATGCTTCTGCTTGAAAATGTAGCATATCTTTACCATTCAGAATCATCGCGCCTTGTTTTTCTGCTCGATGGAGGAAGGACGTTTTATCTGGATTATACACCAAATCAACACAAAAGTGCTGCTGGCCAATGCCATCGTATGGGATAGCTGGATAGGATTCCACGTCTGGAGAGGTGCCAAGTGGGGTACAGTTCACAATTAGCGGCCAATGCTTAATGCCTTCGGTATGGAGATCAGTGTAGGCAATTTGATCTTCCCCTTGAGGAGTTCTAGAAACGAAAAGACTATCAATCCCCAATTGATGTAGGGCATATCGAACGGCTTTCGCTGCTCCACCTGTGCCAAGAATGAGGGCTCTTTCATGATGCATGGCGAGAAAAGGACGGATGCTTTTCGAAAAACCGATCGCATCGGTGTTGTGTCCAATGAGCATTCCTCGATCAAAAACCACGGTATTCACTGCACCAATAGCGCGAGCTTCGTCTGAAAGTTGATCGAGAAAAGGAATGATGGCTTCTTTAAACGGAATGGTGACATTGAGTCCGCTCAAACGTTCATGACCAATGAGCAAAGGAAAACCATCAATGTTATTAAGTTCATACAAGGCGTAATGATGATCCTTCAACCCCAACTTTTCAAACTTTGCTTCAAAGTAATCCTTGGAAAACGAATGCTTCAATGAAGTGCCAATGAGTCCGAAGTTTTTCATCTCAAGCTTGTTCTTGAAGGTTTTGCCTTTTTTGGTTTCTTCGCGACCAAAATTCTAAGGCTATAATAATGAAGATACCAAAAACGAAACATCCAATGGTTCCAAACCACTGCGCATTTTCTAAGGAAAAAGGAGAAATGTTTTCCTGAAGGAAGTCTTGTTTTCCATCGCTGTGCGTATAAAGCAATTGAACGTTCTCCTTCCATGGCCAGAGCTTGTTTAGTGAGCCCAAGAGAAAACCCGTGAGGATGGCAATGGTGGTATTCTGATATTTCGCGAATAGCCATTTCAGCAAGCGTGAAAAACTGAGCAGTCCTACAATACATCCCGCTCCAAAAATGAGGATTTCTTTGATTTCGAAGCCCTTGACAGCATCAATCACCACCTTGTACGATCCTAAAATGAGCAAGATGAATGACCCTGAAATTCCGGGCAGAATCATGGCGCAAATGGCAATGGCTCCGCTTATGAAAAGGAACCACATGCTTGTGCTAGGAGCGAGGGGAGGAAGGAGGGTGATCCAAAATGCGAATCCCGCTCCAAGGATGAAGGCGATGATGCTACCAGCATTCCAACGGGTCACTTGCTTTCCAACCAAAAAAATAGAGGCGAGCACCAAGCCAAAGAAAAAGCTCCAAAGGAGCACGGGCTCATTTTCTAACATCCAAGAGATGCCCTTGGCCAAACTCAATACACTGATCGCAATTCCACAAAGCAACGGTGCCAAAAACGCTCCGTTGATTTCTTTCCAAAATGCACGGATCCCTTGTTTGAATAGGGTTTGAGCCAAACTTGGTTTGATGGATGAAATGGTGCCGAGGAGCTCTTCATAAATGCCCGAGATGAAAGCGATAGTACCGCCCGAGACGCCAGGAACCACGTCGGCAGCCCCCATTGCAATGCCTTTGAGCAAAAGCGAAATTTGTCGGGAACGGCCCTTCATCAAAGGTCGAGTTGAATGGACGGATCAATTTCTTCAGCCCAAGCAGCAATCCCACCATCGAGATTATGCAAATTGTGAAGTTCATAACGAAGCTCCAAGCTGGTGATTACGGCTGAAGAGCGTGCACCTGATCGACAGTGAATGACTACGGGGACATCCGTTCGAAGCTCAGCAATTCGATCCACAATCTCTCCCATGGGGATGTGGGTTTCAGCAAAAAAACCAACCTCTCGTTCGTGGACTTCGCGTACATCAATGATTTGACACGCTTTCCCTTCATCGAGCCAAGATTTCAGTTCCTGAACACTAATTACTTTCATGCTTACTTTCCTTTCGCTGCGTTCACAAGTTCTTCCGGAACAAATGTGAAGAAGGTGTCTCCACGCAGTCCCAAACGCAATGTTTCCAAAGGAATGACCTCCGTTGGGGCAATGTTTCCTAGGTTCACGTTAGCGCCAAATTGCTTGATGAACCAAACCTGCTGCGTTTTTTGAGGCGCTTCCCACAAGATATCTTCTTGCTTTACTTTGGCCAAAATCTTGTTGATTAACACAACGTGGGCAGATCCGTTCGGACGATAGATTCCCACCGTACCGCTCTCTCTTGCTTCTGCAATTACCTTCCAGCTCCCCGCTTCCAATTCGTTGGTCATCATTTTAATCCACTTTGCCGGACTAATCAAGATGCCTTCTTCTTTTGAACCAACCTCAGAAAGAACAGTGTAATTTTTTGCGTATTTCTGGATGATGGAACACTTCTGGTCATGAGGGATTTCCATGGATCCGTCAGACACTTCCAAGCATTGAATTCCATACTTTTCCATGTAACGCTCATAGTCGTCCAGGGCATTTCGCATCAAAAAAGCTTCGAAAAGGGTACCACCGAAGTACACCTTCTTTCCAGCTTTGTGGTAGAGATCAATTTTTTCTTTCAAGTTGGGAGTTACTAGAGAAGTACCAAAACCGAGTTTGATGACATCGATGTATTCTTGGGAACCCTCCAACATGTTCTCAGCTTCTCGTATACTTAAGCCTTTGTCCATAACCATGGTTACTCCACTATTTCTTGGTGAAGCGGGGCGTGAGGGTACGTGAGGAAGTTCGAAATTCATATATTATGGCTTGTTGTCGTTATACAGTAAGGTAAAATCCGGATCATTTTGAAGCTCCGGGAAATCATCCAGCAAAGATTGGCATTTTTCGAAGTCCTGTGCAAACAAGTGCTCGAATAAACTCAAAGCGGCTTCTTTTTTTCCGCATTTGAAAAGATAAGCGGCTCTGCGATAATGCAAGGCGAGCGATTCGCTGTTCAGTTCCAAAGCGTGGTCAATGGTTAACAAGGCTTTTTCGCTGGAGTCAATTTTATCATAAATATCAGCATATTCTATCCAAACTTCGGTATTGTCGTTCGATAAAATCATGGCTTTTTCCAAGGTGCGTTGCGCTTCAAGGAAAC
>CAZYPV010000078.1:13468-13709 GCA_964649515.1 uncultured Comamonadaceae bacterium | reverse complement strand
TTGGTCTACTCTCCGAAGAATCTCCACCATAATAAGTATTTGAAACTAGGTTGAAATTTTGGACTCTTGAAATAAAGAGGTCATTAAATCCACCTTGATACTCGTACAGAAAACCACTCGCACTGCCAGGAAAATCGTTTGAATTTGTACGACCAGTAATATAAACTTCATTATCACTAGCAGCGCTAATGCCAGTTGCACCGTCCTCATCTGTTCCTCCCAAGTATGATGAAAACACCAC
>CAZYPV010000078.1:13157-13458 GCA_964649515.1 uncultured Comamonadaceae bacterium | reverse complement strand
AACTTGGATAACAAGGCGTCTTCTGTTCCTTGCAAAGTATCTTCAAACGGATTTAAAAGGAATAAGTTCGTACTGGAAGTGACACCGCAAACCCAATAATTACCTGCAGAATCCGTGTCAATATCGTAAATATGGTCTGTACCATCCCCACCAAAATAACTCGCCCAAAGCAACTCTCCTTGAAGGTTGAAATTGGCAATAAATCCATCCGAATTGCCTCCTCCAAAACTTTCTTGAAAAGCTCCTTCAGTAGATATGTCCAGGCTACTCTCAGTGGTTCCAACGATGGTGATAGACTCTC
>CAZYPV010000078.1:0-13147 GCA_964649515.1 uncultured Comamonadaceae bacterium | reverse complement strand
TCAAATAGCTTTGATGGATGTTATCGCCAAAGGCCATTTTTTCTGCAGAAGAGGTGGAGCCAACAACGGCTACGTATCCGTTGCTGACCGCCACATCTGTGATGCTAGCACCAAACTCACCACCGATGTAGGTGCCCCAATTGAGGGTGGATTGGCCGAATAAATTCAAAAACGAGAAAAAAAAAGAAACAAAACCGATAAAAACCAATTTCACTGGAATAAGACGTTTTACTTCGAATGAGAAAACATCATTTTTATTGATAGGAATTTTACGTTCTAGTGCCTGCTGGGCTGTAAAGCCGAGAAACAAGAAGAAACTACCGATGATCAGTAATAGTTCTTTCATGGTTATTTTGTTGTGAGCTTAAATCAGTCAGTGGGAATATACGACACTATTTATGACATAAAAAAACAAAATTCGGAAATGATTAAAAAAAAATTATCCAATGACATCATTCCCTCCATCAAATGGTGGCTTTAAGCAGAACTCAAAAAAAAGCAGGATCTCTATAAAAAAGCGAAGTGTTCTACTCCTTATTCAGGCGTTTTGCTCTATTCCAATATTCATCCATTTCTTCAAGCGACATCTCCCCCATCACCTTACCGTCTTTGGAACTTTCTGTTTCGAGGTATTGGAAACGCTGAATGAACTTTCGATTGGTTTTCTCTAGAGCATCATCGGGATTGATGCCTTTGAATCTTGCGAAATTGATTAATGAAAACAGCAGGTCACCAAATTCCTCTTCCATCTTGTCACTTTGTGCGTCCGACTCCACCTTGAATTCGGCCAGTTCTTCGTGCACCTTGTCCCAAACCTGATCTTCATGATCCCAATCAAAGCCCACTCCCCTGGCTTTGTCTTGAATTCTAACCGCTTTCACCATGGATGGCAAGCCCTTTGGAACTCCTTCTAAAACCGACTTCTTTCCTTCTTTCAGCTTCAACTTTTCCCAGTTGGCCTTCACCTCCTCTTCACCACTCACTTTCACGTCGGCATAAATGTGTGGATGACGATCAACAAGTTTATCGCAAATGCTGTTGAGGGAGTCGGCGATATCAAAATCTTGGGTTTCTGAGGCGATTTTGGAGTAAAACACCATGTGAAGCATCACATCACCAATCTCCTTTTTCACTTCTTCAAGGTCACCATCCATGATGGCGTCTGTAAGTTCATAAACCTCTTCAATGGTAAGGTGACGGAGGCTGTCCATGGTCTGTTTTTTGTCCCACGGACACTGTTCACGGAGTTCGTCCATGATCGTGAGCAGTCGTTGAAAAGCGTCGAGCTTTGCTTGGAGTGAATTCATGTTTCAAAGGTAATGAGTTTTGATGGAGCACTTGGTGATTGAAGACAGGAAAGGGTGGAGTTTTTTAGGATGATGGAGCGCGTTGGTGAATATGGGGAGTTGATTTTTCATCACTTTTGGGCGACGGAAGACTATAGACCGAAAAACGTTCACCGGGCGATCTAAATGGATAGCCCAAAAACTCAGCAGCACCAAGCCTTCGGCATCCATCTTGCGACTTAAGCCGATCAATGAAATCGAGCTTGGGCGACGTAAGTATATAGACCAAAAAACGTTCACTGGGCGATCTAAATGGATAGCCCAAAAACTCAGCAGCAGCAAGCCTTAGCCATTAATCTTGCGACTTAAGCCGATCAATGAAATCGAGTTTGGGCGACGTAAGTATATAGACCGAAAAACATTCCTCGGGCGATCTAAATGGATAGCCCAAAAACTCAGCAGCAGCAAGCTTTAGCCATCCATCTTGCGACTTAAGCCGGTTAATAAAATCAAAGCTGGGCGACTTAAGTATATAGACCAAAAAACGTTCACTGGGCGATCTAAATGGATAGCCCAAAAACTCAGCAGTACCAAGCCTTAGGCATCCATCTTGCGACTTAAGTCGGTTAATAAAATCAAAGCTGGGCGACTTAAGTATATAGACCAAAAAACGTTCACTGGGCGATCTAAATGGATAGCCCAAAAACTCAGCAGTACCAAGCCTTAGGCATCCATCTTGCGACTTAAGTCGGTTAATAAAATCAAAGCTGGGCGACTTAAGTATATAGACCAAAAAACGTTCACCGGGCGATCTAAATGGATAGCTCCAAAACTCAGCAGTACCAAGCCTTAGGCATTAATCTTGCGACTTAAGCCGGTCAATGAAACGAGCTTAGGCGACCTAAGTCTATAGACCAAAAAACGTTCACCGGGCGATCTAAATGGATAGCCCAAAAACTCAGCAGCACCAAGCCTTCGGCATCCATCTTGCGACTTAAGCCGATCAATGAAATCGAGCTTGGGCGACGTAAGTATATAGACCAAAAAACGTTCACTGGGCGATCTAAATGGATAGCCCAAAAACTCAGCAGCAGCAAGCCTTAGGCATCCATCTTACGACTTAAGCGGTCACTAAAATCCTTCTAAAATCGACATTCGTAAATCCTTGTTCGATATTCCATTTCGATTTCAGAACAAGGAGCACGCATAAAGATCCATTTCATCCAAAGCCCAAACTCAATCCTCTTGCTAATATCCCCTATCTTCGCTCCATGCGTTGGAATTGCCTCTTCTTTTTCCTGCTTTTCACTGAACTTGCCTTTGGACAAACGTCTTTCCTCATGAATGCAAGTGGCGGAAGTCTTTTGCCCCACCGAAAGAGCGTGCGCCCGCTGATTACCGACCATCTCGTAGGAGGTGAATTGCAATGGAGAAGACGAGTGAGTGGCAATGAGCACTGGCACCAACTCTATGCGCTACCTGAATTGGGGGTGATGATGAACTACTCCGATATTGGAAATCATGCGATTTTGGGTAAACAATGGTCGCTCAACCCATTCATCCTTCTTCCGCTCGGAAATCAGGGTAAATACCTTCGTCATCACTTGCTTTTTGGTTTGGGTATCGGTTTTACGAACAAGGTTTGGAACCTCGAAAACAACACGAAAAACACGGCCATTTCCTCCCGTTTCAATGCTTCAATCCTGCTCGAGTATGGTCTCGAAGGTGATTTCAATCGCAAACAGGAGAATGTCGAAAGAAAGCTATTTTGGTCGGCCGGACTCCGTTTGCATCACTTCAGCAACGCCGCTTGGAAAATGCCCAATCTCGGGACAAACAACCTTGCGCTGCTTCTGGGAATTGGCATGCGTTTCCGAACTTCAACGGAACCTGCAGAACACTTGGAAAACAGCAGTCCTTTTGAACGAAAAACAGGAACATTACAGGTGAGCTACGGACTCGGGTTTCGAGAAAACAATCCGCCGCTTGGAACGAAACACGCCATTCATACCCTTCGCCTGGAGTTCTCACAACGACTGTCTGAAAAAAGCAGCCTCGGCTTGAGTCCAGAAGTGCTGTTCAATCGATCTCTTGCTCCCTTTTTTCAAAGTGAAGATGAGGGGTTTTCAAACCTTGATCTCATCCAGGGTGGATTGGCAGCCCAATACGTCTTGCATTTCTCCAAAGTGAGTTTCAATGCCATGATTGGGGCCTATGTACTGAACAAAAGTGCGATTCGGGGTGATGTTTATGCACGAATTGGGTTGCGCGGACAAATCAACCACCGGCTGAGTGCTCATTTGATGCTCAAGGCACATGGGTTTAAGGCCGACCATGCCGAATTGGGCTTGGCTTATCGTGTGAAGGCGTATTAGAGTCCGGATACCTGCTTTTTCTTGGGGTATTTCACTGAGAATTTAACCACTTTCTTTACGCTTTGTCCGGGAGCCAAACTGATTTCCCAAGTCACTTTACCCGTTTCCGGATCGAGGCTACCTCCACTGAGTTCTTCGGTGATGACTTCCAAATCTCCGTTGCGGGATAGCGGAATTTGATCCTCAACAATCATGGTGATGGCGCTGCTTTTCGTGTTGGTGATGGTGATCTCAAAAGCTTTTGTCGTCACTTTTTTCCCGCCAAACGTACTCGTTTTACAGAATTCTTTGATTTTATCGTATTGCACCATCACCCCAGGGTCTCTTCCTAGAGAAAGCTGTAAAGTATCTTCGCCCGCATTTGGATTGATTAGACTTGTTCCTGTGAAGGTTCCTTGAAAATAAATACTGGCATTTCCTGGCAGTAAGTTGTATCCCATCCAATCGCTCACTCCACAACGAAGGTATGCTGCCTGGTTGAGCTTTGGAACGCTAAAATGGGCAAAGGTACTTGGCAAAGAGAAACGTTGATTTTCAACCTCAACAAACTGATTGTCTGAAGGAATG
Source organism: uncultured Comamonadaceae bacterium (assembly GCA_964649515.1). Classification (GTDB taxonomy): domain Bacteria; phylum Bacteroidota; class Bacteroidia; order Flavobacteriales_D; family Sanyastnellaceae; genus CALKGK01. Next base: position 8,919 of record CAZYPV010000078.1, on the reverse strand, counting down.
CTGTAAGGTACCGCTATCTTGAATTCCGTGCTCGTAACGTTCTCTAAAACATTTACTTCCATGGGTTTGAATGCGAGGTCTTTTTCGTCATAACTGCTTTCGTTCACTGGCTGGTCATTGCCAAGATAATAGCTGTTTGCCGATTTCGCTTTACCGTTTTCTGGCTGAAATTGAACTTGCCAAGGATAGAGGACGGGCGGGTTTCCTCCAATGGCTGGATTTCCGGAAGACAAGGTTAAGTCAACACCATTCCAATCATTCCCTGTGGATTGCCTTACCTTCCCTTTGTAGCTCAACACCACGTCTTCGTTGGTGTTCTTTGCGCGAATATCATAGACGGGTACCCATCCGGCATCGTACACCACGTAACTTACCGCTACTTTCACTTTTCCGGCTTTTGCAGCGTTCAGCCCTACGGTGATCGAACTTTGGTTTTGTTGCTGATTGCCCCGCATTTGACTGATTTCCTGTTGCAAGCGACGCACATGATCCTCAAGTTGAGTTCGTTCATCACGCAACTCCAACAAACGAAATTGCACTTCCTTGATGCGTTCTCTTCTGAAATTGGCCATCTCTTCAATGTCTTCCACCAGCATCACACTGTTGTTCCCTTTCACCGAGCGGTTTTCGCTCATGAATTGCATCTCATCTTGATAAACAGCTTCCATGGCTACCTTTGTCTGCACTTCAAACTGAAGATCTTCCAAACTGTCCATCTTCGTTTCCAAATTTCGGTTCATCCCGCCAGACAAGTCGTATCGCTGCTCGTGCTTCACTCCAAGAATGGTGTATTCTTGACTGCCTTCAACAATAATGCTGTTAGGGTTGATTCTCGATGTGATTCCATTCAAGACCACTTGTTGTTTTCCGGCTGAAAGTTGAACTTCACCGGAGCGAGTAACTTGTGCTTGGTTGAGAAATACCGTCACTTCTGTGATGGGGAGGTTGACTTTTTGAGCGTCTTGGGCAAAACTGCTGCTCACGAAAAACAGCGCCACTATGAGCAGGCAACTTGGATTTTTTGGGGGAAAGAAATTCATGATCTTCGGGTTTGATGTTTTTATGGCGTACAAATGATGGTGTCATATACCGCTCCATACCCAGCCCAAAGTCCTAAACCACCCGTGATGTTCCCTTGAAGGTTCGCTGGTGTGGAAAAAGGACTGCCTTGGGTTCCCATTTGGTCTTCCATGGCCGAAACAAACTTGAACACCCCTCGATCAATCACAGATCCGCGAACGGCAATGGTGTCTCCTACTTTGTAGAATCCGCGTTCCTCGTTCAAGTCGTCTTCCTTTGTGCTGTTAATGAAACTTCCTCGAAAGTAGGCAAATTCAAAAGATAATCCGTTGAAGAACTCATCATCATAAGCACTGCCCAATGGGTAAATGTAACTGGGGTCTTTCACTTCACCGGCATGCGCGCTCCAAGATGGATAGCGGTTAATTCTTCTTGCAGACCATCGGTAGGCGTTGCCTAAAGTGTCGGGATCCGTCAGTTGAGCATAAGCAAAGCCCAAAGAATCTCCTCCCTGAGGAACGGAAAACCAAAGGGAGTCCAGCACCACCAATTCGTTGATTTTGGTAACTGAACTTAAGTATTTGTCTTCGTAGTCCACTTCGAGTCGGTAAGTCTTCCCAATTTCTCCAACAAAAGAGTTGTCCAACACGGTGTAAGCACAGATGTCCACATTCTCGATAAACTCCGTAGAAAAGCCAGTCGCTTCAGCAACCGCAGACAATAAAGCCGGTGGAAGATCGCCCGTGCAGATTTCGTCAAGCGTTACCTGCTCCGTCCCATCACTTACCCGTACTTCAGCTCCACTTAGGAAAAAACCTTCCAAACCAGCCAAGCTGTTTGACTCAAATGGATTTCGGGAAGTACTTAAGAGAACGAAAGGCGCTCGCCCCTGCTCAATGGTACCATCGACCACAATTTGCTCCTCGGCATCGGGCAAGTCAACAGTAATTTCCTTTTCGCAAGCCAGCAGCGTGATTGAGATCAGGCACAGGAGAAAAAATCTTTTCAAAACGGTATTCATTTTTCCATTCATGGGTGAAAATACAACGATTTTCTGCCCGGCTTGTTCTCCTTTGTTGATAAATTTTGTTGGTAAGCTTAACGTCTCCTCCTTTTCATTGCAAAAGGGTTTTAATACATTCGTTATGAACCTTTGAACCATTGAGGTATGAGAATTCAAACAGAGAACATCTATCAAGTATTAGAAGTAAGTGCTTCTCCGGCGGAAGTTTACAAGGTATTTACCGATGAAAAACTGCATGCTGAGTTCACGGGAAAGCAAACGAGTATTGACCTTCAAGAGGGCGGTGCTTTTTCTTTCTGCAACGGAAACCACACTGGATACTTTCTAAAATTGGTCCAAAATAAAACTTTGGTTTTGGTTTGGACTCACAAAAAATTCCCTCGAAACCACTTTTCGACGGTTCACTTGAAACTCGAAAAATCAGAGCAAGGAACGCAAATTTCCATGAATCACATTGGTGTGCCTACTTCTTGCGATGGCTGGCTAACAGAGGCTTGGCACAAGGTGTATTGGGAACCTCTTGCGGCTTATTTTGAGACGGTAGCGGGGTAATCTCCTCTTTTCTTTTCCTTCCCTAAAAAGGCAAACGCGCTTTGTTCGCAATGTCTAAAGGTACTTCTCGCTGATGCATCAACTGAAACATGCCGGCCATAGCAATCATGGCTGCGTTGTCTGTGCAGTATTCGAATTTGGGGATGAATGCTTTCCACGATCGTCGAGATGCCAATGCTTGAATCCCGCTTCGTAATCCCGAGTTGGCTGATACTCCCCCAGCGATGGCGATCTGTGTGATCCCATGCTCCAAGGCGGCACGCTCAAGGGTGCTCAGGAGGGTGTCCACAATGGTATATTGAATGGAGGCACAGAGGTCGGCCTTGTTCTTTTCAATGAACTGTGAATCTTTGCGCATTTCTTTCTCCAACAAACGCAAAACACTGGTTTTGAAACCACTGAATGAAAAGTCAAATCCTTCCAATCGCGCCCGAGAGAAGGTAAATGCCTCAGGATTTCCCGATTTACTGTACTGATCAATCAAGGGTCCGCCAGGATAAGGCATTCCCATGATTTTGGCCGTTTTGTCAAAGGCTTCACCAGCGGCATCGTCAATGGTTTGCCCAATGATCTCCATGTCCACCGCACTCCGCAACAACACAATTTGGGTGTGTCCGCCAGAAACCGTCAAACACAAAAATGGAAACTCAGGCGCTTCCACTCCCGCATCGTCAATAAAATGAGCTAAAATGTGTGCGTGCATGTGGTGAACAGCATACAATGGAAGGTTCAAGCCCAAAGCCAAACTCTTCGCAAAACTCCCACCTACCATCAAACTTCCCATCAATCCCGGACCCTGAGTAAAAGCAATGCCATCGAGGTCTGCCTTCTCCAAACCGGCCATGTCAAGCGCTTTCTTCACCACGGGAACGATGTTCTTCTGATGCTCCCTGCTCGCCAACTCTGGCACTACCCCTCCATATTCTTCGTGAATCGCTTGGTTTGCAATAAAATTGGAAAGAATTTTGTTCCCATGAAGTACGGCTGCCGAGGTGTCATCGCAAGAAGACTCAATGGCAAGTAAAATTTTATCGGGATAAACCATAAACACAATTAACTCAAAACGAGACACTTAAACACTCGTTAAGAAACAATAACTTCAATAATTTCCCCGTCAACACGGGAAGATGTAAAATTACACACTCTGCACGAGAACAAGCCACAAGACTTGCGTAAATTGATCCTTCAATGAGAAAAAAATTATTCCGTCTGCTCCTGATTTTCTTCGGAATAATGCTTTTGCTTTATTTGGCTTTGTTGTCGTCTCCCGTTCAAACGTGGATCACAGGACTGATTGCAAATTCCATTGCCAAAAAAACAGGCACCGAAGTGAGCCTTGAACGCATCGATATCGATTGGTTTTCTGATCTCGTTTTGGAAGGACTTCTGATCAAAGATCAAGCGAAGGACACACTCTTATTTGTGGATGAATTGAAACTGAATGGGGTGCTCATTCAACAAAAGAAGCGGAAGGTGAATACGGGAAGGATGCAGTTAGACGGACTCCAATTCCACCTTCGCATTGCCGAGGGAGACAGCACCACCAACCTCGATCCTATTCTGGATTACTTCGAAGCTTCGGATACCAGTGCTTCGAGTCCATTTGAAATTTTGGGCGACCAGCTGAGCATCACCAATGCTCAATTTTCTTTTCACGATGACAACGCTGAGCGCATTGAAAATGGCATTGATTACAAGCACATCCACCTGAAAGGCTTGGAAATGAAGCTCAAAAACATCTATCAAAAGGGCGACTCCGTTAATGCGAAGGTTGAACACCTCGCTTTTCGGGAATCATCGGGATTTGAACTCAAAGATCTGAACGGGAAATTCATCATGAACGATCAAAGCATTCGTTTAGGAGAGATGAACCTGCAAACACCGGAAACCAATCTTCGAGGTTTGGCTCAGTTCAGCTTCAAGGAATTGGACGATTTCAGCAATTTTGAAAACAAGGTGAAAATGCGCTTCGACCTGGAACCGTCCACCGTTCAAATGGCCGATGTCGCCTATTTCGCCAACGATCTTTGGGGACTTCAAGAGCAACTCCAAATCTCGGGGAAAGTGAAAGGCAAAGTCAACAACCTCAAAGGACGAAAGCTCGACATTGCTTATGGTGAATTTACGCGGTTTAAAGGGAGCATTGATTTGTCCGGACTCCCCAACATCGACCAGACCTTCATCTCCTTGGATGTGGATGAATTGACCTCCACCAAAACCGATCTCGACCGCATCCCCCTACCTCCATTTTCAGCCCGAAAAACCATCACCACCCCAGCGAACATTGCCCGACTCGGAACGATGCGCTTTTCGGGAGACTTTACAGGATTCATCAACGATTTTGTAGCCAATGGAACGCTGAACACCCGACTTGGCAGTATAACAAGCGACATCAAGCTCTCCGATAAAGGGGGCGACATTGAGTTTTCTGGAAACCTTGCCACTGCTCTTTTCGACCTCAAAACCTTTTATGACTCTCCCCTGCTTGGTAAACTATCGAGCACCATGAATGTGAAAGGAAAAGGACTCACTTTGGAGGAACTGCGCGCGCAATTAAAAGGGGAAATACAGGCATTGGATCTGAACGGCTACCGCTACAAAAACATTCAAGTAGACGGAAATTTCAAGAACAAGTTTTTTGACGGATTGGTAAGCATTGAAGATGAGCGCGCCAACTTTGACTTTAACGGAGCCATTGATTTTACGCAAACCATACCCAATTACAATTTCAAAGCCGAAGTGAGGCACATCGACCTCGTGAAACTCAATTTTCTGGAAGGCGATTACACCAGTATGTCGGGCGACTTTGAACTGCGCGGTAGCGGTAGTGCCCTCGACGATTTCACAGGAACCGTAAGCACCCAAGACGTCTTGATCTGTACCAACAACCAAGATTACCCCATCCACCATCTGGAATTGAAAGCCAGCAATGTGAGCGACCTTCGAAGAATCGAAATTCAATCCAACATCGCCAATGGATATGTTGAAGGCAAGTTCAATGTTGCAGGTTTAGAGCGGGGCTTTCGCCAAATCATTGCCGACGTCATCCCCAACCTCGAAGGACCGAAAGAAAACAAAAAAGCCAAAGAAGACTTCGAAATGGAGTTGGTTTTGGGTGATTTTGAATTGATCTCCGTGCTCTTCGTTCCCGAGTTGCATCTCGCCCCCAAATCGAGAATCAAACTAAGAATGAACGATCAAACCACCGTGTTCAATGGGCTCTTCACCACCGACACCCTGCAATATGGCGATTATTTTGCCACCGGTTTGATTGCCGACATACAGCATCCCGACAGCAACCTTTATCTCACCGTGATGAGCGACCGTTTGCAACTGAGCGACAGCTTGCTCATCAACTCCTTTTCCATCGACGCTCGAAACGAAAAAGACACCGTTTACACCTCCATTACTTGGGGCGAAATGGGAGATGGACTTCGGGGTGATGTGAATGGGGCTTTGGCCATATCTAGCAACAAAGACCTCAGCATCGATCTGCAAAATGCCGCCGTGTGGATCAATGAACTCGAATGGGAAGTGAACGATAATGCCCACATTGACATCCAAGGAAAAAGGATTGAAATCGATGAACTGCGCATTGCCCATCAAAATCAATTCTTGAGGGTGCATGGTTTGATTGATGAAGACCCTCAAGCCACACTCAGCGCCGAGTTCGAAGCCCTCAACCTCTGGCTGCTTGATCCCATCTTGCAAAGTTCGGGTGTGGAAATGGACGGGATTGTGAGCGGCTCCATTTCTTTGTCTCGCGCCTACTCAGACCCACTCGTTAGTGCAGACATCAACGCCATCAACTACAGCATCAACAATTACCTGCTTGGCGACCTCTGCTTGGAAAGTCGGTGGGACGACGTCAATGCCCAGCTCATCTTGAGTGGTGAACTGGAAAAAGACCGCAAACCTCAACTCCTCTTCGGCGGATTTTATCGTCCGCGAGAAAGCGACAACCCCTTGCAAGTTCAAGCACAAATCAAAGAACTCGAACTTGCCTTTCTCAACGCATTCATCACCGAAGGCATCTCCAACATTGGAGGAAGAATCTCCGGAAATGTAGAAGTATCTGGTCAGCTAGAAGCCCCTCAACTCAGCGGTGAAGCCTCCTTTGATCAAGCCTCCATTCACGTAGACTACCTCAACACCACCTATTTCATTGAAGAAGACGCCGGCATATTTCCCGACATGTTCACCCTCGATGGCATCCGGATTTTTGACGAAGAGAACAACCAAGCCATCTTAACCGGCACCATACTTCACAACAACTTTAGCGATTGGAATTTTGACGTCTTTTTGGACCTCGAAGAAGAACCCTTCATGGTGCTCAATACCGTGAAAACAGAGGGCGAATTGTATTACGGACAAGCCTTTGCGAGCGGATATGCCAGTGTATCGGGCTATGCCGACCAGCTCTTGATTGACGTGAACGCCAAGACCGAAGTGGGCACCAACATTGCATTGCCCTTAGGCGACTCTGAAGAAGTGGCCTTTGATGATTTCGTCACCTTTGTGGACTACAGCGCCGAGGTAGTACCTGAAATTCCTCGCGACCTCAGTGGAATTGACCTCAACCTCGAAATTGACGTTACCAAAGACGCTCAAGTGCGGATTATTTTTGACGAAGCCGTTGGCGATGAAATAACGGGACGAGCAGCGGGACACCTTACCATGGACATCTCCAACCTCAGCACCTTCAACATGTATGGAACTTTGGAAGTGCTGGAAGGAGATTACCTCTTCACCTTGAAAAACCTCATCAACAAAGAATTTCAAGTAATCCCTGGCGGACGAATATCTTGGTTTGGGGATCCTTTGGAAGCGGAAATCGACTTGCAAGCCGGCTACAAACTCACCGCACCCCTATATGATTTGATGAGTGAAGACGCAGAGCAATACCGCCAGCGCGTTCCGGTTGATCTTTTGATGAATTTGTCTGGAAAACTCCTCAACCCTGGAATTTCCTTTGACATTCAACTTCCCCAAAGCAATGAAATTAGCAGGGCGAGGGTAAAAAGTGTGATCAACACTGAAGAAGAAATGAACCGACAAGCCTTTGCGTTGCTGGTCCTTCGTCGGTTTGTATCTCCGCCCAACATCACCAAAGAACACAACAGTTTAGGAATTGCTGAAAACGGCACCGAGCTCCTCTCCTCCCAACTCAGCAATTGGCTCAGTCAAATTTCCAACGATTTTGATATTGGTGTGAACTATCGTCCGGGCGACGAAATATCCAACGAGGAACTCGCCGTCGCATTGAGCACACAGCTTTTTAGTGACCGGCTCCTCATCAGCGGAAATTTTGGGGTAGCCTATGCCACCGCCCAGCAAAACACCGAAGCCGCCAACAACCTCATTGGAGATCTTAAGGTGGAATACAAAGTGTTGCCCAACGGCAAGATCCGCATCATCGTGTACAACGAAAGCAACGAATTTGACGTCACCAACGCCAACCGTTCCAACAACACCCAAGGCTTGGGCATTGTGTTTCAAGAAGAGTTCAACTCGCTGTATGAATTGTTTCGATTGCAAGAAAAGTAGCTAACTTGGGGCAAACTTTTCATTCATGAAGCAGCTACTCGTCTTATGTGCCTTTTGCCTCGCTGTGAGCACCTCAAGCACAGCACAAATCATCATTGATCAAAGCGATATGCCCGTGGCAGGAAGCACCTACGTTCGGGCCAATGGAAACCTGCTCACCGACCTCGACTTCACACAAACCGGAGAGAACCAAGTTTGGGATTACTCCTCGCTGGAAAGCACAGGATTGAGTACCACGGAGTGCTTAAGCATCACCGAAGCGCCATTTTTCTATCAATTCCTGTTCAACAACCCCTTGAGTCCGGATTACCAAGCCACCTATGCCATTGCCGGCGAAGGGATTGATTTGGGCTTGGGGTTCAGTTTGGACGAATTCTACACCTTCAATCAAGTGAGTCCAACCGCCCTGAGCACCGTCGGGTTTGGCGCAACTTTGAGCGGTGTTCCTGTTCCTTCAGGCACCAACCCCATTGATGTGGTGTATTCCCTTCCCATGACGATGTATTCCACCCATCAAAATTACAGCGAATGGCTGGTTGAAGTGCCTGAAACCGCCACCTATCAGCTCAAACAAACCCGGTCGTACAACGTTGACGGCTTCGGAACCCTCATCTTGCCGGATGGCGAATACGAAGTCCTTCGCCTCACCATGAACATTGATGCCACGGATAGCATTTACATCAATCAGTTTAACTTCGGATTTGAGTTCCCCAGAACTTCGATAGAATACCACTGGTTGAGCTTGGATGAAGGTCTGCCAGTACTCCAAGTGAACA
>CAZYPV010000077.1:0-14587 GCA_964649515.1 uncultured Comamonadaceae bacterium | reverse complement strand
AAAACTGACATCCCTCAGTTCCCCTTGCGTTCAAGCGCTGTACTTTTGATAAAAACAGCAATCATGAAAGCCCGAATTTGGAAAAAGCGCTCGTTGGAAGAGATGAAGGAGCGTGTATTTAGCGCTTTGGAGCAAAATGTGAACTACCACGAATCATCGGTGCTGGGGGTGCCCGCTTCGTTTCTCGACGATAAGGTGTTCAACCAAGACGCTTCCTTCGTGAAAGATGCTCCCTGGATTTCAACCCTCATCCAAAATCCCAATCACATCGGCTGCCACACCTTGGGGAAGTCGGAATCGTTTTTTAAAGGCACGCAAGCCATTGAAAGGGAGTTGGTTGAAATGTGTGCGGTGGATATTTTGGGCGCTGAAGAAGGAAGTTGTGATGGTTATGTAGCTTCTGGCGGAACAGAGGCGAACATGCAGGCGATTTGGGTGTACCGGAACTATTTCATGGAGGAATTTGGAGCGGCTAAAGATGAAATCATGATTCTGTGTACCGAAGACAGTCACTACTCCATGAACAAGGCCTCCAACATTCTCGGTGTTAATATCCTGAAGGTGAAGGTGGATGAAAAAACGAGAGTGGTGAATCAAAGCGACCTCATTGAGGGGCTTCGCGAAGCAAAACAAAACGGGAAGAAATACGCCATTCTGGTGGCAAATATGATGACCACCATGTTTGGAAGCGTGGACGATTTGTCGCCTTTCTTGAACGAATTAAAGTCCTTCGATTTCAAATACAAAGTCCACATCGACGGGGCTTATGGCGGTTTCTATCACCCCTTCACGGAGGGAGATCAACAGCTGAACTTTAGCCATCCTGTGGTGAGTTCCGTCACACTCGATGCGCACAAAATGGCAAGAGCGCCTTACGGAACAGGGATCTTCCTCATGCGAAAAGGCCTCATTCAATATGCCAACACTCAAGAAGCGAGCTATGTGGAAGGGGAAGATTTCACACTCATCGGGAGTCGTTCTGGAGCAAATGCAGTGGCGGTTTGGATGATTTTATCGCAAACGGGTCCGTACGGTTGGCAAGAAAAAGTTTTCATCCTCCAGAAAAGAACCGCTTGGTTTTGTAACGAGCTCGACGCTTTGGAAATCCCTTATTTCCGTCATCCCGACTCCAATATCGTCGCCATTGATGCCCACTTTGTGAACCAAGAACTGGCCAAGAAATACGGATTGGTGCCAGACAATCACCATGCACCGCGCTGGTTCAAAGTGGTGATTATGGAACATGTTACTTTGGAGCGTTTGGAGCCGCTGTTGGGGGAGTTGAAATCTAAACAGGTGTTAGAAAAAGCAGAGTAGCTTTAAAACAGAAATACTTCATTTGTCGTAGCTTTCTATTTTGTTCAAATTGTAAGTTCGCAGCATGACCTACCGCATTGCCATCGTAGAAGACCGTCCAGACCTGATTGCCAGTTTATTGGAGAAGCTAAGCATCATCGACCAAAGTGAGGTGGTGTGGGTGGCGAACAATGGGAGGGAAGCCATTGATAAAGTCACCAACCATCAGCCCGACCTCATTTTTATGGACATTCAAATGCCGGTGATGGATGGAATTGCTGCCTGCGAAGCCATTCATTCTCAGTACCCCAACATCAAAATTGTGATGCTCACGGTGATGGAGGAAGATGACTTGGTGTTCAGAAGCATCATGGCGGGAGCATCGGGCTATTTGTTGAAAGACAGCAAGATTCAAGAACTGGAAAAAGGCATTTTGGATGTGATGGACGGCGGTGCACCCATGAGTCCGAGCATTGCCATGAAATCACTCAAACTCATTCGTGCGGTTTCTGAAAAACCTCAGGAAAAGGTCGATTTTGGACTTTCGAAGCGGGAGTTGGAAATCTTGGAGGAGATGTCGGGCGGACTCAATTACAAAGAAATCGCCGAGAAGATGTTCATTTCACCCAAAACCGTGAGGAAACACATTGAAAACGTGTACCGCAAGCTTCAAGTGCACAACAAAGTAGAGGCCGTTCGTTTGGCGATGGATCACCGCTTGATTTAAGGTAAATGCTGCTGCTTTACGAGGTGAACATAAGGTTGATACATGTGATGCGTAAAAACTCCTCGTTGTGGTAGAGTTTTGATGTACTCCGGGTAATCGCTTCCTGGCATCAAAATCACATCAATCCCGCAAGGTAAATAGTTTTCAGATTCAGCAAATTCAGGGCGCTCAAATTCTGGTAGATATTCATCCAAAAACCCGTGCAAACGCTTCCCTAGATATTTTTGCAGTACCGCCATTGCTTCTTCGGTTTCTCGATCGAGCTTTTTCAAAACTTTCCGCAAGGCCACTCTCTGAATCACAGGGAGTTCTTTCATCATTTTTTTGCTGCCTTTGATGGGGTCTTTATCACCAAAATCTTTCAGGTATTGAACGCTAATGGGCATTTGAGGAACCCAGTCTTCGGTATTCACCACCCGAAAACTCCAGTTGTAGTGTGCGGCATTGTAATCGTAAGCAAATTGCGTGTTCCCTACTTTGGGTGAGGCACTGGCGTAGGTTTTTAATCGGATATCCTGAGGGAAATCTGGATGATGGTGAAAATAGGCTCCCGTCAAAGTGGCCAAAGCACCGCCTTGGGAATGACCGATAATCACAAAATCGCGGTAACCCTCGGTGTGGAGATCGAGCACTTTTTCGAGCATGTGCGGACCAAGAAAGGCCATTCCGATGGTCCACCCGGCGTGAACTTTAGCCCCTTCCAATTCAGCAAAAGTGTATTTGAAATTGAGGGTGTCTGAAAGCTGCAGCTCCCCTTTGGCCGGCAACATCGCCGCATAAAAGTTCTCCAACCAGGAAGCCTTCCTTCCCACAGATCCACGAATGGAAAGCACCACCAATCCATCTTCGCGAAGCCAAACATCATACTGATTGTCCAAACCCATGTCGGGAGAATGGTACAGTTCCTTGTAATTCTCTGGCGGACCAACAGGAATTTCCACATAGTTAGTATCTGACTGCTGCACCGTAATCTGCATGCATTCCAAGTATTCTTCTGCATTGAAGCCCGTTTCAAGGATTTGGGCAATTGTTGTTTGGGCGAAAAGGATCAGGAAGCCGACCAGTATTGCTCTTTTTTGCATGCTTCAAAGTTAGTTCTCCATTTTTGTTTTGCTTGAGAAAAGTTTGAATTTCACAATGCTTAACTTGTCACGATGAAAAGATTAGTTGTACTCAGCGGTGCGGGGATGAGCGCAGAAAGTGGCATTGCGACTTTCCGAGGGGCTGATGGTTTATGGGAAGGTCATCGAGTGGAAGATGTTGCAACTCCGGAGGCTTGGGATAAGGATCCTCTTTTGGTGTTGGAGTTTTACAATCAACGTAGAGCAGGAGTGATGGATGCCAAGCCCAATCGTGGTCATGAAATTCTGGCAGAATTGGAATCAGATTTTGATGTGCGAATCGTCACCCAAAATGTGGATGACCTTCACGAAAGGGCAGGATCTACCAAAGTTATGCACCTTCACGGAGAGCTCATGAAAGCCCGAAGTGAGCGTTTTGTAAACGACATTTACGACTGGCCACATCGCGAACTGAATTGGGGAATGAAGTGCCCGAAAGGAACGCAACTTCGTCCGCACATCGTTTGGTTTGGAGAAGCCGTGCCCATGATTGAACCCGCTGCAGCACTTTGTCAAACCGCCGATGTTTTTTTGGTGATAGGGACCTCCTTAAATGTTTATCCTGCAGCCGGACTCCTCAATTTTGTGCTTCCTCACGTTCCTGTTTATCTGATTGACCCGCAAATTCCGCCCGTAAAAATGCGAGCAAATTTCACCCCCATCGCCGCCGGCGCAAGTGAGGGTATGGCGATTTTGAAAGAGCGATTATTGGAGAGATGATTCAAATCTTGGACACCGCTTTGAAATCGTTGAAACGATTGGTTAACGGATTGATTTCTCATTATCCCACGGTTAAAACCGTGGGCTGATTTGGTTTCACGGTTTGGATGAATGCAACGATTACATGTATTCTCAATCACATCAGCTCCGTTCAAACAGATTCCAATTCGAATAGGTGATCATGGTCCATGGATTGCGCGCGAGCCGCACATTTGCCCCAACCAGCAGCGAGAACCACCTTCCCGAGCACAGCGAGCCGCAAATTCGTCCCAACCAGCAAGAACCATCCACCCGACCTCAGCGAGGTCGCATATTTATAGCCCCCCGAAGAGGGAAAAATGATTAAACGACCCCAGCGGGGTCGCATATTTATACGGGATGATTGATCCCAATACCGCATTCCAGCATTTCAGCAAAAGCTATTTCAACCCGCCCAACTGAACCACATCAATAAAACCAAGTTCAATCTCCCGGCAAATTTGCTCAATGGGCCAATCTTCTCCGTAGGGAGCATAATCGTCTTTAAGATTGTGGCCAAAAATCCGCGCAAAGCTCTGCCACATGAATGCAGAAAAACTGCCCTTCAGTTCTTGTATGAGTCCGTAAGAAGAATCGCCCGTTTGCCTATCGATCAGCTTGATGAGAATGATTCCTTCCTTCACCGTGAGTTCTTTAAGCTGACCCTCAAATGCTGCTTTTAGTTCCGCCTCCGTAGCTTTAACGTGCTGTTTTCGTTGCTTTTCATTCTTCATGCCTTCCAACTCAATTTCGAGTTGCGCCATGATGTCACCAGCAGCTTTGGCGTAAGGATATACTTTCACCACGCGACGCTTCAGAATACCGTAAGATCTGGATGCCTTTCTCTGATTTCCATTTCCGGGAACAATGGCCACTTGAATATTGACCATCGGGACCGTATCTCCATCCAACACCGTGGCAGGAACCCACGTGGAGTCGGGGATGATTTGCGCATCCAAACGGAAGGCCATCACCCAGAAAAGAAAAAAGAAGATGAAAAAACGAAGCGCCATTGCTTTCTTAACGAAGATCTGCACTAAGTTGATACATTTCTCGTCGAAAATCCAGTCGATTCACTTTTCTTAACGCTATCGTCGGCGCGTAACCCAAGCACTTGGACTTTCCGACTTCGCTTGAATTTGATTGGCCTTGGTTTCTTCTTTCAGAACAAAGGACCCCAAAGCAGCAGCAATCAGTTCTTCGTTTTCGTTCGGAATGGCCAGCACTTCTGGGGAAAAATGGTGTTTGACGAAGTTGGTATCAAACTCACCACTCACAAAAGCTTCATGGTTGATGGCAAAACGACAGAAGGGCAGGGTAGTTTCGATACCATGAATGATGTAATGGTCGATGGCGCGGGTCATCAAATGAATGGCGGCATCGCGGTTTTCGGCGTGAACAATCAACTTCGAGATCATCGGGTCGTAATAAATCGGGATTTCCATGCCCTCTTCAAAACCATCATCAACCCGAATCCCTTTTCCTTCCGGTCGCTGATAGGTCTTCAAAGTACCGATGTCTGGAAGGAAGTTGTTCAAAGGATCTTCAGCATAAACACGCACTTCAATGGAGTGTCCGTTGATGCCAATATCTTCTTGTTTGTAGGGAAGTATTTCACCGCGGGCCACATCAATCTGAGCTGCCACGAGGTCGATACCGGTGATCATTTCAGTCACGGGATGTTCCACCTGTAAGCGGGTGTTCATCTCGAGGAAGTAGTAATTTAGGTTTTCATCCAAAAGAAACTCCACCGTTCCTGCACCAACATAATCGCAAGCACGAGCCACATCGCAAGCGCTTTCGCCCATTGCCTTTCTAAGCTCTGGAGTCAACACAGCAGATGGTGCTTCCTCAACCACTTTTTGGTGTCGGCGCTGAATACTGCATTCCCGCTCTTGGAGATAGAGGATGTTTCCATGCTGATCGGCAAGAATTTGAATTTCGATGTGTCTTGGCGACCCTACAAATTTTTCAATGAACACTCTTCCATCACCAAAAGAATTCACCGCTTCACTTACGGCACGTTCCATTTGCGACTTGAATTCCTCAGCATTTTCAACCACACGCATTCCTTTTCCGCCGCCGCCGGCACTCGCTTTGATGAGGATGGGGAAACCAATTCCTTTAGCAATTTCCAAAGCTTCATCCACATCTTCAATGGCTTCATCTGTTCCGGGAACGAGGGGAATGTTGTAGGACTTCACCGCGGCTTTTGCGGCAAGTTTGCTTCCCATGAGGTCCATGGCTTCGGGAGACGGACCAATGAAGGTAATTCCAGCCTCACTTACAGCCTTGGCAAATTCAGCATTCTCGGAAAGAAATCCATAACCCGGGTGAATTCCATCCACCTCCAACTCCTTGCAGATTTCAATGATTCGCTCTCCGCGCAAATAGGACTCGGAAGAAGGTGGTGGGCCAATGTGAACCGCTTCATCGGCGAACTTAACGAAGGGAGCATTTTCATCCGCATCCGAGAAAATGGCTACGGTAGCGATTCCTTTATTCTTGGCGCTTCGCATGATACGAAGGGCAATTTCTCCACGGTTGGCAATGAGTATTTTCTTCATAATCGAGTTTTTAAGCACGAATCACTTCATATTGTAGTGGTTCATGATCAGCCTTTCGAACATGCGTCCGGGCAATATACGTTTCAAGAAAACCGACAGCCGTTGCATGGGTGTAGCAACTTGATAGTACAGTCTTGGTCTTCCTTTAAAGATGATTTTTTCTATTTGTTTGGCGATAAGAATGGGGTCTTGAGCTCCTGAGACCTCTTCGTTCACCTGCTCGAGGGCTTGTTCGAATCTGGGGTAGATGGAGTGATTCACCTCGCGAGCCACCTTTCGGTTAGCGTTGATGTTGGTCTTGAAATCGCCCGGTTCCAAAATGCAAACGTGGATACCGAACTGACGAAGCTCCATGCTCAGAGTCTCGCTCATACCGGCCACAGCGAACTTACTGCTGCAGTAAATTCCTCGGTAAGGCAAACCAAAGCGCCCACCAATACTGGTAATGTTGATGATGTTTCCGCCGTGCTCTCTCATCAAAGGAACCGCTGCTCGGCATACATTCAGCACACCAAAAACGTTGGTTTTGAAGATTTCTTCGGCTTCTTCTTGACTTGTTGATTCGAGCGGACCAGCCATTCCGAGTCCCGCATTGTTCACCAATACGTCCAATCTTCCTTCTGCTGCATTAATAGTATGGAGTGCTTTTTCAACCGAAGAAAAGTCAGTCACATCCATGGCCAGCATCTTCACCTTGCCTTCAAGAGGGTTTTTGGGATTTCGAGAAGTAGCGTAAACAGAGTGTCCGCAATCAGCCAGGTAACGCGCAACGGCTTGTCCAATTCCGGATGAACCTCCGGTGACTAAAACAACTTTTTGGGACGTCTTCATCTTGGACAAATATAGACTTTAAGGAAGGGGGCTTCCTAAAAAAATGGGCACAAAAAAATGGCAAGCTACTTATATCGCACCGCTACAACCGTTTACCCTTGCTACCTTCCGGTCCTGGGGGATTCAACAGGAGCTGGTCGTATAAGACTTGCCAATGCAAAGGTAAGAATCTTTTTTTGCTGTGTGCAAGTCATTCCTATATTTGATAAAAACTTTTTTATGGAAACGACCCTCGACGCTCAAAACAAAAAAACACCCAGCTTTTTCAGTACTGCAATTAAATACGGACTCATTTTATATGTGGTTTTGATCATACACGATTTGGCTTGGTTGGCCCTCACAGAGAATTATCAGTCGGGTTGGAAAGGATTTATTTCCACAGTGATTACCATTGCTGGCGCCTTCGTGATTCTTTCGCATTACAAGAAAACGTACATGAACAACGAACTCACTTTTGGCGAAGGGTTTAAGATGTCTTGGGTAGCGATGATTGTTACTTCACTCCTCACAGGTTTGTACACGTACATTATTTTGGCGGTTGTGAGTCCGGAGCTTGTAGATCAAATGGTTCAGCAGCAATATGACGAAATGTTGGAGCAGGGAATGCCTGCAGAACAGGTTAAAGAAGCCATGAAATATGTTCAGATGTTTATGAAACCTGTGGTAATGGCATTGATGTCTGGTTTTTTTGGGGCGATTTTTTCCGTTATTTGGGCTCTGATAGCTGCAGCCATTAATAAAACCAAGTAAATCGCGTGGATATATCGATTGTCGTCCCTCTTTACAATGAGGAAGAGTCTTTAAGAGAACTTCATGCTTGGATTGCGAAAGTGATTGAAGGTATGGGGGGAGTAAAGCACGAGGTGATTTTTGTGGATGATGGGAGTAAAGACGACTCGTGGAAAGTGGTGGAAGAACTTCTCCGTTCAGATCCAGAGCACGTTCGAGGCATTCGGTTTCAACGAAATTATGGAAAGAGTCCGGCACTAAATGAAGGCTTTAAGTTGGCCCAAGGCGAGGTGGTAATCACCATGGATGCCGATTTACAGGACAGTCCGGAAGAAATCCCAGAGTTACGTCGCATGATTCTGGAAGAAGGCTTCGATTTGGTGAGCGGCTGGAAGAAGAAGCGACACGATCCCTTATCCAAAACCCTACCTACGAAGTTGTACAATTGGGCCACAAGGAAGATGTCTGGCATCTACCTTCACGATTTCAACTGCGGATTGAAAGCCTATCGACTTCGGGTTGTGAAGAGCATTGAAGTATTTGGAGAAATGCACCGCTACATCCCTATTTTGGCCAAGCGCGCCGGATTTGAGCGGATCGGAGAAAAAGTAGTTCAGCATCAAGCCCGAAAATTCGGAAGCTCCAAGTTTGGTTGGGAACGCTTCATTAATGGGTTCTTGGATTTGCTCACCATCACCTTCATTGCGCGCTTCGGTAAGAAGCCCATGCACTTGTTTGGTTCTTTAGGAAGCCTCATGTTCTTTCTTGGTTTTGTTTTGTTTGCATGGATTGGTGGTGAAAAGGTGTATTACATTTTAAAAGACGTCCCCGCTAAAAACATCACCAACATTTCCGGTTTTTATATTGCCTTGGTATCGATGGTATTGGGAGTACAGTTGTTTTTGGCAGGTTTCTTAGGCGAACTCATTTCCCGCAATTCACCCCAGCGGAACTCCTATGAAATAGCGGAGAAAGTAGGAGGGTAGTGGATCGATTGGCTTGGTAGGTTGGCCCCAAGTTCCAGAAGAATTATGGAGAGAAGCGATGAGGTTTTGGTCGTTGGATTGAATCTTAGGATCGGTTTTGTGGGAAAAAAGGGGCCATACACAAATTGAGATGGATTTTTTTTGGGGTGGATTTTTGAAAGAGCTAACTTGTCCTTTGGTGCGAAAAAAAATCGAGTTTCTCCCCAAGCAAACACAGCCCTTGCGGGCCCTCCCTTTCCCTCCCCCGCCTCCGCCAGCCGGTTGAAAGATAGGGTCTTACGGCAAAAAAGTCCTAATAAATCCCCTCCCACTTTGCCAATGAATACGCTCAATTTGTAAGTGAAGCATTTCCACCCCAATTTCCCTCCCAATCCAATTTCTCCCACCCCTCCAAACACCACCTTCCATCACATGCCATCCCCACAAGAATCTTCACCTTCCCACACCAGCACTAATGCACTTCCGGTAAATAAAGCTCCATGTCTTGACCCAATTCAAACTCGTCTAAATGACCAACCAATTCGCCGTCGCGGCTTCGGAGGTGAAGGTGCATGTTGCTGGTATGGTGGGTATAAACCCCTTTATGATGCCTGGAATAGAACCCTAATATGTCCACGTCTTCGCCTTCAAGCAAACCAAACAAGCCCGATTTAATGTGCTTCTCATGACTGTGTTCTAGGTCTCCCTCGGGCCAATCAATCACGTGCCATTTGGCTTTTTTGACCTTGCCTTTCACCAAAAAGGGAAATGGAGCATTCGCTTGGAGCCCGTTTTCTTGGGCAATGGTGCTCAAAAAATCATCAAATGCTGCTTCAGAGCGCACGGTACTGGGAATGGAGAGTTGCTTCCAAGCTGATACGTCAGCACAAACCAATAAGGCTGCATTGAAATCATTGTGCGTCGATATTTTAAGGCTGCCAGACAATTTCTGGGCGATGTAAGGAACGTTGTCCCAAATGAGCACTTCACCTTTCAAGTCTTCCACAGCTCCTAGAGCATAGAGGTGCTGAGCACTGTCTAAATCGTTAAGCGCAATCTTCGCACTCAGATCACCGCGGTGCATCATGTCTTTCAAAGCGCCAAAATGACGAACTTTAGGATTGGGGTTGGGAGCTTCTTCACAAGCATGAAAAACGAGAATAAAGAGCAAACAAAAGGGATGGAGGAAACGTTTCATGCTGCGAAGTTAATGGCAAAACAAAAGGCACCAAAACCTAGATCGATTTTGGTGCTCTTTAAAAAGTAAGGAAAGGTCTTCCTCGGGTATCGATTGTGCTTATTGACGAATCAACCGGAAAGTTTGGGCTTTTCCGGCAAAAACCACTTGAGCAAAATAAATACCTTCAGCAAGCTGGTCAGATGCGAGTGTGCAAAGATTATCTTGGGGAGAAACTTTGGTGATGAGCTGACCCTGAGCATTGACAAGTGTAATCGATTCAATGATTTCAGATGAGCTGAAATTCCATGCCTCAGCGCTTGGATTGGGATAAACCTGTACTTCTGCAACGCGAAGATCTTCAATGTTGTCAATGATGTCCATTTCCCCAAAGTAAACGTCGTCAAAATAATAGCTTTGTTCCCCTGCTTGTGCACCACTGATGCCGTAATTAAAAAAGATGGACGCCTTGTTGTATGCCCAACCCATGTTCAATCCATCACTCAAGGCTGCGGTTCCCGGAGCTTCGTTGGCAAAGTCGAAAACCAGGGTTTCCCACTCTCCGTCCAGAGTGGTGCTAACTTGCGTTTCACAGGTTTGTGTAGGATCATACCAAGCTTCAACCTTCAATCGAACAGGTGTTCCTGCGTTTGCCGACCATACCCGAACGCTCATTTTCGAATCGTCCAGCGTTAAAGGAAGGAAGGAAATGAAACCAGCAGCAGTTCCAATGGTGGTTCCCGCCCATGTTTCAGCGGTGGCAGATTTAATGCTTTTCACTACGCTGTTGCTCGGGTCGGTGGGGTCTTCGGTCACAGTAGAAAAATTCCCACCAAAATCAATCACGCTGTAGTTGATCTCCGGATCTTCAAAGGTAACCGGGAAGTCCAATTGTTCGCCGTTGCTTCCTTGGTTGATATCGTCAAAATAAAACGTTGAATTGGCCGATCCATCTCCCACATTCCCAAAGTCAAACATGAAAACCAAAGTGTTGTAAGCGCCCAAGATTTCTCCTGTGAAATCGAAGTTCAATTCTTCCCATTCTCCTGAAACGGTGGTCAAAACGTCGCGTTCGGTGTTGGCTTCTCCTTCGAGCTTGAACTTCACTTCGGTTCCAACGGGTGCGGTGGTGTAGATTTTCATCGATATGCTGTTGTTCTCAGTGAAGTCAAGGTAGTCGTCAAGCACAATTTTCGACCCACTCCAAACCAATCCGCCATTCCGAACAATTTGTCCAACGTTCTCGCTGGCATTCGTGGCATCTGCCGATGGATTGCTCACCAAGTCAAAGGTGCCACCATCGAAATCTTCAAAATCACTCACACCTACATCACCCTCAAAATGGATGGGTAAACTTTGAGCACTCATCAAGGTGCAGCAAGACATGAGAAGGAGGGTAAACAGGTATTTCATCTTAAAGGTTTTAGAAAAGGAAAAGGTAAGCTAGATGATCGAAGCGAATACATGATGTAGTGTGCTTCGAGAAGGGATTCAAGCTGAATTGGTGCTTGCTGTTGGTGTAAAATGCTGTGCTTTAGTGTTTTGTTTTCGGGGTGATGCGTCGAGAGCTTCCTGGTTTTTGTGTTATGATGTACTTAAAGTGTGGTGAACTGGAGTTAAATTGGTGATTTCTGGGTGATGGACACTGCATTTTGGATGAAGAATGACAGTGATTTTTGAATATTCAAAGCCGATAGGCGGGTTGAACGATTAGGGGGTAGCTTTTTTAGTTTTCATCACTTAGAAGAAAAACAAGGTAGTGCTCGTTCTCGGCAATTTGCGGATACTGAAAACCCACAGGCAAAGGATAACGTTTGTTGAATACCAAGTATTTTCCACCTTGCGCAAGAACCTCATTCATGTATTTCTCAGAATTGAGCTCCTCTTCATAACAAACCCAGCCTTCGCGATGAGCGAAATATAACTCTTGCGGATTTCCATTCGAGTTGAAGAGAAACAGGTCGTCCTTCTCACTAAAGCCATCAACAAATTCGGGAAGCTCAAGCTTATAAACTTCACTTTGCCGAATGAAGAAATCGTGTTGCTGATTTAAAATTCCTTCCATCACGCCAATAAAAACCAAAGAATACATGAGCCACGACTTTTTAACGGAGCGCAAACCCACAGCGGCAAAGAGGGCCATCATGGGGACAAATGGAAGGATGTAGTAATTGTGGTGATAGAAGTAGTGACCGGATTTCAAGATCAAACCAACCCCTCCAACGAGGGTGAATCCCGCAACAATCAAGAGCGCTTTTTGCTTCTGTTTGATGGAGATGAAGATGCCTATCAGCACAAAAAGAAAGACGATGTACCCCGAAAAGGCATCGAAATAAAAGTTGTTAAGCACTTCCATGGGGTGCGTAATGATTTCACTCCAACCTTGATGCAAAGAGGTTCCCGAGTTGTACCAATTCCCAAAAACATAAGAAAGGTGAGTGCACCAAAAGAAGTACCAAAAGATGCTGAGGCTGAAAGAAACGGAGGCGACGATCATAAGCGCAAAACGTCGTCGAAGCGGGAAGTTTCTGCTGAATAGAAAGGGCAGCAGCGTGAAAAAATAGAGTGCTGACGGAATCTTACTGAGCAAACCAAAAGCACTGAGGATCAACATCAACACCAATTCCCACCATCTGCCTTCCTTTAAAAATCGTAAGGCATAAAAGAAGGCGCCGAGCATGAGCGACAAGGAAAAGGTGTCGGGCATGGTTTTGCGCGAAAAGGAGAACCATAGCGAGGCGGAAAGCAGTAGGGTAGCGATCAATTGAGTTTTCCTGTCATACCGAAGCAAGGCCAATATCCGCCCGAAGAAAAGGAGTCCGAAACTGGAGACAATGAGGTTGATGAGCCGACCATACCAATGTTCGTAACCGAAAACCTTGGCCACACCTGCATGCAAATAATTCAGCAAAGGAAATTCCATGCCGATGATGCCAGAAGCCCCATTCGTTTCGTCCACTTTGGGGTGAAAAAGGTTCATGTCGCCTTCGGTGAAGTTCCGAGCTACCATCAAACCGGTCACTTGCCGCCAATTGTGAGCCACTTCCAATGGTGGGTTGGTGATGCCAATGAGTCGGATCACGAAGAATACCACAATCCAAAAACGAAAGTCCATCAACCAATGCCTCAAAGGAAGGCGATTCCAGTTTTCAGTGGGGGAGATGCTGTTTTGATGCTGCTGCATTGCTCCTTAAAATGATTTCGCGTCCATGTACCTCCGCAAAATCACAGCGGCACTGACTTCATCCAAGATTTTTTTGTCCCTGCGCTTACTTTTCTTCATTCCACCCATCACCATGGATTGCATGGCTTCGCGAGAGCTGAAACTTTCATCCACCATGTGAACGGGAATGCTGGGGAAGGTTTTCTGCAGTTTGGCGGCGAAATCGTGTGCCGGACCGGTGTTGTGGGTCTCGTCTCCGCCCAATCCACTAGGGTCGCCCACAACAAAAGCATCCACTTGGTGTTTTTCCAAATAACGCTTCACAAAAGGAATCACTTCGTGCGTGTCCAAACCGGCCAAACCGGTGGCAATGATTTGCAAATCGTCGGTTTCAGCGAGGCCGGTGCGCTTTTGTCCGTAATCGAATGCTAGTAGTCGTCCCATGCCCCAAAGGTAATTCATTCTTTCCTGCTTTCTTCTTGTATCTTTGCTCCATAAAATTGAATAGACATGGGCTACTCCATCATGAAAGATACGATTGAAAAGGCGTGGGACGACCGCAGTCTTTTGAAGCAAACTCCCGTTCAAGACATGATCAGAAATGTGATTGAAGAGATCGATAAAGGGCGTTTGCGCTGCGCAGAACCTACTGAAAACGGTTGGCAAGTGAACGAATGGGTGAAAAAAGCAGTGGTGATGTATTTCCCTATCCAAAACATGGAGACGATCGAGGTGGGGCCCTTCGAATTTCACGATAAAATGGAGCTAAAAACGGGCTATTCCGAGCTTGGGGTGCGCGTTGTTCCTCACGCCATTGCGCGTTATGGAGCTTTTCTGGCTGAAGGTGTGATCATGATGCCGAGCTATGTCAACATCGGCGCCTTCGTGGATTCTGGAACGATGGTGGATACCTGGGCCACGGTAGGGTCCTGTGCTCAAATTGGCAAGAACGTTCACCTCAGCGGGGGAGTGGGCATCGGTGGTGTGCTCGAACCCCTCCAAGCGGCTCCAGTAATCATCGAAGATGGTGCCTTCATTGGGTCGAGAAGCATTGTGGTGGAAGGCGTTCGCGTGCGAAAAGAGGCGGTTCTCGGCGCAAATGTGGTGCTCACCAAAAGCACAAAGATCATTGATGTTACGGGAGATTCTCCAATCGAAACGAAGGGCGAAGTGCCAGAACGTGCGGTGGTGATCCCAGGCAGCTACACGAAAAAATTTCCGGCGGGAGAATACCAGGTGAATTGTGCACTGATCATCGGTAAACGCAAGGCAA
>CAZYPV010000076.1:0-14765 GCA_964649515.1 uncultured Comamonadaceae bacterium | reverse complement strand
AGTGATTTTAATACCGGAGGAAGAGCCATTCAGACCACCGCGTTTTATCGCAATATTGACGGAGAACACAACGCTTTTTTTAGCATTTCGGCCCCTTACATTCGAGGAAGTGCTTTTGGAGGAGGCATCGAACTTCAGCGCTACGCAGCCATCGAACCCCTGTTTTTTAGTCCCTTGAGCGAAGGGGTGGACTACCTGTATGAGAACATCACTCTTGGCGGACACATTTCTTATGCTTTTGATTACCAACATCGTATAAGAGTAGGCGCGAGTTATTTAGAAGAGGATTATACGTCTTTGCAAGAAACAGATTTACTGAGTTCATTCTCGTTTCCTCAATTGGCCAGTAAACAGAAGTACTTGATCAAAGCCTCGCACGATTACAACCGAGTGAACTTTCAGGGGTTCGAACGGGAAGGTTGGAGTTACTTTCAGCAATTACAGGTGATCAATGATCTCGGGAATTACAAAAACCCGTTCATGATGTATTGGATGGAAGCCCGTTTTTTCAAACGATTCACGCCAGTAAAAATCAATTTAGCCATGAGGGGAAGAGTTGGGGTTTCGAGCAATGAAGTCAATCCTTTTGCTCCCTTTGTTTTGGACAGTCAGCAAAACATTCGAGGTGCCGGAAATCGAGTTGAGCGTGGAACTGCGGTGGCCGTGCTTAATACCGAACTTCGCTTCAGCGCTTTAGATACCAAGTATTTTGCCGGACAAATCGTTGGGTTTTCAGATTTAGGCAATTGGCGAAAACCGGGTGGGGTGATCAATGACCTCCTCTATGCACAGAACCTGCAGCATTTCGCCGGGATGGGGATTCGTCTTATCTATAAACGGTCTCAATTGGCCACTTTACGGGTGGATTACGGAGTGAATACCCAAAATAGGGAACAACGCGGACTCGTCATCGGGGTGGGACAATACTTTTGAGTGAAGGCCCCCAGATAAAGACCAAAGCAAGGTCAAGTTCATTATCTTTGATCACAAGAATTTGAGCGCTTGAAAAAAATAACCTCGATACTCTTTCTACTGCTGCTTTTTGGTCCGATTTCATTGATTTTTTTGAGCATTCAGTTCAGAAAGCATCAAGTTAAACGGGCTGTGAAGTGGGACATGATTGCCAATTTGGAAAAGGAAGAACTGGTGTGTTTGGTGTTTAGTGCTGAAGAACTGAGCTCCGAATTAAAATGGAAACATTCCCGAGAATTTGAATACAAAGGGGAGATGTATGATATCGTGCACATCCAGGCAACGGAAGACGGCACGGTTTTTCACTGTTGGTGGGATCATGAAGAGACGGCGCTCAATCAACAATTGACGGCTCTATTGGTCTTGGCATTCAATCAGGACCCCTTGAAAAAAGATCAACAAAATCGCCTGGTCTTCTTTTTAAAACACCTCTACTGTTCTATTGAAAATAGGAGCTTGGAGCTAGCTTGGGTAGGGAAGGAGTATGAGGAAAAAACACCTGTTCAAACCTTAACTCCCTTTTTGAAAGTGGAATCACCTCCACCACTTGTTTAATGTTTTTTTGGCCAGGGATTTGTGTCAGACTGGCCACGAAAATCGTAGAGGTTTACTTTAATCCATTTTCAAATGAAGAAAATCATTTGCACGGCGGTATTGTCTTGTTTTTTCGGACTACTGCATGCACAAACCATATTTATCAAAGATCAATCTACGGGTAAAGCCTTGGATTTGGTCACCATTCTCAGTCAAGATCCCTATGCTTTTGCCGTTTCCAATGCAGCTGGGGAAGCAGATCTCACTGAATTCAGAACTGCCGAAAAAATCGTGTTCCAATCCTTGGGGTATGAACGCGTTCAAAAGAGCTATGCGGAGCTCCAATCCATGGGGTTTGTACTCGAACTGGTTCCCGGACAACTGGAGTTAGAGACCGTTGTGGTTTCGGCAAACAGATGGCGTCAAAATACAGGGGACATTCCATCAGAAATTAGCATCATTTCAAGTAAGGATGTTCAGCTTCAAGAACCTCAAACCGCAGCCGATCTTTTAGGCATTTCGGGAAAGGTATTCATTCAAAAAAGTCAGCAAGGTGGTGGTAGCCCTATGATCAGAGGGTTCGCTACAAATCGACTACTGTACACCGTGGATGGTGTTCGAATGAATACGGCCATTTTTAGAGGTGGGAACATTCAGAACGTCATCTCCCTTGACCCTTTTGCCATTCAGCGAACAGAAGTGCTTTTTGGTCCGGGATCGGTCATGTACGGTTCCGATGCCATTGGTGGGGTGATGAGTTTTCAGTCCCTCCAAGCTCAATTGTCTTTGAACGACGAGACGCTCGTTAACGGTAAGGCAGCTTTTCGTTACTCTTCGGCCAACAATGAACGAACAGGTCACTTCGACGTAAACGTAGGTTGGAAGAAATGGGCCATGCTCACCAGCTATTCTTCCTTCGACTTTGACCACCTCAGACAAGGACGTCATGGTCCGGACGATTATCTCAAGCCGAGTTACGTGCAGCGCCAAGACACTTTGGATGTTGTTGTGCAGCAAGACGATGAGTTGTTGCAAATTCCAACGGCTTATCGGCAACAAAACGTGATGCAAAAGTTGCGTTTCAGCCCAAACCGTTCTTGGGATTTTAATTATGCATTTCATTATTCGGAGACCTCTCCATACGGCCGTTACGATCGTCATCATCGAACCAGAAACGGATCACCGAGGTATGCCGAGTGGAACTACGGTCCGCAAATCTGGTCCATGAATCACTTCAGTATCGATCACAAAGCCAGCACCTTCTTTTTCGATGAAATGGGAGTGAGTTTGGCTTATCAAGAATTCGAAGAAAGCAGAATTGATCGCGACTTTCAATCCAATTTCCGAAACACGCAACGAGAAAAAGTTGCAGCCTCAAGCGTGAACCTGAATTTTGTTCGCCGCTTTTCAAAAAAGAGCACCTTAAGCTACGGCGCGGAATATGTGTTGAATGAAGTGAGTTCTGTTGGAGAACAATTGAACATCAGCACCATGGAAACTTCAGAAGCACCATCTCGTTATCCAACGGCAGATTGGTCGTCTTGGGGGGTGTATGTCAATGGGCAGCATCGTTTCAATGAGCATTTTCTGCTTCAAAGCGGACTCCGCTACACCCAATTTGGGATTGAGGCACAATTCAACCCCGAGTTCTATGATCTTCCATTCGCCGAAAGTTCTAGCAATAATGGTGCGTTAACCGGAAATTTAGGCCTCGTATTTCGGCCTTCCGATTCTTGGGTGTTGAGCAGTAATTTGTCCACCGCATTTCGCGCGCCCAACGTCGATGATATTGGGAAGGTTTTTGATTCGGAGCCGGGAGCAGTAACCGTTCCCAATCCAGATCTACAGGCAGAAACGGCTTATACCGCAGATTTCAGTGTGGGAAAGGTGTTTCATGAGCGTGTGAAATTGGACGCCAGTGTTTACTATACTTTTCTAGATCAAGCAATGGTGCGTCGAAATTTCAGCCTGAACGGGGAAGACAGTATTTTATACGCGGGTGAATTAAGTCAGGTGCAAGCCATTCAAAATGCAGCACAGGCGCAAGTCTTCGGGTTTCAGGCGAGTTTGGAAGTGAAGTTAGGAGCGGGCTTTTCTTTTTTGAGCGATTTCAATTATCAAAAAGGAGAAGAAGAACTCGATGATGGGAGTCTCAGCGCTTCAAGGCACGCTGCCCCTTGGTTTGGCGTTAGTAGGTTCACTTACAGAAACAATGATTTGAGCTTGCAGTTGTATGCGCAATATCAAGGTGAAGTAGCGCATGAAGATTTGTCCGAAGAGGAAAAACGGAAGGAAGAAATCTATGCAAAGGACGAAGAGGGTAGAACATATGCTCCTGCTTGGTACACCATCAATTTAAAGGCGAGTTATGCTTTTGGAGAGCAGTTTATTTTGAGTTCTGGAGTAGAAAATTTGGAAGATCGAAGGTACCGACCATACAGTTCAGGGGTTTCAGGTGCGGGGAGGAACTTCTTTATGAGCTTTAGGGTGATGTTTTGATGTGAAAAGATGAATGGGTCCTCCACCAATGGTAGGGCTCATTCATCCAATTTTCATCTGAATGACCACACTCATGCTCCACGCTTTTTGTTTGGCAGCTTCAGCGATAGTGCCCGAAAATAACTCATCCACCGTAGCAGAAAACAAATCTACCCAATGTTCAAAATGCTCCTTTCTTAAAGCCGATTTTGAATTCAATTCTTGATGTGTACGTATGATGTTGCCTTTGAAACCTACGGTGTGAAAAAGACCGGCTTCCCAAAAATCCACCAAATGCGGGAGATGCTCTTCCCAATTCACTTGGGCTACATCATTGAAAAACGGACCAATGACTTTGTCTTCTCTCACCTTCGCGTAAAAGGTGTCTACCAATAATTCGATGTCTTTTCTTCCTTCAATATCTTTCATCACATCAATTTGGGCCAAAGGTATTGCTTATGGTCTGATTTGAAAATGAGGAAAATCAATTTTCAGGTATTGGCGATAGGCTGAATAAATTGGCTTGTTGGGACTGCTTTCTTGGCAAAGGGAGACTTCAAATGGGGATTTGCGTGAAATCAATATTGGTCTGGGCAACACACCTAGAGTGTTGACACGTTCAAAATAGATCCTCAGAAACTTCTTACACGAGAAGGGGGACTTTTAGGAAGGTGGAAGGGTGCAATAAATTCATTACTTTAGGAAGACTTAGAACATCGTACAGCATTTGACTTGGCGCGGACAAAGAGTGAAAAGTAAAATTTAAAGCATTCTGCCATGAAACGTACCATTAAAAGTTTTTCAGCCTTAACAGATCAAGAAAAGAAATTGATCTCTCGTCAGTATCCTTATGGATTTGGTCCGCAAGACCTTTCTTCTTTGAAAACCGCTTCAGGTGAGCGATTGGAGGTATTGGAAGTTCGAACGGAAGACATGATTTATCTGGTGAAAATCAGTCAGGAGTTGTTGGATGAGTTTTATGAACCGGAGAACATGGATATGGGAGAAGAATTTCCCGATTTTACCGGGTTAGGAATAAGTCAATAATTTGGGCCCAATCCCTCGTGAACACAGCCCTCGCGGGCCCTCCCTCCCCCGCCTCCTCCGCAATTCGAAACTAGGGGTTTTTGTGCTGACTTTCAAGTCAACTTTGTGAATGAACCCCCTGAGTTTGTAGTTGAATACCATTCCACTTCCGGAACCTCCAACTACCCTCAAATTGCCACCATCGATCGTACTCACAAAATAAATCAATGGCGCTAACCCTGAGTTGTGCACAATCGAAATGTAGTCCTTTCCTTCAAATGACGCTTCACCAATTTGCAAATGACACCAACTCCTTTGTCAATAACCCTAACACGAAAAAAAACGAGCACTTTTCCAGCGAAAATTACACGTAGATGTTCTTGCCAATCAATGAAGACAACTGCACAAGGCTCTGATTTTTAACTCAATTCTTCCAAACGAAACCCCACTCCGTGAACATTGGTAATGCTGATTTTGGCGTCGTGCTTCAAATACTTCCTGAGTTTAGTAATGAATACGTCCATACTCCTCCCAACAAAGTAACTATCGTCGCCCCAAACCATGTTGGCCACGAGCTCCCGCTCCAAGACTTGCCCCTGATGCTCGCACAGCAGTTTGAGCAGGTCGGCTTCTTTTTTGGTGAGTTTCCTGCTTTCGTTGGGATGAGTCAACTGGTAGCTCGAAATGTTGAAGGTGTATTCCCCAATCCGATGCTCTTCCTGCTGCTCCATGCTCGCACCACTTGCCCTGCGGAGAATGGCTTGAATCCGAAGTAAAAACTCTTCGTTGTTGAAGGGCTTGGTGATGTAATCGTCTGCCCCAATCTTTAATCCGCGAATACGGTCTTCATCCATTCCTTTTGCGGTGATGAAAATGATGGGAACCCGCGCGTCCACTTTGCGGATGTCTTCGGCCAAACTAAACCCGTCCTTTTTGGGCATCATAACATCGAGCAAACAAAGATCATAGTTCGCTTTGTTAAATTGCATGAGCCCTTCTTTGCCGTCTTTCGACAGGTGCACGGTATAGCCTTCCATTTTCAGAAGGTCTTGAATAACAAACCCCAAATTGAAGTCATCTTCAACCAATAAAATGCTGGCCTTATTCATCCTTGTTCGCTTGTAAAATAATGGTGAATGTACTGCCTTCACCCAAGGCACTTTTTAGCTCAATTTTTCCTTTATGAGCTTCAACCACCGTTTTCACATAATACAAACCCAATCCAAATCCTTTGACGTTGTGAATGTCACCAGTGGGTACCCGAAAAAACCGATCAAAAACATTCTTGTGGTGCTTGCTCGCAATGCCTATTCCGTTGTCCTGAACGCTCAAATGTAGCTTGTCCGATGAATTCCAACTCCTCACAACCACATTGGCATTGTCTTCACAATACTTCAGCGCGTTGTCCAGCAAGTTGTACAAAATATTGGTGAGGTGAACACGGTCGCCATAAACCAGATGTTGGTTTGCTTCAAGTTGGGTTTGAATTTCCCCATTTCCTCCTTGAGCAAGCAATTTACTTGAACTTACGGCTTGGTCAATAACTTCGTGCATGTTTACCCACTCTTTTTTCCATTCGGCTTTTTCCGGACTAAGACTCGCAATGCTAAGTACCTTCTCCACTTGGTTCTTCAAGCGCAGGTTTTCACTTTGAATGATTTGGGCGTATTGTTTTATTCTTTCGGGTTGATGGGAGATGTCTGACTTCATAAGCACTTCGCTCGATATTCCTATGGTGGATATGGGCGTTTTAAGCTCATGGGTCATGTTGTTGATGAAGTCCGTCTTTACTTCACTCAGTCGCTTTTGTTTGAGGATGATGAAAATGGCATATGCGAAGAAGATCACTACCAATAAGATGAGCAGACTACTGAAGATCCAGAAATCCATTTTTCCTAGGATCATGCTGGATTTAGAAGGGAAATAGATGCCGAAATAATGTCCATCCTTTTCAAATTTCTTCTGGATGTTGGTGGCAGTAGCTTGTGGTTTGCCCTGCTCTTGGTCAAAAAGCACCTTCCCTCCAAAAACAATGCTGTCGTTAAAGCAATCGTAGATGCCATATTCGAAGTCGCTGAGAAGGTTGGAATTGGTGAACTCATCTCGAAGGAGCGCTTCCAAAAGGTAGGGGTGAAGGGTGTCGTTGATGTTGGCCGTGTAAAAATTAGCAGAGACACGCTCTACAGGCTCCACAAAAGAGGAGTCTTGGTTCATGTCAAGAATGCGCTGAACAACGGTTGACATGGCAATGACGATGCGGTCGTTCAGTTCTTTTTCTTGCAAACTGTATGCCTGACGCACCCAATAGATTTGTGTTACCACAATTCCACTCAGGGTCATCACCGCCAAAACAATTAAGGCATAAATCGTTTTCCTACTCACGCAATAAAAGTAATGGTTTTCCCATCTTTGTTGAACGAATTAACACCACATTAACAGCCATGCGAGCTTCAAAGACCTATTTATTTTTTGCCATCATCACCGCTTTTGCCTTCACTTCTTGTCAACAAGAACCAGCATTACCACTTCCCGTTGAGGTTCAATATCATATCAGTTCGCCAGATCCTGAGGTGGAAAAACTAGTGTTCAACTACTTCGGAGATCGCGTGGAATACAAGATTTATTCCGACTCAGCTTTTACAGTTACTCGAAATGCAGAAGTGGGGCTGTACCAAGAATGGGTAAATGGAGATTCTTTGTGGATTCAAGAGAAAGGTAAAACCTACGCCGTTTCCTGTTTGCTTGATGGTGTTTTTCTCCAAGAATACCTCTCTGCTCCTCTGATTAAATCGTTCATTAAAACCAAAAAAGAGGAACAAATAGCGGGTGTCAATTGCAAGCACGGCTATGGAATAACGGAAGATCAAGACAGCATTGATATTTACTACGCCCCCGGAATTCCCAATGCCTGGGTGAACCAAAAAGTGGTTCCCGGAATGCCTTTGCGATATATTTATCAAATGCGCGGTTCTGAGGTGATCTACGAGGCAGATGTGGTTCAAAGCATTTCGGGTGAATTTCAAAGAGATTTGTGGGGAAGGAATACCATCGAACAATCGCCATTGGTGTATTTGGGGTTAACAGAGGATACGCTGGGTACGTATGACCTCCATCGGGATGTAGTGAATGTTCGGCTGTTTGTTTACGACCAAGAAGAGGATGGACTTTTGCCCGCCCGATTACAACTGGCTTCCAACAAAAGCGGAGATAATCAAAACGGGGCAATGACTTTACAAGAGGGTACTACTGCTTTCCTATTGGAACCGGGGGCAAAGCATTCCTTCACGGTGAGCGCTCAAGGATATGCCCCAAAACGAATTGATATTGACTTGAGCGATCAACCTGACGGACTCGGGCAATACGACTTGGAAATGGAAGTCGGGTTGTTCAAAACAGAGAGCGGACTCATCATTGAATACCTCACTGATACCCCCATGGGAATAGCCGAGTACGACCCCATCACCGAGAGCATCAATTTCGATTTGGAATACACAAGCGCGGTAAACGATGAACTGGCGCGTCTCCAGTCTTTGGAACAAGGAAATTAACCATCACAATACAAACCCTATGAACTACCTCGCCCATTTTTACTTGAGTCAAAACAACCCGGGCGTGGTGGTGGGAAATCTTTTGGGTGATTTTGTGAAAGGTCGCCATTTCGAGCACTATCCCACGGAAATCTATCGCGGGATTGTATTGCACCGCTTCATCGATGATTTTACCGATCATTTCCCAGGAAACGATGCCACCAAGCAACGGTTGCGTCCAATCACTGGAAAGTTTGCCGGGGTGGCGATGGACCTCATTCACGATCATTGCCTCGCACTCACTTGGCCAGTATGGTCTGAACAAAGCTTACCAGATTTTGTGCAATGGGTACATACCGCTATCGCAGAAGAAAAAGAGCAACTGAGCCCTGAAGCTCTGCACTTGGTGAATGCCATGACGAAGTATCAATGGCTGCTGCGCTACGCTACTTTTGAAGGTTTGGAAAACGCGTGTTTCGGACTTTCCAAAAGAATCCCGCATGAAACGGGCTTGGAAAACGTTCCTGCCTTGTTCGCGGAGCATAAAGTATTCTTTCTAACTGAATTTGAGCGTTTTTTCCCTCAGATAGTCCGTGCTTGTTCCGAGAAATATGCTAATTTCGTGCAAACTTAGCAGAATAATTGGGGGCTTGGCTTCCGCTTGAAAATGCTATATTTGGCTGAGCGCTTAACTAATTACGTCATTGAGAATGAAAAATCTTGCTCTTGTTCTTCTAACAATCTTTGCTAGCTTATCTGCAGTAGCCGGTACCATTGTTCTAGAAGGAAAGTACCAACAAAAGAACGTTTATGTCATCAACAGTATTTCCGCAGAAGGTGTAGGTTTTTGTGTGTATGAAGTACTGGTGAATGGGGACGTGAGTTCCGATGAGATTAACTCAAACGCTTTCGAAGTTGATTTGTCCATTTACGGTTTTAAACTCGGAGATGATGTAGTCGTTTCCATCAAATACAAAGAGGGCTGTGAGCCACGAATTCTCAACCCAGGAGCCCTTGAACCACAACCTACCTTCGAAGCCACTTCCATCGAGGTGAGCAATGCGGGTTTACTCACTTGGGAAACGATCAACGAACAAGGAAAACTGCCCTTCATCATTCAACAATTCAAATGGAACAAGTGGGTGAATGTTGGTGAAGTAACGGGAAATGGAACTTCCGTAAAGAATTCATACAGCTTTCAAACTACAGCAACCTCGGGACTCAATAAATTCAGAGTGGTACAGAGAAGCTACGAAGGGCAAATCAGGAAATCGGCCAGTGCAGAATACATTTCAAACAAGGCGCCAATTACTTTTACTTACGACAAGAAAAAAGAAACCATCCTTTTCTCAGCAGAAACCAATTACGAGATCTACAACGTATATGCTCAAATTGTGAAAAGAGGCTTCGGTTTGGAGGCAGATATGAGCAACCTTCCCAAAGGAGAATACTACATTAGTTTCGACTCCATGACGGAGAAATTCGCCAAGAAATAACAACTTTTCTTCATAACTATCGTAAAGGGGTCATTAGGCCCCTTTTCTTTTCTTCGTATTTTTAGAGGAAGAACGCATGCAAGAGTTCGTGAAAACATACCTGCTGCTCGGATTGGCTTTTTCTTTGATCACTGCCTGTAACTTGCAAGAAGCAAAGGACGCAAAGCACATCATCCCCCCTAAGAAAGAGATCATTGTTCGCGATCTTGATGCCATTCGGCAACGAGGGAAGATTGTTGTGCTCACAGAAAACAGTTCAAGCAGCTACTACCTCTACAGGGGTCAACCCATGGGATATGATTTTGAACTGCTCAATGATTTCGCTAAATCCGAAAACCTCGCACTCGAAATCATGGTGATGGAAGACATGAACGATATGTTCGAACACCTGCATTCCGGTGTGGGAGATTTGATTGCGTGTAACCTCACAATTACTTCAGAACGTAAAGATAAAGTGGCTTTCACAGCTCCTTTACTCACCACTAGACAAGTGCTCGTTCAACGGAAACCGAACCAATGGTACTCCTTGAATACATCGCAAGTAGAGGACAGTTTGATCCGAGATTTGAAAGGTTTGGCGCATCGAGATATTTATGTGCATGAGTATTCTTCGTTCTACAGCAGGTTGCAGAGCGTGCAGGA
This sequence comes from uncultured Comamonadaceae bacterium, assembly GCA_964649515.1. Lineage (GTDB taxonomy): Bacteria > Bacteroidota > Bacteroidia > Flavobacteriales_D > Sanyastnellaceae > CALKGK01. Next base: position 4,090 of record CAZYPV010000076.1, on the reverse strand, counting down.
TGAAATTGGTCAAGACATCAACATTATTACCGCTTCTGGAAACATCGATAGTGAACAGCTCATTCGTTTGGTGGCTGAAGGACAAATCCCTTACACGGTGGCGGATGAAAATGTAGCTCAACTGAACCAAACCTACTACCCCCAAATTGATGTCAAAACACCCATTAGCTTTGAACAAGAAATTGCCTGGGCAGTAAGACCAAACAGCGAAGATCTCCTCCTCGCTTTGAACGAATGGATCACTTCTGCTCCTGGGCAGCGCAAAATTACCTTCGCCCACAAAAAATATTTTGAGTCCATCAAAGATCAAAAGGCAAGAACACAAAGTGAGTATTCTTCTTTGAGCGGACAAGGGATTTCGCTGTTCGATGCAGAGATTAAAAAAGAGAGTTTACGTCTCGAATGGGACTGGAAACTCTTGGCCAGCATGATCTATCATGAAAGTAGATTCAATCCCAATGCCCGATCTTGGGCAGGTGCTTTTGGTCTGATGCAACTGATGCCCAACACGGCAGAGCGCTTTGGCATTGACTCTACGGCAACCAGCGCTGCCAACATCAGGGCCGGCGTGAGCTACTTGAAATACTTGGAGAAATTTTGGGAGAAACGGGTTCCAGACAGGAATGAACGGCTCAAATTTATTCTGGCTTCTTACAATGTTGGGCCCGGACATGTGCTTGATGCGCAAAAAATTGCCACATATTTGAATAAAAACCCGCAACTTTGGGAAAACAATGTGGCTGATTGCCTTTTGCTCAAGAGCCAAAGCGAATACTTCACCTTGGATGTTGTAAAACACGGTTACTGCCGAGGAGAAGAGGCTTACAAATATGTCAAACGGATCATGAGCACTTATCAGCACTACCAAACCATGAAGTCGTGAAGCGTTTTATTTTCCCTTTTCTTGCTCTTATCTTACTTTTTCCATCGTGCAAAAAAGACGACATCAGCAGCTTGTCCATCGCAGGAAAGGTGCGTGATGGGAGAAACAATGGCGGACTATCTGGCGTGGAAGTGAATTTTGAAGAAAAAATCCTCGAGGGAGGTGCTTTCAATTCATCTTTCCAAACCGCTGCTCAAGGAACTACCGATGGAAGCGGGAACTACAATCTCGAGTTTGAGCGCAAAAACGCCGTGGAATACCAAATAGAGTTCAGCAAAAACGGCTATTTCCCGCGCTCTTTCGAAATCAATCCCGAGAATGTTTCCTTGGATGAAACGTACACCAAAAATGCCGTGCTCAATGCTCGAGCAGAGGTGGAACTTCAACTCTTAAACCAAAACCCCATCAACAACCAAGATGAGATTCGTTTCCGCTACCTCAACGCCAGCTTTGACGATTGTTTCTGCTGTAATAATGACTTCATCGTCCTCCAAGGAATGAACGTAGATAGCACGAAGAATTGCGAAATCCACGGCGATTTTCTCATCAAGTATGTTTATGAAGTAACGAAAAACGATACCACCATTACCACAGTGGATTCCCTGTTTTGTCCGGCCTTCACTACGACACAAATCCTCATCAACTATTGATGGAAGAACAACGCATCACGGTTCCGTTAAGCTGCCGTTTTTTTCAAAATAAGGCCGAAGGAAAAGCTTCCACGCATTGGTACGTTTTGCATGGCTATGGTCAGTTGGCGAGGTTCTTCATTCGAAAGTTTTCAAAATTGGCTTCTGAAGGTATTCATGTTACCGCGCCTGAGGGTTTACATCGCTTTTATCTCGAAGGAAGTTCAGGCAGGGTAGGCGCTTCTTGGATGACCAAGGAAGATCGTGAAGAAGATATCGCCAATTACGTCCAAATGCTCAACTCCCTTCACAAAGGAAATCGACTGGCTCAACAAGCAAACAAAAGGGTGCTCTTTGGCTTTTCACAAGGGTGCGCAACGGCGATGAGGTGGCTATGTCTGGGAGATGTGGAATTTGACCAGCTGATCATGTGGGCAGGTTCGTTCCCCACAGATTTGGCTTTGGGTGAGATGAAGGAAAAACTCCTAAATACTCAACTGACTTTAGTGATTGGTGATGAAGATGAATTCATCAAATCCCAGCACATCGTCGAACTTCAAGATTTGCTTGATCGGGCCTCCATTGATTATGAATTGGTGCGATTCAAAGGGAAACACACGGTGGACGAGGCTACCTTGCTCACCTTGGTTTGATGTGCTCTTTGAAATAGGTCTCCTACCCATTCATACCAGTTTTGAGTTCGAAAATGTCGGGAAGTCAATCGTAAGGAGATTTTCATTCGGGGTTTTCCTCCTTTGCTTGTATCTTTAGGTCATGAAACACATTTTTACTCTCCTATTTATTGTTTGTTTCGGTGCTATTAACGCCCAACAAAACAATGAAGTACTCCCACGATATGCTACTCCACAAGAACTCGAAATGATGCGTCATTACGACTTTGGAGCTTCGTCAAATTCCAGAGGACTTACCACCGCACCTTCAGAAGAATATCCCGCCCTCAGAACCATGGCGGAGTGGGAGGAAGTAGAGGCGTTAACCATTTCTTGGGCTTTCTTTTTCCCCATTCTCAAACAAATTACCTTGGCTGCAAGAGAGGAATGCGAGGTGATCATCCTCAGCGAAGATGTGGCCGAGACGGAGCAGTATTTGTCCAGCATCAATGCGGGCGGACCAGCAATCAGTGACTTCACGAACATTACCATTCTTGAGGCGGAATTCAATTCCATTTGGATGAGAGACTACGCCGCAAATACGGTTTATGGGAATGAAATTGATGACCGAATCCTGGTTGATTGGATTTACAACAGACCGCGTCCGGATGACGATGTTTCACCTGCCGCAATCGCAGAATACATGGGGATTCCCTTGTACTGCACCACGGAGGCACCCAATGACTTGGTGAACACTGGTGGAAATTTTATGTCTGACGGACAAGGAACTGCCTTTGCTTCAGAACTCATTTTAGAAGAAAATGAAGCGGGAAATCCTTACGATGTTTCAACCAAAGATGAGGCGGAAATTGATGGTATCATGGAAGATTGGATGGGCTTGAGTCGATACATCAAAATGACCAACCTCCCCAACGACCTCATTCATCACATCGACATGCACATGAAGTTGCTCGACGAAGAAACCCTGTTGGTGAGTGAGTATCCAGAAGGCGTGTCTGACGGACCCCAAATCGAGGCCAACATGCAATATGTGCTGAGCAACTTTACGAGTGTTTTTGGAACGCCGTATCGATTGATTCGAATTCCCGTTCCGCCAGATGGAACCCAGTACCCTTTGCTCGGTCAAAACAATGCAAGCTACAATACCTATTCGAATGCAGTGTTCGTGAATAAGACCGTTCTCTTGCCGACTTATTATGAAGAGTACGATACCACGGCCATTCGCATTTGGGAAGAGTCGCTACCAGGATACAACATTGTGGGCATTGACTGTGATGATCAAGGATCAGACATCATCAGCCTTTCCGGTGCCATTCATTGCATTACGCACAGCGTTGGAGTAGAGGATCCACTCCTCATCGTGCATCAAGCGCTTCCAGATTCAGACGACGATCAAAACGCCTATCCTGTAACTGCAGAAATTCGTCACCGTTCCGGTATTTCAAGTGCATCATTGCATTGGAGATTGGAAGGAGATACGGACTATTCAGTAGTGAATATGACCGCTGCTGATGGAGACAACTGGGAAGCAGTAATTCCTGCTCAGGCCTTCGGAAGCACCATTGAATATTACATCCAAGCCACCGCGGTGAGTGGGAAAGAACAAGTTCGCCCCATGCCAGCACCCGAAGGATACTGGAGTTTTGATGTGCTCACACAGTTGGTGGGAGTAGATCAATTGGCATTTGCCGATTTCCAAGCCATTTTCCCTAATCCTGCTTCCGCCATTACATGTGTGCCGTTGAATTTCAAAACCAATACAGAAGGAAGCATCCGCCTTTTGGACATGATGGGTAGAGAAATTGAGGTCTTGCACACAGGAGAAATCAAGTCAGGAGAGCAGAAATATTTCTTCAATGCAGCTCCTCTTGCACAAGGAACTTATGTGGTGGAAGTAAATACTACCTATGGCCGACTCACTCAATTGGTGGCGGTGAAGTAGGTTG
>CAZYPV010000075.1:10854-15453 GCA_964649515.1 uncultured Comamonadaceae bacterium | reverse complement strand
GCGCAAGCAAACTAAACCCAAGCGAAGCGACCTAAACAGAAGCGAAGCGCCCTAAACTGGAGCGCAGCGACCCTAAACCAATTCTTCCACAAAGCCCCCCACCTACCAGCTACCCTAAAACCATTCTAAATAAGCCCTTCTGACAATTGCATGACAAACAAAAAAGCTTCTCTTACGTACTTTGTATTGTAAACGAATTTCACCTTGGAGCAATTACAAGTCATCGCCATTACACACCGCAACACGCCACTTGAGCTTGTTGGTAAACTTCATCTCGAAGAAACTCGGAAGGAATCGGTTCTCGGCAAAATCAAATCTGCCCTGAACTTGCACGAGATTGCCTATGTGAGCACGTGCAACCGCGTGGAATTCATCGTTCATGCACCGGCTTATTTCTGTCAAGGTCAGCGCGCTGCTTTGCTCTCCTTCTTTGGGCTTGACCAAGAAGAAACCAATCAACTTCAAGATCAACTCGAACATTACCAAGGCGAAGAAGCCGTTTTGCACTTGATTAAAGTGGCCTCCTCTCTGGAGTCCATGGTGCTTGGTGAACGTGAGATCATCACCCAAGTGAGAAAAGCTTTTGACGAAGCGCTTGCTTTTGGAAACAGTGGCGACTACCTTAAAATCTTGTCGAAAAAAGTCATTGAAACCGCCAAACGCGTGTTCACCGAGACCAAAATCTCCACCAAACCCGTTTCTGTTGTTTCTTTGGCGTGGCAAGAATTCAAGCAGCGCAGTGTTCCTCAAGATCGGGCCGTGCTTTTGATTGGTGCCGGACAAACCATCGGTAATGTGGCTCGTTTTCTCTACAAAGGCGGATATAAAAACGTAGTGATTGCCAACAGAACCCTCAGCAAAGCCCAAGAACTTTGTTCGGGAAGAACGGGTTGGCAGGCGATAGCACTTGATGAACTTCGCAATGAAGAACAGCGTTTTAGTGCTATTTTTACTTGCACCGGTTCAGAAGCACCTTTAATTGAACCCGCGCTTTTCGAACAATTGGCTGCTGCTCATTTTGAATTGTTGATCGACATCGCTTTGCCTGCAGATACCGACCAAAGTTTGATTGATCTCCTTGGCGACAAGTTCATTGGAATGCAAGAACTCAAGGCCCAAGCAGACGTGAATATCGCGCAACGCGGTCAGGAACTTGAGGCTTGTTTGGAAATCATTCAAGAAGGGCTTCATCAAGTAAACCAGGAAATTCAGCAACGTCGATTGGAAATTGCCATGCGTGAAATTCCACAAACCATCAAAGACATTCGTTCTACCGCCATTGGCGAAGTGTTTGCCAAAGATCTCGAAAACCTCGATGCTAACTCCAAAGAAGTGCTTGAAAAGATCCTTCTTTACATGGAGAAAAAATACATCAGTCTTCCAATGAAAATGGCCAGAGAGGTCATCTTGGAAAACGTCACCAAAAACTAGTTCCCCCTTGTACACCATTGGAAGCAGAGGCAGCGACTTGGCCTTGTGGCAGGCGCATCACGTTCAGGACCGACTAAAAGCGGCTGGCATTGAAACCGAAATCAAGATCATCAAAACCCAAGGCGATCAGATCCAACACTTGTCGTTTGACAAAATGGAAGGCAAGGGCTTTTTCACCAAGGAAATAGAGGCTGCTTTGCTCGACAAAAGCATTGACATTGCCGTTCATTCCCACAAAGACCTCGAAACCACCATGCCTGAAGGCTTGGAAATTGTGGCTGTAGGAGAACGAGCCGCTCCTCAAGATGCCTTACTCATCTTAAAAAGCGCGTATCAAGCTGGAGAACGTCTTGGACTAAAAGCCAATGCCGTTGTGGGAACCTCTTCTGCCCGACGCAGTGAACAGATGAAAGCTGCAATGCCTGAGGTACAAATTGAAATGCTCCGCGGCAATGTACCCACCAGGGTAAACAAGCTTCGAGAAGGGAACTACGACGCCATTTTGCTTGCGAAAGCCGGTTTGGAACGCTTGGAGTTGGACCTGAGCGACCTTATTGTGATGGACCTCGACCCAAGAGATTTTGTAAGTGCACCCGCACAAGGGGCTTTGGCCATTCAAATGAGGAAGGGTGAAAACACACAAGCCATTACAGCAGCGCTTCACCACGAGTCAACGGCAAACAACATTAAGATTGAACGTTCCATTTTGCGAGGAATAAATGGGGGATGCCAAGTACCTTTTGGCGCTTATTGTGAGTGGAACCAAGAGGAAGCGGTTCACGAATTGCACGTGTTCAGCATGATCGATGAGAAACCGTGGTTTGCTCAGTTCAGTTCAGAAAATGGAGATCAGTTGGTGAAGTGGTGCTTAAAGCAGATGGGGCATTGAAACCTTTGGTGTTCTACAGCGCGGTCTTGGGGGAAGACGCCCCCCTTTCTCAAGGTTTAGCTCAAAGTAACATTCAAGTGCATGCGGAAAGCCTCATCGAGCACTCAGTCTTCGATTTTGATTGTCCTTCACATCTAGAAAGTGCTTGGATCTTTTTCACTTCACCCCGCGCTCTCGAAGTGTTTCAAAAGAAATGTTCACTAGACAAGTTCAAGATTGCTTGCTTGGGAAAAGGCACACTCAAGGCCTTGGGCAATCATTATGAAGCCACCTTTGTTGGAGAAGGAGAAGTGGAAGAAGTTGCCCAGCAGTTTCGGAGGGTTTTGGGGGATGAAGATGTTGTTTTTCCGTGCTCAAAACAGAGTTTGCTCCGAGTTCCTTCTGCCCTTCCATCATCCCAAGTCAAGGTCCTTTACACCTACTCAACGCAGGCTAGAAGTCAGTTCTCCATCCCCGATGCCGACGTGTACTTCTTCACCAGTCCGAGCAACGTTCATGCTTTCTTCTCTAAGCAAATCCCTGCTCAAAACAGTCGCTTCCTCACTATGGGCTTGAGTACTCAAGAAGCATTGCTATCGTATGGTCACCCATCCATCACCCCGAAAAACTACCTCCCTGAAGCACAACTCGAAGCAATAAAGCAAAGTTTGGGGCGTTAATAGCACACCAAAAACATCGATTTGAACACTCCAAAGCTTCTCCTTTTTTTCGGTCTTGCCCTACTTTTAAGTGCGTGCAAAGATCAATGCTCCTTCAACATTGACCGCTACGAACTGCTCACCGGTGTTGATATTCCCAAAACGAAGAAAGCCGATTGCCGGTGCGATGATTATGCGAACATCAGCTATTTCCTTATTGATATTGACGATTTGAAAAACACCTCTTACCAAGATTTGGAGGGATATGCGTCGAAGTTCCAATTTGAAGCAAGAAAAAACGTTTCGATGATGGGGGAGAATGAGGGCGATGCTCATTTCGACACCAACCGTATGCTCGTGAAGGAAAATAGGGAAGAAGCTTGGCAATTGCTTTTGAATATGGATAACGGAGAGATGCGCGCGTATCGGGAGATTGGACAGAAATGAACGAACTGAATTCAAAACTTTTTACCGAAAAAGCCATTTATACACACATTATCTGCATTTTTGAATTGGAAATACTCCACATGAAAAAACAACAGCTCCTTCTTTCACTGCTCTTTGTGTTTAGCGCTCAACTCCTCTTTGCCCAAGAAAGCGAAGAGCGAGATAACACCCCGAAGTATGTGAACGACTTCCTTTCCATCGGTGTTGGGGCCCGTGCTATGGCCATGGGAAATGTTGGGGTGGCTTCTGTGAGTGATATTACCGCGGGTTATTGGAATCCGGCCGGGTTGCTCGATATTGAAGCCGATCTCCAGTTGGCGGGTTTGCATGCCAATCGTTTTGCAAACATCAATAAGTACGATTACGGTGCTTTGGGAAAAGCCATTGATTCTACTAGCGCCATTGGGTTTAGTGTGATTCGCTCCGGCGTTGACGACATCCCCAATACCTTGGAACTTGTGGATGCTGATGGGAATTTTAATTACGACCGTATTTCTCTTTTTTCTGCCGTAGATTATGCCTTTGTGGCTTCCTATGCTCGAAAACTGAACAAAATTCCCGGTTTGCGTTTGGGAGTAAATGCCAAAGTGATTTATCGAAATGTGGGCGACTTTGCCAGCGCTTGGGGCTTTGGTTTGGATGCCGGACTGATGTATGATGTGAAACAATGGAAGTTTGGTTTGATGGCGCGCGATGTTTCCACCACCTTCAATGCCTGGGATTTTACATTGAGTCCGGAAGAGCAAGCAGTATTGATTGCCACAGGAAATGAAATCCCAGAAAATTCATTGGAGATCACCCTTCCACGTTTTATCCTTGGTGCTGCCAGACAATGGGACATCAAGGAACACTTGAGTTTATTGGCTGAAGTGAATTTGGATGTTACGACGGACGGTCAGCGAAACACCCTCATCTCTGCCAATCCCATCTCTGTAGATCCAAGGCTTGGTTTAGAAGCGGGGTACAAGAACACCATCTTCTTGCGGGGAGGAACTTCTTTTCAGCGGTTTGGAGGTATTGAAGGAGAGGAGAGCATTGTACCACAGCCCAGTTTTGGTGTTGGATTGCGCATTCGTCAGCTCTACCTCGATTATGCGCTCACCATTGCGGGAGACGATTCATCCAGCAACGGTGGAGCATTGAATAGCAATGTGTTTTCCCTCAAGTTGAATATTTTCAAACAAGGGAAATAGG
>CAZYPV010000075.1:7505-10754 GCA_964649515.1 uncultured Comamonadaceae bacterium | reverse complement strand
GAACTATCTTATCTTCATTCTCGTTCTGATTTTCGCTCTGATGAACGTTGTTGTCATCGTCCTGAGTTAGATCATCTCCGCTCTCGTTCTCATTCTCGCTCTGATAAAGCTTTTTGTCTCAAAGCTGAAAGAAGGGTTGAGCGATAATGGATAATCCATTCAATGAATGGGGCCATTGTCAATGGAACCACTACTATTTCATCACAAAGCTTCTCCTTTAAGCCGCCTTTTTCATCTTCATCCAACGCTCAAATACCACGGCAAGCATGAGGATTGAACCCAAAAGGTGCAAGGGTTGAAGAAAGGCGGGGAAATTACCGTAGGCCATCCAAATACCTACTCCAATTTGAAAGAGCACAAAAGGAATCAATCGTTGGGTTAAGCCAGCACTGTAGGTTTCTTTTCGGTCGAGAAACACAGCTATGCCGGTGATGATCAATACAACCCAAGAAAAACTTCGGTGTACGATAAATATGCTCGGTAACATCTCTAACCACGCTGAACGATCGAGGTAACCGTCGTGTACAAGATGATCAATTGCCTCTCTCACTTGGGTGCCCAGAAGCAATTGAATGAGGGCAATGAGTCCGAAAACTGCTAAGATGTTCTTTGTTTTGCTCGATGTGCGAATACGGTCTTCTTGGGTCCGCACGATCAACACCAACAGAAGTGCGACAATGATAATGGCCCCAAGCATGTGGATGGTAATGCTCCCCGGAATGAGGTTTCCGTCCACCACCAACTTGCCCAACCACGCTTCGAAGCCCATCATGAACAAGCTTGCAAAAGCAGTGAGAAAGACCCACCATTTTCGCTCCTTCTTTGAAGCAAAAAAGGCCAAAATGAGGGTGATGAGAATGGGAATTCCCGTGAGCGCACCAATCAATCGGTTGATGAACTCCACCCAAGTATGAAAGGCGTTAAAGATGGCGTAATCGTGTTTGGTGTAGCGCTCCCAATTGTTCAAATCAATGCGATCCCCGGAGACGAAATCTTGTTTTGCAGACCACAAGCTTTCGTCGTGCACAATCATCTCCTTCTTTTTGAAATCGGTTTGTGGTTGCCACAACACCTCGGCTTCGGAAGTTGGAGGGATGGTTTGTCCGAAGCACCTTGGCCAATCAGGACATCCCATTCCACTTCCCGTCATCCTCACTACGCTTCCAGCGAGAACAATCAAGAACACCCCAACAAGTGAAACTCGGGCTGCTCTGCGCATGTATTTCATCCAATTCATTACTTACAAAGGTACGACCTAGCGCAGAAATAAGGAGTCTAAATAAGGGGAACTTGGGTGCCTAGAGGCAGGAGAAATCGAAATTACGGCATGAAGCTCTTCAGCAATTCCAAGATGCCTGGAATTCGGAAGCCTACGCTCATGTTGGCGTCGTCAGTAGCACTTGAATTACCTTCATTGCTCATCACAGGAGTGAATTGAGTTACTTCCATTTTAGGAACCGCATAGAGCTCTCCATCAGCAATGCTTGTGATGCTCGCAATCAAATCTTCTTCGCTCAAAATTTCAGGATCGAACTCCACTACAGCAAAATCTGCTTCATCACCATCGTGGTAGGCAATTTCGGCCTTGCTCACTCCCTCCAAGGCATACAATTCCTTCTTGATTTTTCCGCCACAGGCAATTTCGCACATCATTCCTTCGATTTGGATGTTGGCGCTTGTTTTTGCTGCGGGTCCGCTTGCAGTGAGGTGAACAATTTCTGTGCTTACATCCGCAGTACTGGATTGAGGAGCATCATTACAGGCGATCAGCAGTGCGGCAAAAAAGAGTGTGAAGAGGGCGTTTTTCATGGCTAAAATGGGGTTGATTCCAATATCATTCACGAAGGTACATACAAACTTGAAGGGAACTGGATAAAGAACGTTAATTTTGCACCACATGAAAGAAGACAGCTCACCCCAAGGAGTACATTACCTATCGCTCCTCGCCTTGGCCTTTGTTTGGGGCAGTTCCTTTATTTTAATGCGCATTGGCTTGAGAGGATTTGAAGGAAACCCTGTGTTTGACTCCTATCAAGTAGCTGCACTTCGCATGTTCCTTGCAGGGATGTTTCTGCTTCCCATCGCCATTCGACACTTTAGAAAGCTTTCGAAAAGACAAGTTCTCTGGTGCGCTGTTGTTGGCAGTTTTGGCAACCTCATTCCCGCCTTCCTTTTTACCTCTGCCCAAACGGAACTCGATAGCAGCATTGCCGGCATCTTGAATTCGCTCACGCCCATCTTTGCTCTTCTCATTGCCATGCTTGTTTTTAAGGTGAAATTTCGAAACCTCCAACTCATTGGCCTTGCGCTCGGCTTGCTTGGGGCTATTGGCTTGATCTCTTTGAAAGATGGCTCGGGGGATTTTCTCTTTTGGCCCAGTGCTAAAGTGGTTTGTGCCACCCTTTGTTATGCCATTTCTTTGAACGTCATCCGCAACATGCTGAGCGAGGTACATCCCGTGCATATTGCCGCCATTTCTTTGGGGATGATCGCCATTCCATGCGGTGTAATGTTATTGGGGATGGATCTTGGGAGTGTCTTTGATCAAAGCGAAGAAGCACTGAGTTCGCTTTCAGCCATCATTGTTCTGGCCCTCATCGGTACCGCCTTGGCAGTTATCCTATTCAACCGATTGGTGGCAAACACTTCGGTGATCTTCGCAAGTTCTGTTACTTACATCATCCCCATCTTTGCTGCCATGTGGGGACTCTTTTTCGGGGAGTCTTTGGTATGGATGCACCTTGTTTATGGACTAATCATCTTGTTTGGTGTGTACTTGATCAATCGAAAACGCCCGATTGTTGGTAAAGCGTAAAATTCTTTTTACATTTGCAGCCCTCAAAATGAGGATTAAAGCTCAATATTATGTACGCAATTGTAGAAATAGCAGGGCACCAGTACAAAGTACAGAAAGACCAATTGATCTTTGTCAATCGTTTGCAAGACGACGAAGGAGCGAAAGTTTCCTTTGATAACGTATTGTTGATCGAGAATGACGGCAAGGTAAACATTGGCGCCCCAGCTATCAGCGGTGCACAGATCACTGCCAAGGTTGAAAGACACCTTAAAGGAGACAAAGTAATTGTTTTCAAGAAAAAACGTAGAAAAGGTTACCGCAAGAAGAATGGTTTCCGTGCCTCTCTCACAGAGTTGCGCATTGAAGGCATTACGGAGAGTGGTGCTAAGCCTGCAGCTAAGAAAGCAGCCGCTCCTGCGAAGGAAGAGGCTCCTGTAAAAGAAGCTGCTCCA
>CAZYPV010000075.1:0-7405 GCA_964649515.1 uncultured Comamonadaceae bacterium | reverse complement strand
AGAAACCATGGCACACAAAAAAGGAGTCGGTAGTTCTAAGAACGGTCGTGAATCAGAATCGAAACGACTTGGTGTTAAAATCTTCGGTGGTCAAGCTTGTATCGCTGGAAACATCATCGTTCGTCAACGAGGAACACAACATCACCCAGGTGTAAATGTTGGGATCGGAAAAGATCACACCTTGTACGCACTTGTTGATGGTGTAGTCACCTTCCAAAAGAAAAGAAATAACCGTTCATACGTATCGGTTGATCCGTTCGAAGTAAACTAAGTTTCGAATAACTATAGATCTTTAAAACTCCCGTTCGAACAGACGGGAGTTTTTTTATTTTTACGCCTTCCAAAAGAAAGAACCATGCTCACCATAGCAACCATTCGCCAAGAACGAGATCAACTCGTTGAAGACTACAAACGACGCAACTTGGATGTCGGAGATCTTCTCGATCAAATCATCCAATTGGATGAGAGTCGGCGCGCTACCCAGAAAGATCTGGATGCACTCCTTGCCAAGTCCAACGAAATCTCAAAAAAAATTGGCGAACTCTTCAAAAGTGGAAAGCGTGAAGAGGGGAATGCGCTGCGTCAAGAAAGCGCGAGTGACAAGGACATCATTGCTGCACTGAAAGAACAAATGAGTGCCAACGAAACTTCCATCACCCAGCTTCTTTACCAAATCCCAAATCGTCCGCACAGCAGCGTTCCTCAAGGGAAAAGCGATGAAGACAATGTGGAAATGGACCGTTTTGGAGACATCCCTACTTTGCACGAAGGCGCCCAAGCACACTGGGATCTTGCCAGCAAATATCAGCTCATCGACTTTGAACTTGGAGTGAAAATCACAGGAGCAGGATTTCCGCTCTATCGTGGAAAAGGTGCACGATTGCAACGTGCATTGATCAATTTCTTTTTGGATGAAGCGAGAGATGCCGGTTATGAAGAATTCATTCCGCCGCACCTGGTGAATGAAGCATCGGGCATTGGCACCGGTCAACTTCCCGATAAAGAGGGGCAAATGTACCACTCAGCGGCTGACGACCTCTACCTCATCCCTACCGCAGAAGTGCCTCTCACCAATATTTTTCGCGATGTGATTGTACGGAAGGAAGACTTCCCCATCAAACTTTGTGGCTACACCCCTTGTTTTCGCAGGGAAGCCGGATCTTATGGAAAAGACGTTCGAGGATTGAACCGATTGCACCAGTTTGACAAGGTGGAAATTGTTCAAATTCAACACCCCGAAATGTCATACAGCACCCTCGATCAGATGGTAGCTCACGTGCAAGGATTGTTGAAGAAGCTTGAACTTCCTTATCGCACCCTTCGTCTTTGTGGTGGTGATCTTGGATTCGCCGCTGCCCTCACCATTGACCTTGAAGTCTACAGCGCCGCGCAAGAACGCTGGTTGGAGGTGTCGTCGATTTCCAACTTCGAGAGTTATCAAACCAACCGCTTGAAGTGCCGCTTCAAAAACAAAGAAGGAAAATCAGAGCTTGCCCACTCCCTCAACGGCAGCGCTCTTGCCCTTCCCCGTATTCTTGCTGCACTTTTGGAGAACAACCAATTCGAAGGAGGGATCCGTATCCCCAAAGTGTTGGTTCCCTATTGCGGCTTTGATACCATCGAAGCATAAACTTCTTCCCATTTTTTAGCAGATCACAGGCCAATAGCCCCAATGCAAAAGCGTATCTTTAGATTTGTAAAAAATCCAATTCATGCGTCGCATTACCGTGCTCCCATTATTAGCCTTTCTTTTTTTATTCGCTGCCTGCAATTCGAGAATGAACCGCGAAGCAGACGTGAAAACCCTGGAGAACTACCTTCAGCGTGTGGATTCTGTTGAAAGCGTTTATCTCGCTATACCTGACAGTACCTACGCTCTGATGTTGGAAGAAACCAAAACCAACCTTCGCAAATTGAAGGTGGGTTACAAAGGGGAATTGGACAAAGAACAGGCACGCGTCATTAGCGACTATAATAATGTGAAACGCCTAATCAAAGATTTTCCTCGGCAACACCGAAGAATAGGTAGTGAGTTGGTGAGAACCAAAGAACAACTGAAGGGTTTGATTGAGGTGATGGAAAGCGGGGCTGACATTGACGGTTCCGGAAACGAAATTACCGACCCTTACCTCGACAAGCAGATGATGGTGGAGTCGAAAGTGGCCGAAAGTTTGATCGAAGAAATATCGGAACTCAACGATCGATTAATTCGTACAAGTGAGCAGCACGAACAAGCAAAAGGTCCCATGCTAGAGCTCATGAATCAACTCATTCCACAAGCCAAGTAATATGAAATGCCTTCTTAGCAGCTTCTTTTTTCTTTTTCTCGGGTCGATGGTGATTGGCCAAACCGATCTAGAATTGGCTGAATACTACTTCAACAATGGTGACTTTGAAGAAGCCAAGCTTTACTATGAGCAGATTTATAAGTCGAACAGATCCAATGCGGTTTACGAAAGTTACCTCGCCACATTGGTGGCCTTAGAAGAGTTGGAAGAAGCAGAGAAAATCGTCAAGAAAAAACTCAAATCATCCAAAGTCAAGGCCAATGCCTACGTCGATTTGGGGGCGCTTTACAAACAATTTGGAGAAGAAGATAAAGCAAAAAAAGAGTTTGATAACGCCATCAAAGACTTGCAAGCAGGGAGGAGTCCGGCCATCCGTCTGGGAAATGCCTTCATCAAGTTGAATGAGTATGACTATGCGCTTCAAACTTACGAGAAGGCGCAACGCATTTCTACCGACGGCTATCCCTTTCACTACGAAATTGCCAATCTCCAAGGCATGATGGGTCAGCATGAGGAAATGATTGAGTCTTTTATGGATCTTCTCATGGTGAGCCCCAATTACATTCAAACGGTGCAAAATTCATTGAACCGCACGTTGAACATTCAGGAAAATGAGGAGAAATCAGACCTCCTTCGATCACGATTATTGCAACGGGTTCAACGTTACCCTAATGAATTGATCTTTGCCGAGTTGCTCATTTGGTATTTCAACCAGAAAAAAGACTTTGCCTCTTCTTCCATTCAAGCTCAAAGTTTGGATCGGCGACTTCAAGAAAATGGCTACCGCCTCATTCAAATTGCGCAAATGGCCACGAAGAATGGCGATTATGACACCGCTGTTGATGCCTACCAATACGTAGCTTCGAAAGGAAGTTCATCGCCTTATTTCGTCACGGCCAAAACAGAAGCCCTGCAAACCCGCCTCGCTCAATTGAATTCAAAGCTCGTACAAGCCAGTCGAGGAGAAATGGAGGAATTGGCTTTGGCTTATGAAAGCACACTCAAGGAACTCGGTCGGTCTGCAGACACCGCGGTTCTCATGAAAGAGCTTGCGCACATCAAAGCGTTCCACCTTCAAGATGGCGAAGGAGCCATTGCCTTGTTGGAAGAATGCATCGACCTTCCCGGCTTATATGGTCCCGTAGCTGCCATGTGCAAATTGGAGCTTGGTGATATTCTCTTGTTGAACGGCGATATTTGGGAAGCGAGTTTGCTCTTTAGCCAAGTAGAACTCGATTTCAAAGAAGATCGTTTGGGGCATGAAGCCAAGTTTCGCAATGCTCGAATCTCTTATTACACCGGCGATTTTGAATGGGCACAAGCTCAGTTGGACGTGCTAAAAGCGAGCACGAGCAAACTCATTAGCAACGACGCCATCGACCTCTCCTTACTCATTACTGACAACTTTAACATGGACACCGTCGTGACCCCCATGTTGCAATTTGCCCAAGCGGAACTGCTTTACTATCAAAGCCGCCATGCTGAAGCCATTGAAAAGATGGACAGCATCATTACGGTTTATCCCGGACACACCTTGGGAGACGAAATTTTGTGGTTGAAGTCTGAAATTGCTTTTAAAGAAGGCGACTATCCCAAAGCACAAGCTCAACTCGAAGAAATTCTTACCCTTCACTTCAAAGACATCTTGGCCGATGATGCTCTTTTTCGTTTAGCTGAAATGCACGAAGTGGTGTATGGTGATCTCGTTCAGGCTGCAGCATTGTATGAGCAGATCATTTTAGAGTACCCTGGCAGCCTGTTTGTGATTGAAGCTCGAAAGCGATTTCGAAGACTTCGGGGTGATGATCTCGGTTGAAATCGACGGGCATCACCACTGTTTTTCTCTTTCTTTTATGGAAATGAAGCTCATCCACAAAGGATAAGGTGTCATTCACAAAGTCGTTCAATTTCATGGCCGTTCATTCAAAGTGAGTTGCTAACTTTCAATGGATTAAACGAAAAACCATGAAAACAAAGACGATTTTATGCGTGTCCATTTTACTTGTACTTAGTGCTTGTAAAAAAGAACCTCAAGCTCCTGGTTCCATCCTTATCAAGGTGCAAGACACCCATGGAGAAGGAATACCGAACGCCGAAGTTCTGGTGTACCGTTTTACAGGTACTCTTCTTCACCCAGAATACGAAGTTTCAGAACGAAAAATCACCAATGCTGAGGGTGAATGTACCGTGTGTAATGATCCCAAAGCAACAAAAATGCTTGCCAATGCGGAAGGCTTTTATGAGAACAACTACAGCCTTGGGAGCATCAATTTTCCAGCAGATGTAGCGAATTATCAATACACCTTATTGGCTCATGCCACTATGGAGTTCATTCTTCCCGATGATCTTCTTCAGCCAGGTCAATATTTAGAAATTGAAACCTTGCCCGCTCATGCGGAATATGAGCACTTTGTTACAGATGCCTTTTCCACCTCAGGAAGAGCTTGGGGAGTTCGAAAACCCCTTCGAATACGCTACCTCATTGGAGAAGGAGCTAACATCATTGCTGAAATTGATTCCGTCGTTCAAGTTGAACCTTACGAACATTTTGTATACCATTTTAGCTATTAAAATGGGCAGAAGAACCTACTGACCACAGGGACTGATTGAAAATAGCATCCGGGTTTTTTTGAATTTTTTTAACCCAATTGCTATGATTAAAAATCAACTATTGATGTGGAGTCTCCTTGTGAGCTTCACCGCTTTGGCCCAAAACAGGGCCGCTTTTAACGCATTAGACCTTCCGTCAGATGCCTGTTTCTTGCCCCTGGCTACGCAAAATACCACCATTGCGGATGGAATTAAGCTTCAAAATGCCAAAATCCCCGAAGAACTCGACGCTTGGGTTTTTGCACTTGAACAAAGCCAACTTCCCGAAGGAGAAGTCATAGGCCTCACTCAACGGCGATTAGCAATGAACGAAAGAAAGGTGGAGGATGGGATTGAACGCCTTGGCCTATTTTGTTCTCAGTACTACGATTGGAAAGACAATAAAGAACTGTTGAGAAACGATGAAGGCCAGTACATTCCTGAAGGGAGTTTCCAAGATTATAGTCAAAAAGAGCTTGCCTTCTTTGCCTTTTCAAATTTGGAAGATGTACCACAAAATGGGGTGCAGGTTCTATTGGAGGCAGACTTTGTACTTGGGAACACCACCTTGTCGGATCTAAGCATTGATTTTGATGATGGTCTTGGCTTTCGTCCCTTGAATGTGAATGAACCCCTAGAAGTTCATTATCCCAATGGTCAAACCTTCGCTGAGGTGAGCGTTTTAGGTAAATTGAACGGCATCCCTAGAAGATTCAAATTTCAATGGGGGGAAGTAGCCTTCGACAGTGGAGCAAAAAGCCTGGTCACCCCACCTGATCCAAGTCCTTGGCCCGTCATGCACCCCAATTTACCGTGGTACCAACAAGTTGAATACAATGGTCAAACAGTTGCGGGCAATGTTTATACTTTTCTGAGTGAAGACGGCATCTTTGATCAACCCTTTATCTTCATTGAGGGCATTGATTTTGGAATAGGCATCTCTGAATTGAGTTGTGGAGAATTTGGCTGGGAAACCTTCATGAGCGGTGGGGCAAGCAATCCCAATTACGCCTTTCTTCAAAACGCTCCTTTGCTTATTGACGAACTCCGAGCTTTAGGCAAAGACATTGTGCTCATTGATTTTGCCAACGGTGCTGGAGAAATATTGGCCAATGCAGAACTCGTAAAACACACCATCCGGCTTTGCAATGCTTACAAAGCGGGGAACCAAGGCAATGTTTTGGTAGGTACCAGCATGGGCGGAGTATTGGGGCGAATTGCTCTTGTGCAAATGGAAGGTGTTGAACTGGAACATCATTGTACCGATCTTTTCATCAGTCATGACGCTCCGCATTCAGGGGCAAACATTCCGCTTTCCATTCAAGCCATCATTGCACAGCTTTCACCCTTCAGATCGGAAGCCCAAGCTTTCGTGGATGGATTCCTCTTACGCCCGGCCAGTAAATCGATGCTTGTGCTGCAATATTACCAGCAATACGAAGCAAATTCAGAAGGCTTTTATTCCTATCTCAACGATTTGGGCTTTCCTGAAGAATGTAGAAATGTAGCCATTGTGAACGGCAGCACCAGAGCTGAGTGGGGAGAATGCACTTCAGGGGCACCCCTCATTGATTTTGACTGTCATAGTCAGCTCCTTGGAACTGTTTTGCGTTTTCACGGAATTGCTGCACCGGGGGATGCGGACCACGATGCGGCCTTTGGCAACAATAGGGTGTTGGCCGATGTGGTTTACACTCAATTGGGCAACAATATCTTTCAAACGGACATTCATCACATCCCTCCTTATGCCCGAAATCTCAACGGACAGCCCTATTGGGATGCTCTTCCAGGAGGCAGTAGAGCTAGCTTGGTGCAATTGGTGGAAGCCATCAACACAGCAATTGAAAATGTATCCGAATACCCCGATGGATGCACAGAAGTGGAACCGTGGCATTACATTGCCAATCACTCCTTCATTCCAACCTTTTCTGCCCTTGGGATGGAGCGGGAGTTCGCTACTGCTTTTATTGACGATGAAATTGAAAACGCCCCAGAAATATGTCCTTTCGATGCCTACATCTCCCCTGAGAGTGGAAATCAACAGCATAGTTTTATCTCGCAAGAGGCCATTGGATTTGTGCTCGATGAACTCTTTTATTTGAGTCCGCTCATTCCTGAAGATTTCACTTCCAACCAAGCGAACAATGGGGTGTTCAACTTTGCTCAGCCGACTTACACCACATTGTCCAATGTTCATCTGCACGATGGAGGAAGCATCTTCATTAACGCCTTTTTACCCACGCATTATGCGCAAGCCAACGACTATATTCCCAACGGCGACTTGGTAGAAGTCAAAAGTGCGGCATGCGGGAGTAGCATCATTGTTGGAAATGGTGGGAGTTTGGTCTTGGGAGATGAAAATACAAACTACCCCGCCCGATTGATTCTGCGCAGCGGAAGTACCTTGGAAGTGAGGGAAGGAGGAGTTTTGGAACTGAATCCCAATTGCGAACTTTTGGTTGAAAGGGGAGCTAGTATCCTTGTGGAACCCGGGGCATTGGTGAATATTGCCAATGGGAGTAGCGTCA
>CAZYPV010000074.1:13671-15610 GCA_964649515.1 uncultured Comamonadaceae bacterium | reverse complement strand
GCAGGCTGTACGGATGCTGATGCTTGTAACTTCAACCCAGAAGCTACATTAAATGAGGGATGTGATTATTCATGTATCGGATGTACCGATGAAACAGCTACCAATTACGACGCCACTGCTACCATCAGTGACAATACGCTTTGTGTTTACAGCACATTGAACGATGTACCAGCATTGGCAGAGTCAGTAGGTTTGAGCATCGCAGCCGGTCCTGGAACTGGATGTAACGGTATAGACAATGAAAACATGAATTTGGCAACCATTGTAGCGAACGAAGCGGTTTATGCCACTGAATTCCCTGGATTGTGGTATGAGTTTGTTCCATTCTCTTCAGGAAACCAGATTACTGTGGAAACAACAGACTTCAACTGTGCTATTGAATTGTTTGACTCAAGTCTACAGCCAGTTCTAGGAATCAATGATCTAGCCTATGAGGATGCAAACGATGGTGTAGGTAACGAAGTGTTCATGGTGGGGAACCTCACTGCGGGTAACACATACTACATCAGAGTTGCAAGCATGGAAGAAATCACGGAAGACGCCTTCTTCAACATTTGTGTACAAACCTTCAGAGATACACGCTGCGATTATCCTTCTGGAACATACAACTTGTGCCAAACGTTTAAGGCAGACTTCGTTTATTCGAATGCTTATATCTTCAACTTCACTTCACAAAACACAGGTTTGACCTACTCTTCTGAGCCACAGTCTTCGACCTTCATCACTTTGGCGAACATTGAAGGATTGTTGTTTGGAGATGTTTATGATGTGGAGATCGAGTCGGTTTACTTCATGGAAGATGGAGCTGGAAATAACGAAATGGTTATTGTGGCCAACGACGAACCGTGTGAAATTACCATTGTAGATGCTCCTACTGTAAAAATGAGAGCTTCAGACAACTCAGCGAATCACGGTCCGCATTTCCCTGGTAACTACATTAGAACAAACCAGTATGCATGTAGCGCAGTAGCTTATACTTGGAGATTCACAAGAACAGATGTTGCAGAGTTGCCGGTTGAATACACGACCACCACTTCATCTACCTTTGTTCGCATCATTGATGCACTTGAGGGTGTTGTAGCTGAAGGTGGAGTGTTCAACGTTCAGGTGAAGCCAGTATTTGATAACGGTCAGGAATCTGTGTATGGTGAAACTGAAGAGATCACCATTGTTGGACCTGCCGGTATTCAGGGCGATGTGATTGTTGCTAATGAAATGATGGAGAACGAGAAGATCGAAAGTCAAATCATTACTGAAACCAGCATCTACCCGAACCCAAATACAGGTGATTTCTTGAACATTTCATTGAATAACCTTCAGGAAGAAGTAGAAATTGTTGAAGTACGCATTACGGACGGTATGGGTCGTAGCTTGATGACGGAAGCCTTTATCGTTGAAGGAAGCAAGCACGAACAACTCATGAACCTGAACCATTTAGCCGCAGGTACGTACTTAGTGTACATCACGATGAACGATACTGTGGTAACAAAGAAATTGGTGATAATGAACTAATCCTTATCCCAATTTAGTCGGAAAAAAGCCTCCTGCCCACCAGGAGGCTTTTTGTTTTTTATCTATTTTCAAATTGACAATTGTCCGTGTTTCATCGGGAAATGATTCGAGCCCTTTTATTCTCTTCGACTGCGAAGTGGCTCAATTTTTGAAAACGTGATTTCAAAATTCATTACCTTCCGTCCATGAAAAAGCATCTATTCCTTCTCATTTTTCTTGCACCACTGTTTGCCAATGCACAGTATTTTACTCCTTCGTTCTTGGAGGATGATCTCGAAAATCGAACGTTTAAACTCATCTCATTGGACAAGGAGATGTCTGAAAAGGAGCTTCACTTGCTCACAACAACTTGGAAGGTGGGGAAAATGATGGTCGATACTCCTGAGGACACAACTACTGCCGATTACGTTGTGCTATCTGCTTCCTA
>CAZYPV010000074.1:2359-13571 GCA_964649515.1 uncultured Comamonadaceae bacterium | reverse complement strand
AGTCTCATGAGCTTGAAAAAGGGATGGACGGGAAGCAGTATCGTTTTTCATCCGCTTTGTTTGGACTCCGAATGGATAAAAGCGGGTCCGGAAGAATTTAAAGGATTGTCCGACATCAAAGCGGCGGTTTACGCTCAAGGATCGGAAACAACCGAAGACAAAAGCAAGCTCGAAGAAAACAGGATGTTGATTTATCCCATGATTTTGCCTCCAACCTTCAAGGAGCGTTTCTTTTTATGCATCTTGGACACAGAATTTGGTGCTTTGCACGTTGAGCCTCTCCTCAAAACGAAACAAGCAGGTCGCTTAGATAAACAACTCATCAAGATGATCTTGGACGCTCTTCACGATGAAGAAGCCAGTCTCATTTTTCGCTATTCCACCGAGGATTGACGAATTAGAGATGTTGGTCTAGAAGGTAAATCATGGAAGCCATTGCAGCGGCGCCCAGCTCCAACTCTCGTTTGTGCACACTTTCGAATACATCGTTTTTAGAGTGATGATAATCGAAGTAGCGCTGATTATCAGGTACCAATCCTAGAAGTAGAACGGTTCCATTTTTGAGCGGACGAATATCTACACCGCTCCAACCTCTTC
Organism: uncultured Comamonadaceae bacterium; assembly: GCA_964649515.1. GTDB lineage: Bacteria > Bacteroidota > Bacteroidia > Flavobacteriales_D > Sanyastnellaceae > CALKGK01. The sequence goes on along the minus strand of CAZYPV010000074.1, from coordinate 12,974 downwards.
TAAAAAGGTGAATGTTGTAGGGCTCAAACAAGGAAGCCCAGCTCCGAACCATCGCCGCTTGATCGTCATCACCTTCCATGCTAAAGCCCCTCGGACTAAAGCCCCCACTGTCGCTTTCTAGCGCTGCAACATGCTCTTCTTCTGCTTTCGCAACAGCATCCGCATAGCCAATGCCGCCTCGGTTGCCGTTTTCTTCATTGATGAACAAGACCACGCGTAAGCTGTGTTTCGGACGAATACCCAAGTGCTGAAAGGTGCGCAGCACTTGAATGCTTTGGACAATTCCAGCCCCATCATCATGGGCTCCCTCTCCGATGTCCCAGCTGTCGAGATGTCCACCCACCACAATGTACTTTTCGGGAAATTCGCTCCCTCTCAATTCTGCAATTACATTGGCCTGCATCTTGTCCGGTTTACGTTCACAATCCAGCTCCATGCTCACCCTCAAGCTTGGGTTTTCTTGAAGGGCTGCACTCAGAAAATTGGCATCTACCGTGCTAATGGCCGCGGCTGGAATGCTGTCCACACCTGCTTCATAATTCATCGCTCCTGTGTGAGGAAGGGTGTCTAGGGCATGGGTTAATGAACGTACCAATGTACCTACAGCCCCGTATTTTGCTGCTTCTGCGGCTCCTTGACTTCGCTGGTCAAAAGCTCCACCATATGCCGCACCTGTGTTAATCAATACCGGATTAAGTGCTCGGTTGTAGAAAACAATTTTTCCCTCCACACGCTCGCGGCCTAGGGTTTGGAGTTCGCTGAGTTCTTTGACCATGATCACTTCCGCTTCAATTTCTCCTTGGCTACCAACGGAGCCACCAAGTGCACAGATATGGAGCTCCCTCTCCTCAGCGCCACTTGCAATTCGCGCTTTTTCAATGCTTCCTCTTGTCCAGTGTGGAACCAAGATGTCTTGCAGAAAGACCGTGTCAGGATCAAGACTAGAAAGCAAATTGTAGCCCCATTCAATGGCCCTGTCTGCCTCGGGAGAACCGCTCAAACGGGCACCAATGTCTTTGCAGAGAACCCGCAAATCATCGTGACACTCACCGTGGGTGAGTACCTCTTCAAAAATATTGGCGATTTGGGTAGAGTCGGATTGCGCACACAAGCCAAAGGGCAGCGCACAAAGCAAAAGAACTAGTTTCCTCATATCATAAAACTTCCGTTATTCATGTCCAAACCTTGCCCCGTGATGGAACGTTGGTCTTCGGAGAATAAGTAGCGCACCAAGCCCGCAATTTCCTTCGGGTCGCTCATTCTGCCCAAGGGTACGTAACTCATTTGTTGTTCAAAAGTATGGGCATATTCCTCGTTGTCTCGATCTGCCAAGAGCTGTATTCCCGCTTTGGCCATATCGGTTTCAACCCATCCCGGACAAAGCGCATTCACCAGAATGTTTTCACTCGAAAGTTCTACGGCCAATGCTTTGGTGAGACCAAGCAAACCTGCTTTTGACGTGCAATATGCCGTGTAGTTGGGAACGCCAAACCTCGCCAAGCACGAAGAGGTCATGAGCACATGCTTGATTTCATGATTGGAAGCTCTCAAATAGGGCAAGGTTTCCATAATGCTGTTGTAGGTTCCCGTAAGATTGATGTTCAGGATTTCATTCCAGCGGTCGTTTTCACCGTATTGATTCTCTCCACCAATTCCTGCATTTGCGAAGATGGCATAGATGTTTTTTTCCGCGGCGTTGATCTCTTTCAAGCCTTCACGAAACGCTTCGGCATTGGCAATGTCAATAGAGAGCATGGAATGTTTGTGTCGATCGCTGAGGAGGGAGAGCGTGTTTTCGAGCGTGGAAGCCGTTCTTCCTACAAGAATGAGATGGTATCCCTCTTTTTCAAGTGCAATTGCGGTGGCTTGACCAATTCCGCTGCCTGCCCCGGTGATGATGATGCTTTTCATATGGGTTCAAAATATATTGAGATCAAAAACGCGCTGTCTTGGGGAATTCCCAGAACGGTTTTTGGAATGGCGAAGAACATTCCTTCGAGCAATTTTTTTCCTTCGTCGTACAGGAGTTGATCGCCAAATTTAACACACTCCAAAGATCGTACTTGCCCAGTGTTTTCCAAATCAACCCGAAAAACAACATCACCATCAGAGCGGTGGAGCGCTTTGTTTACCTTAAAAAACCGACCATTGATGAGAAAAGTGATTTCTTCGAGGTAGTCTTGGTACACTTCTTCTGGGGTGAAGGCCAAACTGAAATCCATTTCATCCGATGGCATCCATTGATAAAGCGTGTAAATGGGTTTTTTGATGCTTGAATTCCAGTAGGCATTGGAACTCAATTTCTCCAGGAAGCTTACTTTACCTCGAAGGTTGAAGGTTCGCCAGTCAAGGATCCTGACGTCGCGTTTACACTTTCCTTGCTGGTAAAGCACGCCATTTTCAAAGTAGGTTTGCATCCCTTCCAATTTTCCAAAAGCGTAGTTGAGGTAGCTCGCTGTATCGTCGTACTGGTTGAAGGAAATACGGCGACCGTGAGGACGATGGTTTTCGTAAGTGGTTATGGCGTCGAGATGATTTTTACGCTCGTATTCACGAATGGTGTATTTCTGTGGCGTTTCGAAGGTGATGATTTCTTCAAATTTGAGATCGGTGTTGAAGGTTAACCAATTTCCACAAGCTTCTCCTTTGCACCACTGTCCTTTTTGACGCAATCGATGTTTGGTTTCGTAATAATAAAAGCTGCCGTTCTTGTATCCGTCTTCATAACTTTCAATGGACGCTGTATCTCCACTGGCGTGATAGCGAATGAGCTTCCCGCTTCCATTTTCAACGGTCCCAAAGCTCCGCCATCCTTCCCACTTGTCTTGCGCTAGAAATACATTCACCATTTTCCCGTCATCAAAAAGAAAGTGTTCCCAAATGGGCCCGGTACTGTGGAATTTTTGGTAGTTGCCATCAAATCGAAAGGAGGTTTTCGGTACCAGCAATTCTCGTGGCACGTTGGAATAATAGTACAATTGCTCCCGTTCAAATCCATTGTGCTGCAATTCAAGTAACACACTGTCTTCTTGGTCGATACGAGCAGTGTAGGTTTCGTGCACAGGCCCGGCTTTGTAGTAGTCGCGGTGTTCAATTTCAAGATAGCTTTCTTCGTGCTTGAACTTCCGAATTAAAGCAGAGTCGCCACTGTTGTAAAAAGCTTGAAGCGAGATGGGCTTTCCGTCTTGATAATGCTGAATGGCGTAGGTACCTCCAGAGGAATAGTAGGAGGTCCAGATACCTTCTTTTTCATCATGGCGATATTCTCCTTCAGCCCTCACTTGCCCATTGCTATGAAAAAAGACCCATTCCCCGTTCTTCCTTCCCTCGGCATATTCACCGCGTGCACGTTCCGCACCACCGGGGAAGAAGTAAGTCCACGGACCGGTTTTTTTTCCAAAAAGAAATTGTCCGCTCGCCCAAGTTTGGTTCTTCAAAAGCGCTTCATAGGTTCCGTGGAGGAGTAGGGTATCATCAACGAGACGGTTAGCATACACGTGAAAAGCATCCTTCGGTCCCCAAGAAAATCCTTCCGTTTCTACTTGTGCATTAGAAGCGAGCGCCAATAGTGTAAAACAGAAGAGTAGACGTAGATGGAGCATTCAGATGGAATTTAGCCAATATTTTAGATACTTTTTATTTGTGATCGGTTTAAAGCAGGCCGTGAATCCGTAATTTTGAGAAAAATAACATCATGGCACTAACTCCAACAACTTCGATTCCGCTTGGGTTCAAAGCTCCCGAGTTTTCTCTTTTCGATGTCATCTCAGAAAAACAACTTCGATTCGAAGATGTACGAGGGGAGAAGGGCACATTGGTGATGTTCATCTGCAATCACTGTCCTTACGTTATTCATGTTAGGGCAGAATTGGTTCAGTTGGCCGAAGACTACATGCAACGGGGTATTGGTGTTGTTGCCATCAGTTCAAATGATGTGAATGCGTATCCTGAAGATGGACCTTCCTTCATGAAAAAGGTGGCGAAAAATGCAGGGTTTCCCTTCCCTTATTTGTACGATGAGGACCAAAGTGTGGCCAAGGCCTACGATGCAGCCTGTACTCCCGACTATGCTGTTTTTGACCGCGAAGATCGTTGTGTTTACCGCGGAGAATTGGATGGAGCCAGACCAGGAAATCGCGTTCCCAATGATGGGAAGGCCATGCGGAAGGTGTTGGATCTTCTTATCGCTGGAGAGTCCGTACCCGGGGAAGGGCAGAAGCCCAGCATGGGATGCAGTATCAAATGGAAATAAAGCACATTAGCAAAGCATGAGATTTAATTTAAGTGAAATAAGCGCACTCATCAAACACCGTCGTTCAGTAAAGCCGGAAGATTATTCTCCGAGAAAAGTGCAGCGCGATATGGTGGAGAACATTTTGAACAATGCCATTTGGGCACCGAGCCACGGTTTAACCCAGCCTTGGCGCTTCAAAGTATTCATGGAAGAGGGTTTGGAGAAGTTGAAGGGGTTTTTGCCCGAGTTGTATGAGCAAACCACAGCTCCTGAGAATTTCAACCCGAAAAAGAAAGAGAAAATCGCACTTCGACCATCACAAAGTTCGGTCATTATTGCCGTTTGTATGGAACGGGAAGCGGCAGAAAGAATCCCCGAGATTGAGGAAGTTGAAGCCGTTGCATGTGCAGTTCAAAACATGTACCTCACGTGCACAGCCTACGGAATTGGTGGTTTTTGGAGCTCTCCGAAATTCATTTACACCGCCGAAATGAATGCGTTTTTGGGCTTAGGGGAGAAGGATAAGTGCTTGGGCTTGTTCTACATGGGCTATCCTGCGGGCGAATGGCCAAAGAGTCACCGCAAGCCACTGGAGTATGTGAGTGAATGGATTACGGAATGAGGATTGTTAATTTCTACGAGCACCCCGGAGATAATCGGTACACCGTATTTCAGTATGGACTAAAAGAGCATGCCGATCATTTTCAGATGCTGCTAGAGGAAAGAAATATCCCTTTTGAGCGTTATCTCGATGAGGAGCAAGACCCCCCTGTTGTCCTTTTTGGAATTGAAAATGTGCATCGGGGGAATGCCGAAAATTGCAACTACTTGTGCCATGCCAAGTACCGTAGACGCATGATTCCCAATCGATTTTTGGGCGTTTTGATGGTGATTGTAACCGGACTCTTCGTACTATTGGCCATCATTGGATATCTTAAAACGAGGTGAGAAAATTAGTTTACATCTGTTTGTTCTTATTGCCACTGCAGCTATTGGCCCAAAAAGACCTCACCACTTTTGGGATTCAGCTCAAGCCTTTGGTGCCCAATTCGTATTTTAATTTCTCATCGGAAAGTGTGGTGTCTGATGATGGTGTCTTGGAGGCCACTTGGGAGCCCAAGCCCAGTTTGTGCTTTGGAATGGTTATACGTCACGGATTCACCGATTTTTTCAGTGTAGAAACCGGCATCAACCTCATTCGCAGAAATTTTGAAGTGGTGGGAACAGATGAAGAAGAGGGGATAAGTGGGACAACACCTTTCGCTTTCACAGGATATGAAATCCCCCTTCAAGGATTGATTTATGTTCGCTTGGGAGAGGAATGGTGGATGAACGGTGCCGGAGGAATGAGCATCGATATGTACCCGAGTTCAACCTTCGCGAGTAGCGCGGTTGAAGGCGATTCTACCTTTTACGATTTTGCCGTTACCACCGTCAAGCGCCGTTGGGTTCAACTGTCTTTGTTGGCCAACCTTGGCTTCGAATACCGCCACAAGAAGAAGGGGAGCTTTTACATCGGTGCCACATATCATCGTCCGTTCAACGACATGGCCATTTCGCAGTTGAACTATCAAAACACTTCTGAGGTGCATCGCGCCAATCTAGCTTTGAACGGAAATTATTTCACCGTTGATTTAAGGTACTTCTTCAATGAGAAGTCAAGACGGCGATAAAACGAAAAAAGCACCGCCGAATTCATCAGCAGTGCTTTTTCTAAAAGAGACTTTGGAAAATTAAGCCTTCGCTACAATGCGAAAATCGATTTCCATATCGTCGTAAATCATATTGTCGCCCAAGGAATCAAAGAAGGAACCTGATCCGTACTTGATGTCCCACTTCGTACGATCCACCATCACCTTGGCTTCAACGATCACTTCACCTTTGTTCATGGTTACCTTCGCTGGAAAGCTAATGGTGTTGGTAATCCCCTTGATGGTGAGTTTCCCTGTTACCATGTAGTTGGCTCCGTTTTCGCCTTTTTTGGCTTCGAATTTCGTGAGGTCGAAAGTCGCTACTCCATGCTCTGCAGTGTTGAAGAAATCAGGAGAGTTGAGGTGACCCACCAATTTTCCTTTGTACTCATCGTTCATGTCTGCATCGGTGCATTTAATGCTTGTCATGTCGATGTTTACTTTGGCAGAGGTAATGGTTTTTCCGTCGCTTTCAACCGATCCGCTTTTCACTTTAACGGTACCAACGTGCGAGCCAGTGACTTTTGAACCTTTCCAGTTCATGGTACTTGCCTTGTGATCTACCGATAGCTTATTGCCATCTTCGTTTCCTGCAATTGCGGTGAGGGCGAAAACCGCCATGCTGAGTGATAGGATAATTTGTTTCATGATGTTTGTTTTAAATTTTAAATATTTGTGTTTATGATAATTCTATGCCGTTTTTTAGTTCAGTGATTGTCGGTAGTGGATCTCAGCTTATCCAACAATCGGTTGAGTTCTTTTGCCTCATCAGGTTCTAACGCGATGGTGGAGTGCATGTTCTGGATGGGCTCGTCCATTTCGGAAAGTAGATCCAAGCCTTTTTGGGTGATGCTGACTTTCACTTGCCTTCGATCTTCAATGTCGTTTTTCCGTTCTAATAGTTCCTTCAAGCGTAGTTTTTCTACTAAGCGGGAAGTGTTGCTCATTTTATCAATCATCCGGCAAGAGATATCATTGAGCTGAATGCCCTTTCCCTTTTGTCCGCGAAGTATTCTCAAAATGTTGTACTGCTGCGGTGTCAAGTCGTATTCTTTGAAAAAACGTGTTTGAACGTTATTCATCCAACTGCTGGTGTACAACAAATTAATCATCACTTTTTGATGCTCTGTAGCAAACTTGGTTTGTTGAATGTCCTCTTCAATACTCATAACGAGGCAAATGTATGTAGATACAATAGATGTTGCAACAATTAAATACTAAATTTCTGTTAAAGGTCTTAGATTTGGGGCATGAATGAAGTGGCTAAAAAAGCGTACACCGAAAGAAAGAAGGTTTGTAATTTGAGCATCGGCGAAATAAAGAAACAGCTGCGATTGTTGGTAGCCTTGCGTTTGCTCAGTTTTGCGATGTTCAGTGGTAGTGTTTACTGCGCTTTCAAATGGTCTTCTGCCTTTGGTTTTGTGGTGGTGGGGATGTTGTTCATCTTTCTTCTTTTGGTGAAGCGACACAAAGAGAAGAAGCAGCATTTGTTGTTTGAGGAGGCGATGAGATCGGCATTGGAAGATGAACTGAATGTGCTCGAGGGGGGACTGCCCAACTTGAAGGTGTACACTCCGCATCTCCCGCCCAAACATCCTTTTGCGAACGATTTGGATCTTTTTGGCCCCAATTCCATCTTTCAAATCATCAACCGTTCATACAGCATTGATGGTCAAGCATTGCTCGCTAGCAGATTAAGTACCATCGACGGAAGTGAGCACGTTTTGCACGGAAGACAAGCGCGCTGCAAAGAAGCGAGTAAGGCCCATGAGTGGCGCCTGAAAATGAGAGCCGCGGGAAGTTTGTTGGAGCAATCATCTTCAGCCATGAAAGCGCTTCGTGCATGGTGCGCAACTCCACCAAAAGACTTGCCACCCGCTTGGACCCGCATTGCTGTGATTCTTGCACCTTTCTTCTCAGTTTTACTCATATTAGCAACGTATTCCGGATGGATCAGTGTTACCGGAATGTTTTTCCTTTTCTTCATACCGCTCGCACTTGTAGGAAGTCGATTGAAGAAGATGAATGCACTTAGCGAGGCACTGGGAAAGAGTAAACAGACTTTGGATACCCTTCAGGTGCTCTTTGATGTGGCTTGTGATGTGCCTGAGGACGCTTCACTGCTCAGCGATTTGAGCGAACAACTAAAAGCCGGCAGAGCAGCAATGAAAGAACTCTCCAAGATTGTGGAGATGTTTGATCAAAGGAACAATTTACTTGCTGTTTTTGTCCTGAATGCGCTTTTGGTGCAAGATCTTCGCTCAGAACGACGATTGATCGATTGGTTATCGAAGCATGGCGTTCATATGAATACTTGGTTGTCGGTTTTGGCTGAACTTGAGATGCTCAGTTCTCTGGGGACCTTGGCATATCACGTTGAAGAACACAGCACTTACCCTAAGTTTCAAGCAGGAGTTGCCTTGCAAGCCACCGAAATGAAGCACCTTTTCATGCTCACGTCTGGCGGGGTGAGTAATGACGTCACGCTCAATGCCTTTCCAAGTTTCGATATCATCACGGGTGCCAACATGGCGGGCAAAAGTACTTATCTAAGAACGGTTGGAACGGCGTATGTGATGGCGAACGCTGGCTTACCGGTGTTGGCAAAATCCTTTGTTTTCTCCGCTGCACCCTTGTTCACAAGCATGCGCACAAGCGATTCGCTTCAAGAAGGGAAATCCTATTTTCTGAGTGAATTGGAACGCCTCGCCCAATTGGTGAGTATGGCTAAAAACAACGAACCGATGGTGGTGCTTCTGGATGAAATTCTGAAAGGGACCAATTCTAAGGACAAAGCTTCAGGGTCGCGTTCTTTCGTTCAACAATTGATGAAATTCAGGGTGGCCGGAATGGTTGCAACGCACGATTTGAGCCTTTGTAGCGTCACTGAAGGTAAAGCCAATATGAAGAATGTTCATTTTTCAGCCAACATCAAAGGAGACGACTTGCACTTCGATTACCGTTTAAAACCTGGTGTTTGCGATACCATGAATGCTACCTTCCTCATGAAAAAATTGGGAATCGTAGCAGAAGATTGATTGGCATATTGATTTTTTATTTAATGTTGTCCAACAAATTGTTTTGCCGCAACAGAAAGGTCAATCATTCGTGATGTTGTTTCTCGGGTAGGAGCAACTCAGCCACTAGCGTTCGTGATGAAAGGGTCGGAACATCTTCCGATGAACGCAATTCCACAAATATTTTTTAACTTATTGATATACAGATGAATCATTTGTTTGTAGTGCTCATGGTATGTGCTTCTAGCCTCTGCCTAGCGCAAAATGCCTCGAAAGGCAAAGTATTGGTGTTTGAGAAATACAGTCAGGAAGGAGGTCGCAACTTGTACTCCTTCAAGGATGAAGCGGGACTCGTTTTTTTGGCAGACACCATTGAAAATAGACAAGAATACAAGTATGACCTGTCATGGCCAATGTACCTTGGAACTACGTTTCAGGTGGTTTTAGCAGATCATCCAGACAAAAGAAAAGCTCAACGCATTGTCTCGCTCGTATACCTCAAAGGTGCTGGCACTGAAGGTGAGGACGAGGAGAGTGATGGAGAAGACTAAAACAATGGAAATTACACGCTTTGAACCCGGTCATGCCGAGCCGGAACATTACTGGTATCCGGAGGTAAGAAACGCCACCATACATCCAATGGTGCAGTTTTTCTTCAACATGACCACCCAACAGATCAAACAACGTTATTGTCACTTGCATCCTGAGGCCGACCCCGATGCCGTAGAGAGGTGGTTAAAATATCAGCCCAAACACTATGTGCACTCGGGAACGGATTTGATTTATTGCACCAATGACAAAGGGAACCGCCGGATGGTGATCATTGAGAATAATAGCAGTCCCTCAGGCCAAAAATCCATGCCCTTGCTGGATGAATACCAAGAAATGGGGGGCTACAAGCAATACATGGAGCACAGTTTCAAACCTCATTTGCAACGGAAAAGACAAATAAAAGGGTGCTTAGCGGTGTTTTATGATAAAAATTTGGTGGAGGCAAGGGGCTATGCTGCTGCCATGGCTGAAGTTTTTGATGAGGACGTTTTTCTCGTGCCTTACCACAGCGATTTTGATACAACCCTTGTGAAATATGAAGAGCGCGTGTTTTACATCCGCGAGAGCAAAGATGCAGACTGGATGCCCGTGCGCGCTTTATTTCGTTACGTTACCCAACAACCTTGGAGTCGTTTTCCCATGGGATCAAAAACTTTGGTGCTCAACCCCATCATCACTTGTCTTGCAGGAGGGCGTAACAAGCTCATTGCAAGTAAGGCATACGACCTGTTTAACGCAGAATTGGAGCCCGAAGGAATTCGCATCCACACCCCAGAAACCATTTGGGACGTCGCGCAAAATGAAGTTCCGATTTGGGTGCAAAAGATGGGCGGACACGCCGTGGTGAAGGTTCCTTACAGCAATGCTGGTCAAGGAGTATATACCATCACTTCAGAGCGAGAGTTGGAGGCATTTATGGCCTTGCCCAATCGCTATGATCGATTCATCGTTCAAAGCTTGATTGGAAACAGTGCTTGGAGTTCAAGAACCAAGTTGGGAACCCTCTACCACGTGGGAACCATGCCCGATAAGCGGGGCAGGTGGTATGCGTTCGATTTGCGTATGGTGATACAACACACCCCTGGAGGCTTCCGTCCCATGGCTATTTATGGACGAAGAGC
>CAZYPV010000074.1:0-2259 GCA_964649515.1 uncultured Comamonadaceae bacterium | reverse complement strand
TACGAGATTCTTCAGCGTTTGGACTTGGCGAACCTCACACCCGGTTCAGCCACTCGTTACCGAATGCGGATGATAGAGAATGGCATTGGTCAGAGCGTTAATTTACCCCTCATGACCGCAAAAGGACTGGAAGATGGTCCGGTTCTCGGCATCACCGCTTTGGTTCATGGAAATGAATTGAACGGTTTAAAAGTGATTCAAGACCTCTTCAAAATCATTGATCCACAAAAATTGAAGGGTACACTCATTGCGGTTCCTGTGGTGAATGTTCCTGCAGCGCTTCAGTTGGATCGACGTTTTACCGATGGAGTTGATTTGAATCGCATCATGCCAGGGAAAGCTTCGGGGAATGAAAGCGATGTGTATGCCCACCGATTTATGGACCGGGTAGTGAAGGAATTTGATTATTTGATTGATTTACACACCGCGAGTTTTGGTAGGGCCAACAGTTTTTATGTGAGGGCAGATTTGAGTGATAAGGTGAATCGGGAATTGGCTTTGTTGCAGCAGCCCGAAATCATCTTGAACAATGCCGGTGGCGATGGAACTTTGCGTTCGGCTGCCGCTGATTTGGGGATTCAGGCCATTACCGTTGAGGTAGGAAATCCTAACCGGTTTCAGCGAGGCATGATTCGATCTGGAGTGGAAGGAATCATCAACGTGATGGTGAATTTAGGAATGATTGACAAACCCTTAACCGTTGCCGAGACCCCACCTGTACTTTGCCGCTCTTCCTTCTGGATGTATACCGATCGGGGAGGTATTTTGGAGGTGAAGCCCGATCTTACCGATTTGGTAGAGAAAGGGGAGGAAATTGCCCTCTTGCGCAATGTGTATGGCGACGTTGTGGCGAGGTACAATGCTAGTCAGTCGGGAATCGTTATTGGAAAAAGCACTCAACCATTGGGACAAAGTGGAAGTAGGATTATCCACATCGGTATTCCCGATGCAAAATTGTGATTTCAGTACCAACTTTTAACTTACATCAAGGAGAAAATTCGTGAACTGCAGTAGTTTTGTGGTCATGGATCTTCTCCTTTTGTTTTCAGCCGGCTTTGTTTCTTTTGCGTTCAGCACATTGGCGGGAGGAGGTGGAGCCATGTTGATGCTTCCGGTGGTTCAATTTCTCTATGGTGGCAAGGTGGCGGTTCCTTTGGTTCAGTTGGGTAATTTTTTGGGAAGACCTTCGAGGGTTTTGTTGTTTTGGAGCTTTATTGACTGGCAGGTAGTGCGCTGGTATTTTCCTTTTGCATTTTTTGGAGGCATCACCGGGGCTTTGTTTTTTTCTCATTTGGATGCGGAACTACTCCCCTTGATCTTAGGTTTGTTTTTGATCTTGGTTGCTGTGTATTCGTTTTTGAAGAAACATCAGCGGTCGTTTACAATGACCCTCAGAGGGTTTTCAATCTTGGGTTTTTTCGTAGCCAATTTGAGCACTGTGCTAGGAGCCACGGGTCCGGTTTTAAACCCCTTTTATCTCAATTACGGGATGAAGAAAGAATCCTTGGTAGCAACAAAGGCGGTGAATTCCTTTTTATTGGCTTTGGTGCAGTTACCCGCTTATTATTTTTTTGGGGAGTTGGATCGTGATTTGTGGTTGCCCGGTTTGTGTTTGGGCTTGGGAGCCGCGGGAGGTAACTTGCTTGGAAAATCGCTTTTAGGGAAGATGAGTGAAGCTTTGTTTAGGGTTGTTTTTATCGGGATGATGGGCGTTTTTGGGCTTGTGATGGTGATAAGGTACTTGTAATGGTCAGAGCGGAGAGCGGGAAGCGGAGAGTGATGAGGGAGGAATCCACTATTGACGGGCTTTTGCGCTCTAAGTGGATAAGCCTTTTCCGAGGTTAAAATTTAGGCCAAGAAAACCGAAAGGTTTTGTCAATAAAAATGAAACCAGCCCACGGTTTCAACCGTGGGTTTTCAGAAATCGTACCTCCGCCCATCAATCGTTTCAACGATTTAATAGCATCGTTGGTGAAAGCCCTGATGACAGGGGAGAGTATTTGGTTTCATAATTCGGCTACGTAAGCCGACAGCTGGTTCAGAGCGAAGAGCGGGAAGCGGAGAATGAGGAAGGTGAACTTCTTTGTTGACAGGGTTTTGCGCTCTAAGTGGATAGGTCTTTTTCCTGATATGAGATTTGGGCTACGTAAGCCGACAGCTGGTTCAGAGCGGAGAGTGGGAAGCGGACAATGAGGAAGATGAACTTCTTTGTTGACGGGCTTTTGCGCTCTAAGTCGATAGGTCTTTTTCAAGGATTGG
>CAZYPV010000073.1:1512-15711 GCA_964649515.1 uncultured Comamonadaceae bacterium | reverse complement strand
CAAAATACAACTTCCTTCAAGCCCAAGCTCTCCTTTCTACTCAACAACCTCGTCCCTGGAATGTACCAAGTTTTCATGAGTAATGGTGTGCAGAGTGGGAGTGAACGGCTGATCATTAAATGAGCGCCGTCAAAAAAGAAACCATTACCCACTTTCAACATTCTTCGTACCTTTCAACGCACATCGCAAGGCGCATGATTGTGTCCACCACACCGGCAGTCCATGAAATCAGTTTTACGCATTTTTCCTTTCCTCTTGCTGTCGATCACGGCCTGTAATAAGGAAAATGCTCCCGACTGTTTCCAAAAAGGTGGAGAAGAAATCAGCACCCAACGAGCAATGCCATTCAAGGTGCAAAGCATTACCTGCTCCGATTTGGTCGATTTGGAACTTTTCCCCAGCGAGGTGCCCTTTTTGGAGGTGAGCGGACCAAAAAACTTGCTGCCAGAGCTCATTACAGACCTTGAAAATGGTCGCATCTCCATCCGAAATGAGAATACTTGCAACATCGTACGCAGCTACAAACCGCGCCTCAAGGTGAAGGTTGGAGTGGGAGAAGAATTGAGCTATTTGGAGTTGAACGGACAAGGGGAGGTGTTTTCAAAGGATACCTTGCACTTGGACAAGCTCGAAATCGTTGCCCGAGAAAGTGTTGGTGATGTCCGCTTATTGCTGAATTGCGAAGAATTAAAATGCATCAACCATGCAGGTTTAAGTAATTTTTCTTTTCTGGGTGAAGGGAGAAAAGCAGAATTCTTTCATCAGGGATATGGCCAAATGAAGGCCGATGCTTTTTCTGCGAATGAGGTGTACTCCAACAACAATTCCATTGGAGAATTATGGGTGTTCTCCAACAGCTATCTTTTCGCCTATATCGGTGCTAAAGGCAACATACTGTATCGAGGTTCACCTCTTCAGGTAGATGCAAGTATTTCAGGATCAGGAGATTTAATTTCACTGGATTAAAATTTGACTTTTTTCTTGCTCTTCTTGAAACCTCAAGGCGGGTTTCCAAGTACATAATAGAACCCACCCACTTTTACCTTTGAATGAAACCATGTACTATTTAGTGTGTCTGTTGAGGCTTCCTGCCTAACCAAACCACTATGAAGTACGCTTTATTCACACTAGCCACCCTTTTTGCTGTTTCCTTATCTCAAGCTCAACGCTATGGCGACGAATGGGCACTTTACTCCTTCCACGAGGAAAGCAATCAGATCCTGAACCTCCGAGATTTTTCAGATCCCATCCTCGTTCTCGAAAACGAAAATGATGCCTTGTTTGAAGACAATAGCATGAGTTTAAGCAACTCCAATGTGGCCAAGAGCTTCCTTCCAGCAACTGCTTTGAGTGAGGCCATCATCCATGCCCAAGCATTTACGGTAGAAGCGTGGATTACTCCCCAAAACAATACTCAGAATGGTCCGGCAAGAATCATTACCCTATCTAACGGAAGTTCCAACCGAAACCTCACTTTAGCCCAAGATGGAGATCAATACATCCTTCGCACTCGAACAAGTACTACCACCAGCAACGGTATGCCGAATTTTAATGCGCCGAACGGTAGTGTGACACCCGGACAATTACAACATGTAGTAGCCACAAGAGATGCTGCCGGCACAGAAAAGTTCTATGTCAACGGTGAATTGGTGGCGGAACACGTGCGTCCGGGCGACCTCAATAACTGGGACCTCAACTACAAACTAGCACTGGGGAATGAAATTGGTGCAGACCGACCGTGGTTGGGAGCATTTCACCTAGTGGCGATGTATGATGAAGCACTCACTCCGGCACAGGTGCTGGGCAACTACAATGCGGGTGAAAACATTCCACAGAGCAACATTAGCAATGAACTTTGTGCCCAAGAAGATTGCTTCGTGAATGGTTTCGGGCAAGATCAAAGAGTCTTGTGGTTCCCCGATTTGCCCAACAACGTCTTCCCAAGATTTGCCTTCGATGCCAATGGGGGAACTTTTGATGTTTTTGATGATGGAACAGCCCACCTCTACGGAAACTGCATCAACATGCAAAACCCAGATTATGGACTCTACATCGATGTGTGGTTCAAAAATCGCATGGATTGGAATGAATGGTCGGCCCTTGGTCGTTCTTGGAAAGGAAACGCCAACGTCGTGGGCAACCTCTATGAAACGTGGGATTACTACATCATGGACCCGGATAAGAATAACCGACTCATTGGTACGGGCAATTATGAAGGTGATGTGCTCCAATTGACGCACCGACCAGCAAACTACCAGTACGGCTTTCAAGTGGGCCTTGCTGCAAACGATCAAAATGCTGAAAACGGAATGAGCATTTGGTTTGATTACACCGGTACGCTTGAAGGTGCGCCTGTAGCAGATCACGGGGATATCAACCTCGAAGGCGATTGCATTGAAACGCCCATCATGGCTTGCCCAATTGACCTTGAGTTGGAATGTACCGATGGAGATTTTTCTCCATCACTCAACGAATACCCTGTTTTACTTTGCGATGATGCCTATGAATTAAGCTATTCTGACGAGGTTCTCACTGAAGGATGCCCTTTAGAAATCCTCCGCACATGGACGGCCAGTCTTCATGGTGTGGTAGCAGCAACTTGCACACAAAGCATCCTTGTTCTTGACGGTGAAGCGCCCGTTTTTGAGACTCTAGACGCAAGCATCACCTTAAATTGCGGTGAGGAGTTTACTCCACAGTTTCCAGAGGTTTCCGATAATTGTTCGGTGCTCGATATGAACACCAACATCGTAGAACTGAATCCTAATGATTTCTGTCAGTACAGAACCCAAACTCCAGGAGGATGGGGGAGTCCGGCAAACGGTAACAATCCTGGATCTTACAGAGATGCACATTTCGATGAGGTCTTTCCAAATGGGTTGAGCATTGGATGCAATAACAGTTTGACCCTCACCTCGGCAAGCGCAGTTCAAGCATTTTTGCCTTCGGGTGGTCAGCCAGCTCTTTTGCCTAACGGACAAATGATCGATCCCTCCAACTTCAACAATACCTTTGCTTCTCACCTCGTGAGTTTGAAGTTGAGTGTAGCTTTTGATCAAGCCGACCCTAATTTCGGAGCTTCACCTTTGTCTTTGGGCGATTTGGAGGTGAGTTCAGGAGGATTTGTTGGATTTACCGTATCAGAAATTATCACCATCGCTGATCAGGTGATTGGTGGCTGTAGTTCACTTTACACCGCGTCTCAACTCACCGGAATTCTTTCAAACATCAACGAGAATTTTGTAGATGGCGATCAAAACAACGGCTTTTTCGATTGCGAAACAGACTTTTGTGATGCCTCTTCTTTGGTGATTTACACAGCCACCGATGGTTGCGGAAATGTAAGTTCAATCAACCAAATGCTTGTTTTTATTGATAATGAAGCGCCCAGCTTTGTCAACGCAGAAAGTGACCTTTATGTTTCTTGTGATGAATTAGATACAGTAACGGTGGAGGCCATTGATAATTGTGACTCGGAAGTTGCCCTTGAAATCATCGAAGAATTGAATTTCAGTGGGGCATGCTTACCCACTATTCAACGCACCTACCAAGCCATGGATGATTGTGGAAATGTGAGCACATTCGTTCAATTGATTCATCAAACAGATACCATAGCTCCTGTTTTTGTTGAGGTTCCAGAAGATTTAAGCTTGAATTGTGGCGAGGAGATTCCAGCTTTTGATGGCGTGGCTATCGACAATTGTTCTGATGTTCTACTCAATTTCAGTGAAAACACAAGCGGTGCCAACTGCAATGAAGTGCACATCCAAACCTGGACAGCCACAGACGCTTGTGGAAACACATCAAACATCAGCAGAAGCATCGTTTTTGTTGATGATGAAGCTCCAACCGCCATCAATTTTGAGAGCGAGGTCAGCATTTCCTGCAGCGAATGGCCCTTGGAAGAAGCGAGTTTTGCCGACAACTGCAGCAGCAACGTCCAAGTAAACTTAACAGAGACCTCCCTCGGCGATGCATGCAACCAAAGCATCACACGCAGCTACGAAGTGAGTGATGACTGCGGAAATACAGCCGTTTTCGAACAAACCATCACGATTTTGGATGATGAACCACCGGTTTTCCTCTCCGTTCCTTCAGACGAAACACAATTTTGCCAAAACTTGGAATTGACGGCCGAGCCAGTGGTTACGGATAACTGTCAGGAAGTCCAAATCGACTATTTCATCACAGAAATTCCATCGGCCAACGCTTGTTATGCCTTCCAAAGAACTTGGGTGGCCAGCGATTTGTGTGGGAATGTGAGTGAAGCAAGCCAAATCATCACCGTGATTGATAACGCTCCTCCCGTTTTCTTCGGATTGCCTGAAGGTGGAAACGTGAGCTGTGAAGCAATCAATGCTCCAATAGAAGTGAATGCAGTTGACCAATGTGCAGGTGAAGTGGAAGTCTTGGTTTCTTTCAACGATGTACTTGAAGATTGCGTGTTCACAAGAACCTATGTGTTCACAGCAGAAGATCCTTGCGGTAATGTTGCTCAAGAAACAGTGGTGCTCAGCTACAACGATGCTCAAGCTCCAAGCATCTCGGCTCCTGCAGAAATCACACTGAACTGCGGTGCTGAACAAGAACAGTTTGGAATCAACGCCACCGACGATTGTGTGTTCACGCTGGACTTGTCGTTCACCGACGAAGTGCTGGAAAGCAACGATTGTGGTCAGAATATCCTGCGCACGTGGACGGCAACAGACGCTTGTGGGAACTCAAGTTCAACATCACAACTGATTCATTTTGTGGATGATGAAGCTCCCGTGTTCACTTCTTTTCCTGCTGATTTGAGTGTTTCTTGCTCCAGTACAATACCCACCGAAACACCTGTGGCGATGGATGCTTGTGGAGAAGTGACCCTTGAGTTGGAAGAAACGATGGAAGGCGAAGTGTGCAATCAAATCATCACAAGAACATGGACAGCCAGCGATGCTTGTGGAAACAGTACTACCCAGACGCAAATCATCCTGGTTTCAGACAACGAAGCTCCACAGTTTCTCAGCCTTCCTGAAAATCTCTTGTTAAATTGTGGCGATGCAATACCCGCCGTTGAATTCCCTGAGCTGATCGATAATTGCGACCTCAATCCAAACCTCACACTGGAAGAAAATACAACTTCTTTGGGCTGCGAAGCGTCCTTCGTCATCACAAGAACCTTCACGGCTTCAGATGCTTGCGGAAATATTGCAACGCACATCCAAGTGATCGAAGTGATGGACAATACACCGCCCGTTTTCGACCAAAGCGTGAGCGAGTTAAACGTATCTTGCGGAAACATTCCAGAACCAGAAATCCTCACTGCGAGCGACGATTGTTCTGCGGTGGACATCACCTACAGCGAAGAAACGTTGGCTGGTGGTTGTCCGAACATCCTCCGCACATGGACGGCAACAGATGCCTGTGGAAACACCACTGTACTCACGCAACAAGTGAACGTTTCTGACACCGAACCACCAGTATTAACGGGTATTCCGCCAAACACTACAGCTACATGCGGCTCCATCCCCGAAATGCCAGAGCCGGAAGTGAGCGATAATTGCGATCAAGCAGTGGCAGTAACGGTGAACGAGAGCATTGTAGGTGCCGGTTGTGAATTTACCATTGTGCGAACTTGGATTGCATCAGACGATTGCGGAAATACTACAATTGTGAGCCAAAGCATCTTGGTGAGTGATGAAAGTGCGCCTGTTTTTGTTGATGCACCGAGCAGTATGACCGTGGAATGCAGCGCTTTGGATGGACTCCCATTGCCTAATGTGCTTGATGATTGTGCGGCTACAGTTAACATCACTTTTGAAGATCAATTTGCTGGTGGTGGATGTACTTACGATATCCTTCGAACATATACCGCAACGGACGCTTGTGGAAATACTGCCGAAGCAGAAATGATCATTACCGTGGTGGATACGACTCCTCCGGCGATTTTGGGTGTTCCTGCAAATACCTTTGTGACTTGCGAAAACATTCCCGATCCCGCCCAGGTTATGGTGAGCGATGCATGTGGTGGTCCGACTTCCTTGGAAATCATCGACAACACCATTGGTGACGGTTGCAGCTATATCATCAATAGAAATTATCTTGCGAGTGACGAGTGTGGGAATAGCACTTCAATGACCCAATTGATTTTTGTGTCAGACGATGTTTCTCCCGTTTTTGAGGGAGGTACAGCCTACACCCACATTGATTGCAACGAAGCTTGGCCCATCATCACACCGCCAACCGCAATCGATAATTGCAGTGAAGCAAGCATTTCTCAATTTACGCTTGAGGAAAGCAACGAGTGTTCAACTACAAGAACAACCACCTTCACGGCTACGGATGCCTGTGGAAACTCGAGTACCTTCGTTCAAATTGTTGAACAAAGCGATCTTGAGGGTCCCGTTTTCACAACGAACTTGACCGACCTGAATGTGAGTTGCGACCAAGTACCCGAACTCGCAAGTTTGAGCGCTATAGATAATTGTTCGAGCGCCGAAGTAACCGTGGAAGAGGAGGTGTTTCCCGGCAATTGTCCTTACGAAATTCGTCGCACCTACCGCGCTGCCGACCTCTGCGGAAACACCACTGTTCAAGTTCAAAGCATCTTCGTGAGCGACAACATGCCGCCGAGTTTTGTTGGTGATCTTCCGCAAGACCTCACCGTAAGTTGCGAAGACCTTCCTGCTGCTGAGGTGCTGGAAGCCATCGACGACTGTGGAAGTGTGAGTGTAGTGATGGAAGAAAGCTTCGGTGGTGAAGGATGTACTTCTATTTTGAGCCGAAGATGGACCGCTACAGATCAGTGCGGTAACGAAATTCAACACGAGCAAAACATCACCATTGTTGATGAAACGGCTCCCGTATTTAGTAATGCTCCAGAAGATATCGTGGTCAATTGTTTGATGGTTCCTGAAGCGCATTTGATTGAGGCAAGCGACAATTGTAGCGAAGTTGAAGTGAGTTTGGACATCACCACCACAGAAGGCGATTGTCCGAGCGAATACGAAGAACTCCGCATTTGGACTGCAATTGATGCCTGTGGAAATACCACTCAGCACGCGCAATTGATTACCGTTATCGACGATATTGCTCCAATTTTAATGGGCGTTCCAGACGATATCATGGTGGAGTGTGATGAGGTTCCAGCCATTCCGGAAGTTACTGCACTTGAGAGCTGTGGCGAAGGTGTAGAGGTTGTTTTTGAAGAGACTTTTGAAGATGTTCTGGGTGATGAATCCTGCACCATGGAAAACGCTGTGAACAGTTTTGAAAGCATTGCTCTCTGGTTGCCGGGAATTGATGGTGTTGGAGCAAATTATATCTTCACGGCAGCGGGTGGAAGCATCTCTACCGACCCTACCACCGGGAACAAGCACCTCACAGGTGAAGTGTTCAATACTCAAAATGCAAATCAAGGCTGGATGATTGACATCCTACTTACCGATGAACGCAACTGGGAGGAATGGAGCGCCAATGGAGGTGATTATAAAGATGATGCCAACGTAGCTGGAGACCATTATCTCGATTGGAATTTCTACGTTCTCAATGCGGAAGCTTCGGTTTTGATAGGTACGGGCGACTTCGAGGGAAGTACCTTAAACTTGACACACATGCCGGCAAACTTGCTTTACGGCTTCCAACTCGGACAAGCGGCGAATAACCGAAACGATGAATTCGGCATGAGCGGTTGGTTCTTCTATAGCGGAAACATCAATGGAGTAGAAGTGAACGGACCCGGTGATGTGATTGTGGAGCTGGATTGTTGCCAAGATCAACGCATCGTACGCACTTGGACCGCGACAGACTGTGCGGGAAATACAACCACAGTAAGCCAAATCATCAACGTGGTAAATCAAATCGACTTTGATCCCAATAGCATGATCTATCCCGATGCTCCGGCAGCCTTTGAGGTAAGTGGCACGGAAGGGGACGAGTTTATTCTCAACTTTCTATCGCCAGACAATGGAGCAATCCTCTTGGAGGTAATGAATGCTAACGGACAAGTCGTGGAGTCGCTCACGGGCATTCAGGTGCTCAAAGACGGACAATACCAATGGAGAATACCCAAGGGCAATCTCACCAAAGGAAGCTACTACTTCAGTTTGAGCATCAACGAACACCGATTCACGGATCGAGAGTTGAAGTTGAATTAAGGAGAGATGAGCATGGAAATCACACTTCAAGTGTGAGCAGCGGTACGCGCATTTTAGGGGTTTGCGCGTGCCGCTTTTTTTGTGATTGGTCGATAGCATCCTTTCAACCCGAGTAAAATTTCAGAAATCAGGGCAAAGCAAACGATGAAAAGCCGGAAAAGATAGAAGAGCCGAACATTACTTTGCCAAAAACGATTATCTTCCCATCGATCGTGAGGAAAAAGGAATTTTGGCAGCTTATTTGTTCTGTCAACCCCGAATCTCTAATTTAGAAGCAATGAAATCGAATGCAATGTTGAAACTAGGAAAATTCAGTGTACTGGCTTTGTTTTTCTTGATGGCGAGTGCTTTTGTGCCCGCAGAAATGGTTAAGGATAAAGTTGAAGCCAATGATATCGTTGGCTTATGGATGCCCAGCGAAGGTACGGCTTATGTGAAAATCTTCAAGGAGAAAGGGAAAGAGAAGTACCACGGACGAATTGTGTGGCTCAAAGAACCGAACGACGAAAACGGAAATCCTAAAACAGATCCGGAAGGAAAGGCCATTCTCAACATGCTGAACCTTCGTGATTTTGTCTTTGACGAAGACGAATGGGTGGACGGAACAATTTATGATCCTAAGTCAGGAAACACCTACTATTGCACCATTGAAATGATCAATAAAAACAAGCTTGAAGTTCGCGGTTCGCTCGATCCTTTTGGGTTGGTGGGTAGAACTGATACTTGGGTGCGAATGAAAACCAACTAAAATACGTACATGAGTCCATTCATGAGATTTTGGGTGCTGCTAACCTTACTTGCGCCTGCCACACTCTTTGCTCAAGAAGAGCCCATTGAAGAAGATCCCTTAGAAGAGGAGATTCTTATGGAAGAAGAAGGTGGTGAAGAACAAATCGATTACTCTCAATTCGTGCAAACCGAAGAAAATAAAGCCTTCTGTTCTTCGAGGATTGTAGGTCAAATGCCCATCAAGCTGTTTTCCCTCGGATATGATTTTCAAGGGGCGCATTCTTTGACGTCCAACTTGCAATTACCGGAGTCTGAACCCTTCGCTCATTTCGAGAACGCTCAGAAAGATCAAGTGGATATTCGAAGTGTTCAAGGATTGCGATTTGCTGTGAACTACCCCGTGATTTCGAAAAACTCCTTTGTTTTGAATTTAGGGGTGAATTTTTCCGAAACGCGTTATGATTTTAAAGATGAAGTAAATGCCGCCAATGCCCCTTTGATCAGGTCGCTCAACGAAAATGGTCTGAAAAGTTCTGGCTTCACGGCTACGGTATTCAAGCCTTTGAACATCAAACATTTCATCATCGCCCAAGCAGGCCTAAATTTGAATGGTGATTACACGGCGAATAATCTTCAAAGTTTGGATTACCTGAGGTACACCGGCGCCATCATTTACGGGCAGAAAGCCAACGATCGAAAGATTTGGGGTTTTGGTTTGAGTAGAACTTATCTCGGAGGTTCCCTCAACTATGTTCCGGCATACTACATGCTTTACACGGCTCAAAATAAAAAATGGGGACTGGAAATGTTGCTACCGGCCCGTTTTCAGTACCGAAGAAACATCAACCAGAAAAATTTACTCCTCCTCGGTTGGGAAGTAGAAGGAAATACTTTCAGGATCAATAACGTCGATGATTTGTACAACCTGCCTTACGATGATATGGAACTCAGAAGGTCGGAATTGCGTTTTCGAGCAACATGGGAACATGCTTTAACGAGTCAAATTTGGCTTTCAGCACAGGGGGGCTACCGATACAACTGGTCCTTCGATGTGGATCGTGGAGACTTCTTCCGTCCTTTTGGAGACGATACGCCTTTTCTGGTTGAAAACACACTGACAGATCCCATTTACTTCAACATTTCCATCAATTGGGTGAGTCCGTAACGATTTTTGAAACGCACTCCGAAGCGTCACTTTACATTTTGGCTTCGTGAACTGCATTCAATTAGGGCTTGAGAAACATGAGCCGCCTTGCCTTGTTGTTTGCATAAAGTAAATCGGTGTGGAGGAGGAGGAAATCCTTGTCACAAATACTATTGGCGGCCTTATGAGTGAACAAATTACAAGCATTTCTTTCTTTCGGTTTTCTTCCGTGAAGCATCAATTTTGGGCCTTGAAGATGATGCAGTTTGCGCACAAAGATTTGAGCAAAGTGAAGGGGCAGCAGTTCTATCGATTGCTGGGGAGTGGAAAAGGAAAGGGGTTCAATCCTTTTCCAGACTGGTCGGTGTACGCCATACTACAGGTGTGGGACAATGAGGCAGCAGCTGATGCTTATTTTAATCATTCCGAAGTGTGGAAAAACTACACGGCTCGAAGTTCAGAGCAATGTGCCATTTACATGAAAAACTTGAGCGCTGCTGGAGCTTGGATGGGTGGAAATCCCTTTGAAGTGGGAGCGAAGCTTACTGAAAATCAGCCCATCGCGGTCATCACGAGAGCAACCATCAAATGGAATTACCTGAGAAAGTTTTGGGCTTATGTTCCCCATTCCCAAAAAGCGCTGGAGGGCAATGAAGGTTTGATTTATACCAAGGGTGTGGGGGAATGGCCTTTGATTCAAATGGCGACTTTCAGCTTGTGGAAAGACCTTGAATCGATAAAGCAGTTTGCTTATAAAAATCATCATCACCGCGAGGCCATCCGAAAAACGAGGCAATACGATTGGTACAAGGAAGAACTCTTTGCCCGGTTTCTTCCCTATAAAATGAACGGTACGTGGCAAGGTAAGCAGTTGTTCTAGGCATCAAGGAGTGAACTGCCTTAGTCAGCCTCTGCAGCAATGGTCATCACCCCGAGAGATGAATTCTTTTTGTTCCAATGCTTGAGCTTAAAACGGACGGAAGAGGCTACATATGGCCAAAACTCGCTTTCCAGATTCTTATCCCAAGCGAGCTGTTTTCGGTTCATTTCGCTCATCCAATACAATACAAAAGGGTCCAAACTTCCCGAGTTCTTGACATTTCTCACTTTCCAACCCGTATTCTCCAAGAGCAAAGAAATGTTCTTTGGAGAGAACAATTGGGTGTGTCTGGGCGTGTGCCATCCCGCCCAATGCTCACCGTACATTTTTCGGCTTTCCGATTCGAAGTTGGGTACTTCAATGATCAAGACGGTGCCTTTTTGGACGATGGATCGAAGATGTTCTAAGTGTTTCTTCGGTGCGTAATCGTGCTCAAGGTAATGCCACATGGTGATGGCATCAGGCTGAAGGTCTGAGCTGAGATCCGTGATTTCGCCCATCTGAAGATCGAGTTGGGCATAGTCAGGAGATGAGTCCCACGCTTCATCACTAAAATCGAGTCCTTTTGCTGTGCAACGATACGACTGGCGCAAACGCGATAAAAAACTGGGCTTCCCACAACCGATATCGAGCACGGTCGTCTTTTCAGTCAAAATCAATTCTTCGCTGAGGATTTGTACCCTTCGTTCATCCAATTTTTCCTGACTCCCTTCCACAAAATGGGCGTACTTGCCCCAAGCACTGGCCCCTCGATAGGGGAGGTAATGTTCGGTGTAGAACGCGCTCAATTCCTTGGCATCAACGCGCGGGTTGAGAAACACCAATGCACATTCCTCACAGCGATCGAAGTTGTATAGCCCACGATCGGAGTGCATTTGAGCAGGAGTGGTGATGTAATGAACGTGCTTTTTGGATTGACAAACAGGACATTCGGAGAGGGATTCGGGCATGATGGAAGAAGCATTGAGTTCACCCAAACAACACAAATCTCAAGCGGATTGTTCCGAAATAACGAATTGCGACTGACGAAGTTCGATTGATAGAAGACGTTGAAGTGGAGTGACCGTTACAGCCCTTCGACGAAAGCCGAGAATACCGCTTTGTGCTTCTCCAAGTCAAGTTCTGGTGCCAAAGATACCCGGGCAATGTAGTCCTTATCGCCTTCTTTTGTTGTTCCTTGAGTTGAAGTTGCGGGTATGGTCCAATAACAGCCTTTGAGCTGACCATAACTCACACAATACTTGCTTTCATCGGGAATTTCCGTGATCATCATGGTGATGAGGCGAAGGTTCAGTGCTCGTTTGTACATTTCCCGCTCTTCATCGGTGTTTCCTTTGGTAGGTAAGTCCAGGGAGAATACGGAAGGAGTGAAACCTTCTTCAGCAAGTTCTTCCGATACGAAATTGATTTTCGCCTTGGGCAAGGTGGCTCCAATGAAATTCACGAACGCTCTCGTTTTGAGGTAGGCAGCTTGGATGCGGTCCAACATTGAAGGAAGTTGTTGAGCAAGAATTTCAACTTGTTCTGCCGTTGCTTGATTGTCGCACAAACGAAGGTGCTTGTCGATATGAGGAAGTACGTCACCAGCAGCATCATTCGCTACACAATAGCCCGCAGTGCATCGTCCGCCGCTTGGAAACTTCGAACCGCTCACGTAGGAGATGGCGCGCACTTGTCCGAGCCAACCTTCTTTGCTCAAAAATGGGATGTTCGGACAAAAAGTTTGATCAAGAATAAAAACGGGATCTACGGCGACTTCTCCCTGAGCCGTGAAACGCTCCTTGCTCAAAGCTTTCTTCAAAGCAGCCATGTCTGGAACTTCGACCCGAGGATTGGTTGGGATCTCGGCAATAATTAGGGGTACAGCATCTTCCTTGGCAACATGGGCAAGCACGCTTTCAACGCTCTCCACCATGTCGTTCTCACGATCTACCAACAGGTCTAGAATTTCCACTTGAGGAAGACAAGCTGCCACTCTTCGTGCTTGATCATTGGTTCCGCCGTAACAGTTGGGTGGAACGATGATTTTGATGGCTTTGTTGGGGTAGCGCTGAACGGCATCGTCAATCAATCCCATCATGATGGCGTATTGAATGGAGAGTCCGCTCGATCCCAATAAAGCGCCTTTTGTTGTCTGAGTGATGGCTGCCACTTGAGCCAAGACCTCGGAGTGATGCTTTGATTGCTCTTGTTCATCAATGAAGGTATTCACCGTTCCCAACAATTCTTTGAGTGCTTTTTTGCAATTTACCGGTGTCATGGAAATGCTTTCCCTACGTCGAACATGCTGCACCTCTGAAACATAGCTGCTGTCTTGATGTTCAGCAATCCGTAGAATGCTTCCGAGTTGAGGATGAATTTGCAAGAGAAAATCAACCCCTTCGGACATGTGTATGAGGTCCGTTTGCTCACACTGAATGATCTGTACCGTGCTTCCTTCGAATGCTTCCAGATTCGAAACGTGGTCGCTGTTCACCATTTCGAATTCATAGCCATAAATGTCTCGCAAGCAATCGAGGTCGAAAAAACTTGGAAGCTCACCATTGTGCACAATGCGCGTGTTCTTACGAAGAAAAAGGTTCTTCCTTAAGATGGCCAATAAAGGCATGCTTCGCGATGAAAAGGAAATTACCCGATCGTGGGTTCGCTGCTCCAGTTGGGCGAGGGTCCATTCCAAAACACAAGAAAGTGGGTGTCCCAAACGAATATAGTCGTATGCCGTAGGCAAGGCTGCTAGTGAGGTTTTGTCTGAACGATCTTGTACAAAAAGTGCCTCAAACTCCTCCAAAAAGGCATATTTCGCCCTTCCTTCATCATACACATCTAAACGATGAGTGGTGAGATTGAGCCAATCTTTGGGGAAATGATCAATCATTTTTTTGATGTAGGGGAGTACCTTATTTTCAGTATTCATTCTCACGGATCCTATTTAATTCTGGATGATGATATGGCGCCTTCCGGCATTCATGTTTCGGACGGCAAAGATACTGGATTCTTTAGACCGGGAAAGTTGAAGGGAGAGTACTTCTTCACAAGAAATGAAGCTTTAGGCCAAAACTTGAGGTGGTCATTCTTAAAGGGTAAGCAATTGAATTTCTATCTAGAGGTGGATGATATCTCCTTCTGCACCAATTTGACATGTGGGTATTTATTTTCGTGCGTTTTATTGACTTTTAAGAGGATGAGAAAGATGAGCTCAGGCGGATGATTGAAGTGAAAGGGAGGAAGAAATTCAGTTTGGCGGTGGGTTGAGATCCGCAAACAAAACATCTGCAATTACAAAGTTTTTTCATCGTGTGTTGCGCAAA